>DATKMP010000244.1:0-19342 GCA_035541775.1 Bacteroidota bacterium | reverse complement strand
TTCAACAAGCGCACCTGCCACGCCAACACTTACGGTGACAGAAAAACTTTTGTTCTCCATATTCATAATATTGCTGGCGACATTTTTACGGATTTTTTCCGCCCACAACGATGCTTCATTCGAGGTCGTATTGATTAACACAACGCCGAACACGTGCTGATCGTACCGCCCGACAATGTCATACGACCGAACAGACGATTTGACCATACGCCCGACATTTTGCAGGACAAATTCGAATGTGTCTTTTCCATGTTTCGCAATCTGTTCATCCATGTGATCGATCGAAATCAGCACGAGAGAAAGTTCGGCACTAAAATCATTGGATCGCGTTACTTCTTCCTGCAAGCGATCGAGAAAATATTTTCTGGTAGCCACGCCGGTTGCTTCATCGACCGTTACAAAATTATGCATCACTTCCGTCAGACTTAAGACTTCCAATGCCCACGACGCAACTTCCGTCAACTTTTGTATTAACTTCATATCGGCGTCAGAATATGCTTTGGTATCTTTGCTTTCAACGACCAACACTCCGTAACAACGCGTCAGGGAATTCAGCGGCACCAATAACAATGCACCTTTGGAATCGCACCGTTCAGCCGGATAGAACCGCGGCACGTCCGCCAAATTTACATTTTCCACCACTTGCGGTGCCGACGATTGAATGACGCTCGCCACTAAACTTTGTTCTGCATCAACCTCACTGAGTAACGGTACATATGGGTCGTTCATACGGTTCAACACATGCTGTACAACCCAAGCATTGCGTGCCTCGTTATACAACACCACCGTAATATAATCCCACGGTATCAATCGCGACGCTTCATCGGCCAACGACTGTGTAACGACGGGAACAGAAAAATTCATACTCAACCGTTCGCGCATTCGTCCCAACGACCGTAAGACTTCGGAGTCGATCAACAAATCATATTTCGATGTATAGCTGCGGATGAGTGTTGAAATCATCTTCGCAACTTGCGCCATCGACGTCATGGTTTCTGCACCGTAGGCATCTGCTTCGCGGCAATCCATAATCAACACGGCAACCGGCTTTTGTTCTTTTTCAACATGGCCGGTATAAAATATCGGCACGCCGACAAACGTCTTTACATCTTCTTTGCCTTCATAATACGGCAGCACTTCTGCTTGCGAAAGCGCGTTCACATAATTAACAATTTGCGGCCTTCCTGCGGTGGCGACTTGGCTTGGCAAATCGCCGCCCAAGGGCAACCGCTGATGGGTGCTAAAGACTTCGCTTTCGGTTACATGATTTTCTAATACCAATTGCTGCTTCTCACGATTAATCCAAAAGAGCGCCACCGTATGCGCAAAATGTACTTCTTTCACGACTGTCAAAACACGCTTGATGAGAACATTGAATTCCGCACGCGGGCCGTTTTCCGTCGTATCGGCATCTTGTGAATCAACAAATTCTGTCAAATCAAATGTTGTTGCACTAGATTTTTCAGGAGCATGCATAATGGGTCCCGCCATCGGTTTCGGCATTTGCGGCTTCGAGCGGGGCATCGAGTCATCAACAAAATCAATTTTGTATTGGCCCGCTGCTTGAAAATCATCAAAGATGAGTTTTTTCATATCCTGTCCGTTCTCCTTCTGCGTGAAAGAAACTTCGGATGAAGCAGAATGTTGTAATTGCGATTTTTTTCCAATGCGCATGACGATTGAAAGTGCAACAAGCGCACCGGAGAGCAACAAGATCACTGCTTTCCATGGACTATCGGAAATCAGCAACCCGAGGAAAAACAATGCAATGCCCGCACACACGACAAGTTGTTGAACAAGCGTGAATGAGCCGATCCATGAGCGAACGGTGTTAAGTCGTGTGACGTATGGCATCAAGTCTTTTCGTCGTTATAGTTGCCCTCAAGTTGTTCTAAATTTAGCAATTAATGCCAGAAAAGTCAACCAATTCGTTCGAGAACATGTTCCACAAAAATCAAAGTACTTTGTTGTCCGGCAGCGCTTGCGAGTCGCAATTTTTTTATCTAATTTCAGAGTAACACAAAGGCACATATTTTCATCGGACACAACGCTCTATGAAAGCTGTCATAATGGCTGGGGGCTTCGGTACACGTTTACGCCCACTGACCAGCAATATTCCAAAGCCCATGGTTCCTATGGTCAACAAGCCGATGATGGAACACATTATCGAATTGTTGAAAGCTCATGGTATTACAGACATTGTCTCCGCGTTGTTTTATCAACCGAATGTGATTACCACATATTTCGGAGACGGCAGTGCATGGGGAATGAATATGCACTACCGAAAAGCAGAGGCAGATTATGGTACCGCCGGCAGCGTTCGGTTTTCCAAAGAATTTTTAGACGAACGTTTCATCGTAATCAGCGGCGACGTTTTGACGGATTTCGATCTGACCGCTGCGATAAAATTTCATGAACAGAAAAAAGCAACCGCAACGCTCTTGCTCACCCGTGTCTCGAACCCGTTACAATACGGCGTCGTGCTTACGCGCGAAGATGGAACCATAACGCGCTTTCTTGAGAAACCCTCGTGGGGAGAAGTATTCAGCGACACTATCAACACCGGCATTTATATTTTGGAACCGGAGGTGTTAGAATTGATTCCCGACAAACAGGAATTCGATTTCAGCAAAAACTTATTTCCGTTATTGCTGGAACGCAACCTTGGGCTGTACGGATATATTGCTGAAGGATATTGGAAAGACATCGGCAGTTTGAATGAATATCAAGATGCGCATTCCGATGCTTTGCATGGCGAAGTGATATTGAAGATCCAAGGGGAAAAACGAGAGAATCTCACCGTCGGCAAGGGCAGCATTGTCGAAGCCGATCCACGCCACTTAACCGGCACCATTGTCATCGGAAAAAATTGCCGTGTCCATCAAGGCGCCGTGATCAGCAACTCCGTCATTGGCGATGGCTGTGAAATATTGCCGGGCGCGGTGGTGCGCAATTCCATTATCTGGAGCTGGACAACCATCGGCACACGCACAGAAATATCGCACGATGTTATCGGCAATAATTGTTTCATCGGCGATGATACGACCATTTTAGAAAACGTTTTCATCAGCGATTCATGCACGATCGGCAAAGGCAGCAAATTGTTTTCGAATATCAAGCTGTGGCCTGAAAAAAAAGTCGAAGAAGGTTCGATTGTAACGCGCAGTTTGGTGTGGGAAGATAAATGGCTGCGGGAATTATTCACGACCGATTCGCGTGTCAGCGGTATTTCCAATGTCGAAATCACGCCGGAATTCAGTGCCAAACTCGGAGCAGCGTTCGGCGCTTTTGTCGGCGCCGGTGCTACAGTAATCACCAGCCGTGATTCCGACAATGTTTCCCGCATGATCAATCGTGCTATTATGACCGGCCTAATGTCGGCGGGCATTCATTGTGCCGATTTACGCGCTTCGTCGATTCCGATCATTCGCCATGAACTCGGCAGCGGACAAAACCGCGGCGGTATTCACGTACGTAAATCGCCGTTCGATAAAAATCTGACGGACATTATTTTCTTCGACGCCCAGGGAAAAGATTTACCCAGCAGCAAATCCAAATCGATCGAACGATTATTTTTTGGCGAAGATTATGCTCGCGCACATTTCGATAAGGTCGGTACGCTGTCCTTCCCCGAACGAACGACAGAACGGTACACCGCACATTTTCTGAAAACGTTAGACACACAGGCGATCCGCGCAGCCGGTTTGAAATTAGTGATCGATTATTCCAATGGTGTCGCGTCATCCATCTTTCCGAACATCCTGGGCGATATCAACGTCCAAGTCGTGGCACTCAATGCGTATCTCGATAATCGCAAGCTGACCCGCACCAAGCAAGAATTTGACGACTCGCTTCGCCAGCTTTCGTACGTTGTGACATCGTTAAAATATGATCTGGGTATCATGCTGGATGTCGGCGCTGAAAAAATTTATACTGTCGATGAACATGGCTGCATCATTGACGGAGATCGTTTACTGACACTGATGGTAAAGTTCGCAGCATTGGCGAACAACGAATTAAAAAAAATTGCGGTACCCATCACTGCATCCGGCGAGATCGACATCATTGCAAAAGAATTCGGCCTGGATGTCATGCGCACACGCAATAGCCACCTCGCCCTGATGGAAGCTGCCATCGATAAAGAACTTCGGTTTGTCGGCGGTACCCGCGGCGGATTTATTTTTAATGAATTTTTATCTGCCTCCGACGGCATGTATTCCATCGCGAAACTGATTGAATTTATGGCGAAGACCGACAAAAAACTCGGCGATCTTGATCACGAAACCATTCGTCTTCGCCTCGAAAAAAGAAAAGTCCAGTGCCCATGGCACATCAAAGGCCGCGTGATGCGAAAACTCATGGAAGATTCCGAGAATGTTCCGCGCGAATTAGTGGAAGGTGTCAAACTTTCCCCGGAACATCTTGGCACCAACACAACGGTTCTCATCAATCCCGATCACGCGAAGCCCGTGTTTCATATTATCGCTGAATCGGCAAATGCCGAAACTGCACAGCAATTAGTGCAGGAATATGAAGAGAAGGTCAAACATTGGGTGACAGGAAAATAGGATCGTTTTTTCATTTGTTATTTGAGAAAAAATCTTTGATCTTTATCACAGCCGCGTTGGCTGAGTGACCTCTTTCACTCGCTAAAGCGGCTTGTTAGCTTGGAGTAGTTGATGAAAATTACAGACATATTGAACGAATCCGTTATTCGAACGAATCTTCCCGGTGCAACGAAGGAAGAAGTGATCAACGCGTTGATCGAACTTGCCGCAACACAAAAGCAAGTAACCGATAAAGAACGCGTGCGCACGGCAATTTTTGAACGCGAGAAAATTATGTCCACCGGTGTTGGCTCGGGTTTTGCCATTCCGCATGGGAAAACCGATGCCGTCAGCGACATCGTTGCGGCCTTTGCTGTCACCGCGCACGCCATCGATTATCAATCGCTGGACGACCAGCCGGTACGGCTCGTGTTTCTCCTTGTCGGGCGCGACAACATGGTTGGCCCGCACATTAAATTGCTCAGCCGCATTTCGCGATTGATGAATAAAGAAGATTTCCGAAAAAAATTATTAGAAGCAGAAACGCCGAAGGACGTTTTGGAAATTTTCCAGCAAGAAGAAGCGACATTCACCGAGGGTTAATATTCCCATTCGTAGTTTTATAGATCACCGCCGCCATCGTTTGTCGCGGTTTCGGTTTTAGTACGCAAAGGATCATCGTTTGAAATTCCGTTCTATCAAAGGCACCAAAGATATTCTTCCGGATGAAGTTGCTGCATGGCAGCACGTGGAAAGCACGGTGCGCCGCGTGATGCATGCATTCAATTACAAAGAAATTCGTACGCCGGTCTTCGAACAGACCTCCCTGTTCGCTCGCAGCATCGGCGAGTTGACTGATATTGTCAGCAAAGAAATGTACACGTTTCTCGATCGAAGCGAAGAAAGCATTACGCTTCGTCCGGAAGGAACAGCCTCCGCGTTACGCGCCTACATTCAAAATAATCTCGGCGAACAAAATCCGTTGGTGAAAGTGTACTACATCGGGCCGATGTTCCGTCAGGAACGGCCGCAAGCAGGACGGCTGCGCCAGTTTCATCAATTCGGTGCGGAATCGCTCGGCGGTTCATCGCCGCAGTTGGATGTTGAAATGATGTTATTGCCGCTGGAAATTTACCGCCAGCTTGGCATCGATCAGTTTGCATTAAAAATAAATTCTGTCGGATGTGAAAAATGCCGACCGATCTACAAAACCATTTTGCAAACGGAATTAAAAAAAGTGTTCGATCAATTATCGCACGATAGTCAATTGCGTGTCGAGAATAACCCGTTGCGAGTGCTGGATTCTAAAGATGAAAACGACAAGCAGCTTACCGCTCATGCGCCGCTCATCAAAGATTATTTATGCGATGAATGCAAAAATCATTTCGTCACCGTTCGTTCGTTATTGGATGGAGCCGGAATAAAATATGAAATCGATGGACGTTTAGTTCGCGGATTGGATTATTATACGAAAACTGCATTTGAAATCACCAGCACAGCGCTCGGTTCGCAGGATGCTCTCGCCGGCGGCGGACGCTACGATATTCTTGTCGAAGAACTCGGCGGCAAATCAACTCCCGGCGTCGGGTTTGCCGCAGGCATCGAACGGCTGCTGATAGTTCTAACAAAACTTGAAAAAAATACTGCGATTGCGACCACGCCGAAAATTTTTCTCATCGGGTTGGATGAGCCATCGCGCCAGTGGGCATTTTTAAAAGCGCAGGAATTACGACGCAGCGGCATCGGCGCAGAAATCGATTATCTCGCACGCAGCATCAAAGCGCAAATGCGCGAAGCGAATCGGCAGCAGGCAGAATACGTCGTTGTGGTCGGTGAAAGCGAATTGAATTCCAAATCGGCAAAACTCAAACACATGCAAACCGGCGAAGAAACAGAGGTCTCGCTCGACTCGCTGGAACAATCACTGCGGTAATGCATGGCACGCAAGAAAAAAGATCCCGATTATCAGCTGAATATCTTTCATCATTACGACGAAAAGACAACGCAAAACGTCGTGGTCTTTCTTGTGCAGACCACAAAAATTTTTGTCAGCTTTCAATATGAAATTTTGTTGGAAGATGTCGTGCATCCAAACGATATTCATCTGCGCATTACGGGATTGCATGTGCCAGAGTTGTTAATTCCGCAAACGGGTCCTGCACGCGGCAGGCGAGATTACACGGATTTGTACGGTTCATATAAGTTGTTCATCACCAAGCAAGACAAAACCGTGAACGAATTTGCGCTGGAAATAACTCATGCCGATATTCGCATCAGAAAAAAACCGGCCGATGCATTCATTCTTGTTTCCTCTGATCCGGTAGATTTACGATAATCCTTTTGTGAATTGATTATGTACCCACGACTATTTCATATCGGCCCATTTGATTTTGGCCCATTTCATATTGGTACTATCACCGTCTATGGTTACGGTCTGATGCTCGCTGTTGGATTTATTATTGCGAGTTATGTTCTTGCAAACGAATTCAAACGACGCAAGCTCGACCCAAATTTCGCCAATAATATAACGATCATTGCTCTTCTTGCAGGTGTTGCCGGATCGAAAATTTTGTATTTGATCGAAAACCTGAATGAATTTCTTGCAGACCCATTCGGCATGACATTCAGCCCCGGCGGTTTAACGTTTTACGGCGGATTTATTCTTGCAACACTTTGTATTTATTTTTATGGAAAGAAAAAGAAACTCGGATTCTTTTTGATGGGCGACGCCATTGCTCCCGCATTGATGCTGGGCTACGGCATTGCGCGTGTCGGCTGCCATCTTGCCGGCGACGGCGATTATGGATTTCCAACTTCACTTCCGTGGGGAACAGATTATGCGAACGGCACGTATCCGCCTTCAATCGCCTTTCGCGATTTTCCGGAAGTCACCGGTAAATTTCCCGGCGGCATCGTTCCGGATCATACTTTGTGTCACCCGACACCGATTTATGAATTGATTATTTGCGTCGTTATGTTTTTTATTCTCTGGCGATTGCGAAAAAATATTCAGCCGGTCGGAAAATTATTTATGCTGTATCTTGTTCTTGCCGGACTCGAACGCTTCAGCATCGAGTTCCTTCGCATCAATCAGCGTCTGCTGTTCGGTTTGTCCGAAGCGCAGCTTATCGCCATCGTGTTGATCGCCGTCGGATCGATCGGCTGGTGGAAATTTTCACGTCAAACAGCACAGCCATCACAATAACATGGCAGAAGAACAATTCATCGCAGGCAGACAGCCCATTCTCGAAGCGCTCAAATCGCGCCAGAGTATCGATCATATTCTCTTGCTGCATGGAACAACGGGGCCACAAATCCAGCAAATCAAACAGCTCGCACGCGAACAGCGCATTCACGTAAAAGAAATCGACAAAGAACATTTTCAAAAATATTCCCGCGAATCTGTCACACAAGGCGTACTCGCTGTTGTCAACGAGTACGTATATGTCGACGTGGAAGATATTATTGCACACGCGCAGAAAAAAAATGAATCGCCATTTCTTTTAGTGTTGGATGAAATCGAAGACCCGCATAATCTCGGCGCACTCATCCGCACAGCAGAATGTGCCGGCGTGCATGGCGTCATCATTCCTCTGCATCACGCGGCGTCGGTGAATCAAACGGTCGTAAAAACTTCCGCGGGCGCCACCGCGCACATACTCATCGCGCGCGTGACCAACATTGCGCAAGCCATCGATGCGCTGAAAAAAGAAAACGTGTGGATTGTAGGAACGGATATGAGCGGCGGAAAAAAATATTACGAGCAGGATTATCGCGGCGCGATTGCTATCGTGATCGGCAGCGAAGGAAGCGGCATGCGGCGACTTGTTAAAGAGAAATGCGATTTCCTTGTTTCGATTCCGATGCACGGAAACATCGAATCCCTCAATGCTTCCGTCGCTGGTGGTTTGGTTTTATTCGAAGCGGCAAAAGCGCGGCAGTAATTTGTAATCTATTCAATTGGCCATAACTTTTCAACTTTTATGCGCTTTGAAATGACTTGATTGGATACACCAAATTTTTTGCAAATATTATTGCTCAAATATTCTATTAGTGTTGATTCATTAATTTCAGGATGGTCATGCAATAATTTATTCACAATTTCTTTTTTCCCTTTCAATTCATCAATCAGATCAAGCCGCGGAACTAATAGTCTTCCTGCAAACTCATACGCTTGTTGCTCAATGATAATATATTCGCCATTATTAATGACATCTATCATATCAAACCATTTTTGAAGACTCGCTGGTTTAAGTTTTTTAATGATTTCTTTATGTAAAACAAAATGACCGATTTCATGTGCAAGAGAAAAACGCATTCGATTCTGAAATCGTTCATCCAGAAATTGATCATTATCTACTACTATTGTGTCAAGTGTCCCAAGAAGAAGCGCCTCAATATCTCCTCGAGAAGCTAACTCTTTCACAGGTTCGATATTCATTCCTAATTTAAATTCGATAATATCGGAAATCGGTACCGGGAGAATATCTTTACAGTATTTATCTCTGAACATGTCCGCTTGCTCCCCAATTTCCGATTTTGTCAATTTGGGAGCAGTGAATGACAAATGATTATCCATTCATCATCCTTCCTTTCGTAAAAGTGAAGATAGTATTTTTAGATCTTCTTTTGTCGGCTTTTCACCGCGGATAGTACGAAAGAATACCGGTAATTTTTGAGCAAGCATATCATCGGAAATTATGTCTTGTGGAATAATTCCTTGCGCGATTGATGCTAAATCAAAAAATGTGTACCAATCTTTTTCACCTTTTTTTAGTCCAAGTTGTGCGGCCATCTCTTCTAATAATTCTTGACTTCTTGGCGGAGATAGAACACCTCTTTCTATTTTACTCCAATTACTCGGATCATGTTTGTATTTTATACAAAACTCTCTAAGTCCTAAGTTTTTTTGAGTACGAATATTCTTCACAAACTCTCCAAATGTCAGCATGGCAGTGTCTCCTAAATAATTAAATCTCAATTATAAATTATGTATAGATATTCCTCATTTCTCCTTTCAGTCCTGTGGTATTTTATCGACCACAATTGTGGTATAATATATACCACAACTTATTAAAAGTCAAGAAAATAAATTTAAGTTATTTCGATTTGGTGAAGCGTGAATTAAGATTAATGATGTGATGGAAAGTTGTGTGAGCTCATTCCTCTTCCTTCATCAACCCGTACTGTTTCATCTTCGTGTATAAATGGCTGCGCTGAATATCGATTGCTTCGGCGGTTTTTGTTACATTCCATTTATGAATTTCCAGTTGCTTCTTAATGAACGCGGCTTCAGCGCGGTCTTTAAATTCTTCAAACGTTTTTGCGGAAAAGAAATTTGTCTCCATTACCTCGCTACCGCTTCCCGCAACATCCAACAACGAAACATCGAGACTGCATCCCGGGGAAAGAATGACGAGGCGCTCGATAGCATTTTTCAATTCGCGCACATTGCCCGTCCACGTACGCTGCATTAATGCATCGACAACATTTTGCGGAACCGTTTTCTTCGCGATGCCATTGTGCACACACACATCATCGCAAAACGCCTGAGCAAGAACCGGAATATCTTCCGCATGGTCGCGCAGCGGCGGCACAACGATGGGAATGACATTCAACCTGTGAAATAAATCTTTCCGGAAATTTCCTTTTGCAATTTCCTGTTCCAGATTTTTATTCGTTGCGGCAAGCACACGCACATTCACCGTAATCAACTTATTCCCACCGACGCGTTCGATAGTGTTTTCTTCCAGCGCACGTAGCACTTTTGCCTGCGCTTGCAAACTCATATCGCCGATTTCATCCAAGAACAATGTGCCGCCGTCCGCCTGCTCGAACTTGCCGATGCGCTGCGTTGTCGCACCGGTGAACGAGCCTTTTTCGTGACCGAAGAGTTCGGACTCGATCAACTCCGCCGGAATGGCCGCGCAATTAACTTCGATAAATTGTTTTGTGTTTCTCTTGCTTCCGCGATGAACGGCACGCGCGACCAATTCTTTTCCAGTTCCGTTCTCTCCGGTGATCAGCACGCGCGCGTCGGTCGGCGCAACGCGATCGATGATGTTTAAAATATCTTTGACTGCTTTGCTTTCTCCGAGAATTCGGTACCGGCCTTCGACATTCGCGCGCAGTGTTTCATTTTCTGCGGCAAGCGTTGCCTGCTGCATCGCATTGCGAACGGTCACCAATAATTTATCGCGGTCGAGTGGCTTTGGAAGAAAATCGAATGCGCCGAGTTTTGTTGCTTCCACCGCTGTCTCAATCGTTCCGTGCCCGGAAATCATAATTACGGGAAGTTTTTCATGGACTTCGCGAATTTTTGTGAGCGTTTCGATGCCGTCCATACCCGCCATTTTTACATCCAACAACACCACGTCGGGACGAAGATGCTCAAGCTGTTTGACGGCAAGCTCGCCGTTTTCAGCAAATGCTACATCATAATGCTCGTATTCCAAAATCATTTTCAGCGATTCCCGAATCGCTTTTTCATCATCCACAACAAGAATCGTTTTCATAAAAAATTATTTCAACCTCATGGTTCTGAATACTTTGTTTGAAGATATTTCTATTTACGGTCTTTGTACGGCAAAGTCAAGTAATCCGACGGCAATAAATTATCGACGAGCAGTAAATCTCTTCCGAATTGTTCCCCTTGCAAATTGGCACGCTTATCGCGCGGATCGTTTTCTCCGCCGACAACCATTCCCGGTTCGGCCCATTCGATAAAATCACCGATCGCTTGAACAAGATCCGGTTGATGTGAAAAATAGGAAAGGAACGCCGATCCAAAAAAATGCTGAAGCTTGTCACGATCGCGTGCAACGCCGCGCGGCGAATCGTTATAAAGATTATTGGGAAGATGACGAAGCCGGGCGATGAAACCGCTGTCTGTTTCAAACGTCAGCATCATCGGAATGGTAAGGCCAAACGCAGTTTTAATATGAATTGTGCGATGATCCATTACGGAAAGGAATGAAACAAACAATGCCCGCTGAATATCGTGATCCGTTATGTCCAGCGACTTCAAATAAATAAAATCCACAGCGCTCAGATCGTTATTTTGCTTGCGTAAGTTTTGAAATCGATTTGAGCGAATATAATTTCGAAGTGTTTGAACGTCCGAAATAAGCGATGGCGTAAAGAATGTCCAGATGGATTGTTGATGTATCGAATCATTCTGGAAAATACTTTTTGTGCTTGAATCGATCGAAGAATCAACTTGTGCAGAACAGATTGATCCAAGAAAAACAATACACGAAATGATAATGCAGAATAAAATCGAAACAGATTGGAACCGAAACTTACTATATGCTAATCGATTTGCCAAACATCTCAACACAAAATTTAATGATTTTGTGAAAGATGACGAAGCGCTTTTTTCCCGATGTCGCTTCGGTAATATGCTCCATCGAAAGAAATCTGCTCGACCACTTTGTATGCCGCCGCAATCGTATTTTCCAATTCATTTCTGTAACCGACAGCCGTTACGCCAAGCACACGTCCGCCGGCAGTAACGATGGCATTATTTTGACGTTTTGTTCCGGCATGAAATACCACGGTTCCATCTTCCGGTTTGAATCGATCCAATCCGAAAATTTCTTTTCCCGTTTCATACGCATCGGGATATCCCTGCGATGCCATCACCACGCATACAGCGCTTGCGTTGTGCTGTTTCACGGTTGTAGGTTTCAATCGGCGTTCGGCGATGCTTAAAAATATTTCTGCAAGATCGCCGTCGATGAGCGGCACAACGACCTGCGTTTCCGGATCGCCGAAGCGGCAGTTGTATTCCAGCGTCTTCGGTCCCTGTGCGGTCAGCATCAACCCGACATACAAGCAGCCGCGATACGGCATGCCTTCCTGTTTCATTCCATCAAGCGTCGGCCGAATGATTTCCTGTATGGTCTTTTGTAAAATATCGAGCGTCACAACCGGTGCCGGAGCGTACGCGCCCATGCCGCCGGTATTTTTTCCGAGATCGTTATCTAAAATGCGTTTGTGATCCTGCGCAGGCGCAAGCGTTGTAAATTGCTCGCCATCGGTCAGGACAAACACCGAAGCTTCTTCGCCTTCTAAAAATTCTTCAACGACAATTTGATCGCCTGCTGCGCCGAAAATATTTTTCTGCATCAATTCATCGAGTGCCTGCTGCGCTTCCGGCAAGGAGTTGCAAATCAATACGCCCTTACCTGCCGCCAATCCATCCGCTTTAATCACCAGCGGCAATGGATGGCGCTGGATGTACGTCCGCGCTTCCGGTAATTCATTTTTTGAAAACGAACGATACTTTGCCGTCGGAATTTGGTGCCGCTGCATAAAATTTTTCGAAAATACTTTGCTTCCTTCAAGCTGTGCAGCCGCTTTGCTCGGCCCGAATATTTTTAATCCATGTTCTTCAAACGCATCGACCACGCCTTCCACGAGAGGCTGTTCGGGACCGACGACCGTCAAATCAATTCGTTCTTCTTTCGCAAATTTCAACAATCCTTTAACGTCATTGGCTTTCAGCGGCACCGACACGGCAAACTGTTCAATGCCGGGATTTCCCGGTGCGCAGTAAATTTTTTTAACAGTAGGGCTCTGGTGAAGTTTCCAGATCAATGCGTGCTCGCGTCCGCCTCCGCCAAGAACAAGAATTTTCATGATACCGTTTCTTTCTTCGTGACAACGGTGCCGCGATCATAGTCCATCAGAAATTCAAAAATTCTTGCGAGATCGCCAGTCAGCGTGAACCGATTAAATTTATTCAAAAACTCCTGAGAGGTACGTTCCAACTTCCGCGCCTCAAATTTTTTGAATAACTCGAGAAGAGCTTGTTCATGCGCGCGAACATCTTTCAACGGAACGCACTGCGCTACGCCGCTTTCGTTCAGCAATTGTTTTGTGTACCCATCGACAACCGATGCCAGAATAGGCCTGCGCGTTGCAAAATATTCGTACAGCTTGCCCGGAGTCTGATAATCGTTATCAAGAACAAACCAGAGAGCATCTGCTTCCGACATCAGCTTCGCACACTCGCGATGCGGAAGATAATGATGAAATGTGACGACATTTTGAAGATCGAATTTTTTCACCCACAACAATTCTTCGTTCCGCATGGAACCGATCAGATGCACTTCAATCCTGCCGCGCATTTTGGGATTATCCCGTAAGACATTGGAAAGCGCTTGAAAGAAAATTGCAGGATTCCGATCTCCATAAAATGTTCCGGCATGCGTTATGTGCAGTTTCGCGGAACGCGTTCGTTTTTCATTCAACGCTGGAAAATCTTCCGGATCAAATCCTTGTGATAGAATAATGACTTCATCGTAATTCATGGTCGGATAGCGGCGCAGCAATTCTTCTTTCACACGCCGATTGGTCACCGTTACGCGATCTGCCGCTTTCATGACACGTTTTTCCAACCGCCGGTGCAGCAAGCGATGCAGGGGCGTCGGAAAATATTTAAACGGATAGTTCAGCCATGAATCCCGATAATCGACCACCAACGGAAGTTTAAATCGTTTTTTCAACACGGTGCCGATCAGGAAGCTTGTTTGCGGCGGGGCGGTTGCAAAGATAAGATCGAATTGTTCATGCTCCAACAACTCTGTTGCGGCTTTGACGGCAAACGACTTCCATCCCACCTTGGTATCGGGTATAAAAAACCAATCGCCGAGGTATTGTAAAATTTTGCGCGATCGTTCCGACGGCATTTTTACGGCAACTTCTTTGGTAAAAAATCGGTTCACATCGTGCGAATGGGTTCGCACCACACGAACGCCGGCCGCTTCAATTTCCCTCGACAACGTATCATCGAATGCAAAATATCCGGCAGGATTGATGGTGAGTACCGTCGGCTTCCACCCGTATTGGGAAAGATATTTTGCAAATTTCATTGTTCGCTGCACGCCGCTTAATCCCAGCGGCGGAAAATAATATGCAATAATTAAAACTTTTCGAAATCCATCGTCAGCCATACTTACAACACCAATAAATTTTTAGGGGATTGATTGAGGACATCACAGCCATTTTGACGAATGACGATATCGTCTTCAATGCGAACGCCGAGAGAGTCCGGAATATAAATTCCAGGTTCTATGGTTGTAACATTTCCTGCTTGCAAAATCGATCGACTCTGTGCAGAGAGCCGCAGCGGATCATGCACATGCAGCCCGAGTCCATGACCGAGTGAATGAATAAAATATTTTCCATAACCTTGTTGTTTAATGTACGTGCGTGCCGCAGCATCCACTGCGCAAGCGGCAACACCTTCCTGTGCAAGGTCAATGGCTCGCTGTTGTGCATCCAGTACAATTTGGTAAATCGTTTTCATTTCGGAAGTCGGGCGGCCGACCGCGACAGTTCGTGTGATGTCGCTATGGTAGCCGCGATATTGACAGCCGAAATCCATCACCACAAATTCGCCCTTCTTCAATTTTTTTGCAGAAGCACGCGCATGCGGCAATGCACCGCGCCCGCCGCTTGCCACAATCGGTTCAAACGCATCGGCATCAGCGCCGAACTTGCGGTGCCAGTAACTGATCTCCGCAGCAATATCGGCTTCCGATATTCCAGGTTTGATGAGAGGCAATATTTTTGCAAACACCAGATCGGAAAATTCCACCGCTTGCCGAATGAAGCCGATTTCTTCCTTGTCTTTTATTTCCGTCAGCGTTTCAATGAGCGATGTCGTAAGGATGATTTTTTTTTCGTGCAACAACTTCCGAAGCATGGAAAGTGTGAGCACAGAAATATTTTCTGCTTCCACGCCAATTCGATGGGCACGGGCCAGCAGGTTTCTCGTCACAATTTCTTGAAACAGGCCGTTGGAAGCAACAATGAATTTACAGTTACGAATTTCAGCCGGTGCTTGTGTTTTGTAGCGATGGTCCGTTAGAAAAAAATGCTGCGTCGGCGTAACGACGCACAATCCGTTGGTTCCGGAAAACCCCGTGAGATAACGAACGTGCGTTAATTCTGAAACGATCAACGCATCGAGGCGATGTTCCATCAATTGTGTGCGAAGAGCTTGGAGTCGTTGCATCGTCATCAAAATAATCAGTGATGATAGTTCGGCGCTTCTTTGGTGATGTTGATATCGTGCGGATGGCTTTCGCGCAAACCGGCTTCCGTCATCCGAACAAACTGCGCTTTTGTTTTCATCTCGGCAATCGTTTTACATCCGCAATAACCCATCGCCGCGCGTAATCCGCCGACCATTTGATAGACCGTATCGCTCAACGCGCCTTTGAACGGCACGCGCCCTTCAATTCCTTCCGGTACTAATTTTTGAATGTCGTCTTCTGCATCTTGAAAATATCGATCTTTGCTTCCCTCTTTCATCGCAGGAAGCGAGCCCATACCGCGGTACACTTTATAACTGCGCCCTTCATACAAAACTTTTTCACCGGGACTTTCATCCACACCCGCGAACAATCCGCCGATCATAATCGAATCAGCGCCGGCAACAATTGCTTTTGCAATGTCGCCTGTTTGTTTGATGCCGCCATCGGCAATGACGGGAACTTTGGATCGAGCGGCGACTTTCACGCATCCCATAATCGCCGTCACTTGTGGAACACCGACACCCGCCACAACACGCGTGGTACAAATCGAGCCGGGGCCGATTCCCACTTTCACGCCATCGACACCGGCTTTGATAAGGTCGTGCGTTGCTTCTGCTGTTGCAACGTTGCCGGCAATAATATCGACATCATATTTTGCGCGAATCCGTTTTACCATCTCCATCACACCGATAGAATGGCCATGCGCCGTATCCACCACCAGCACATCGGCGCCGGCAGCAATCAGCGCTGCAGCACGTTCAAGCGTATCTGCCGCAATACCAACCGCTGCGCCGACACGCAATCGTCCATGTTGATCTTTACATGCATTCGGATGCCGCTTTTTCTTTTGAATATCTTTGAATGTGATCAATCCGCGAATTTTTCCATGTTTATCGACCACCGGAAGTTTTTCAATGCGATGTTTCTGCAAAATCTGCTCCGCTTCTTCCAGCGTTGTGCCGAGCGGCGCCGTAATCAAGTTGCCGGAAGTCATGACTTTCGAAATCGGCAAATCAAGATTCGGTTCAAATCGCAAATCGCGGTTTGTTAAAATGCCGACAAGATTTTCTTGATCGACGATAGGAATGCCTGAGATGCTGTATTTTTTCATCACGGCAACTGCTTCACCAACCGTTTGATGGGACGATAACGTAATCGGTTTTTGAATCATGCCGCTTTCCGAACGTTTCACGCGGTCAACTTCTTCTGCTTGCCGTTCGATCGGCATATTCTTGTGCAAGATGCCGATTCCGCCTTCACGTGCAATGGCGATCGCCATTTCAGATTCCGTTACCGTATCCATCGCCGCACTGATGAGCGGAATGTTCAATGTAATGTTTCGCGTCAACTTCGTGCGCACGTCCGCTTCGCGCGGCAGCACCGAAGATTTCGACGGTACGAGCAAGACATCGTCATACGTTATCGCTTCGCCCAGTATTTTTTTGATCGGCATAGAAAAATCCTTTGTTCAACCAACACACTTGTGCATTCGGTGCTGTTGTACTCTGTTGTTGATTTGTGAGATACGTTCCATCCCCAGAAAAATTAGCCAATAATCAATGGAAAAGCAAGGCAGTCAGAAAAAGTAAAAAAAGGAGCCGGTATTCAATCAACATCTTTGAGCATCGGCTCCTTAAGAAGGAGGTTCAGGAATAATGAGGGTTATTCCTCTTTCTTTGGACGCAAACGATACGGAAAAGTTACAACGAAAGAATAATTAATCGATGTCAAGTTTGGGAAGTTTGATCTTGTAGCGTTTAATTTTGAGATACAAGGTTTTGGTCGTAATGCCGAGCGTTGCCGCAGTGTGGGCACGATTCCAATGATGATGCCGCAATATTTTTTCGATATATTCTTTTTCAAGTTCTTCCAGCGAAAGCAGTTTATCGCTCGTGTGTTCCATCACCGTAACCGCCGGCGAGGAGGATGCATGCAGCGCCACATTCATCCACAAATCTTTCGGTTGAATTTCATCGCCCTGGCTTACTGCCACAGCGCCTTCGATGGCATGTTCCAGCTCCCGAACATTGCCGGGCCAGTCATAGCGCATCAGAACATCTATGGCTTCGCCGCTGAGATGTTTCGTCCGCGTTTTTCGAGAAAGAAAATTTTCGACCAAGGACGGAATATCTTCTTTTCGTTCTTTTAAATCCGGCAGACGAATGCTGACGACATTGAGCCGGTACAACAAATCTTCGCGGAAACGCCCGGCTTGCACTTCTTCCTGTAAATTTTTATTCGATGCGGAAATGACACGCACATTCACGGTTTTATTCACCGTACCGCCGACACGGCGGAACTCCCCCGTTTCTAAAAATCGCAAGAGTTTGGGCTGGGTCATCACGCTGATATCACCGACTTCATCTAAAAACAATGTGCCGCCGTCGGCCACTTCTACCAATCCTTGTTTCGTTTTGATGGCGCTGGTGAACGATCCTTTTTCATGGCCGAACAATTCGCTTTCTAATAATTGGTCCGGCATGGCAGCGCAATTCACCGCAATGAAAGGATGGGTCTTGCGGTCGCTTTCTTCATGCATCAACCGAGCAAACAATTCTTTTCCCGTTCCGCTCGCGCCTTGAATAAGAATGAACGCATCGCTTGCTGCGAGTTGTTTTGCTTTGCGCAGCGCGTCTTGGAAGACAGCGCTTTCGCCAATCAGCGTCAGCGGTTTGCCGAGCTGGTGCAGTTCGTTTTCAATGACTAAATTTTTATGTTCCAGCGCGCGGCGCACCGTTGCGCGCAACTGGTCGGGATCGTACGGCTTGCTGAGAAAATCGTACGCACCTAACTTCGTTGTTTCAATCGCCGTTTTAACATCGACCACATTCGTCAACATAATAACTTCCGTTGCCGGCGCGTACTCTTTAATGCTCTTTAACACTTCAACACCGCTCACGCGCGGCATCTTAATATCTAAGAGAGCAACTTCATAACTTTTGGTTTGGACAAGGTTCAACGCCTCCGTACCGTTGAGCGCGGTATCGACTTCAAAGTCAGGAAGGTCTTCTAATTCTGTTTTGAGGAGATAGGTGATGGATTCTTCGTCATCTACAACAAGAACCCGATGTTTTTGTGTCATACGTTCCGAATATTTCTCAGTCCGCCATTATGGATTGGTGAGCACACGCTCGACCGTGGTGAGCAAATCAACCAAATCGTACGGCTTACTAATAAAATCTTCTGCACCAAGTTTTTTGGATTCGATGGCGTTTTTTAAATCGGCGAAGCCCGTGAGCATCACCACTTTGGTTTTCGGCCACCGCTCTTTAATATATTTCAATACTTCAAAGCCATCCACATTCGGCATTTTGATATCGAGCAGCACTAAATCAAATTCATTGGAGGTCAGCGTATTGATCGCTTCCTGTCCATCCGCAGCATTCGAGACCTTGTATCCTTCACCCTCGAGTTCAGAACTCAAGACCATCCGCAGCGCTTCTTCATCATCAACAACTAGAATTCGATTTTTTACAGACATGTTACTCTCCTTGGTGAGTAATTCTTTGTTCGTTCAACAGCAAATTTCAACGGAAATAATAGCAAGATTCCATTTCAAATGCAACCTTTAGCGTTTCTATTTTTAATATTTGAACGATGCTGGCATCGCTGCCTTCCATGTTAGCCGTTGACATGCCGGACAAGAATTTCGTATCTTTATCGATATGATAGACTTTGACCTCTATCTTTCACAATATTGACAGGCATAACAATGAAAACGAAAAATCCAACCCCGATTTTAAGCAC
>DATKMP010000243.1:0-6356 GCA_035541775.1 Bacteroidota bacterium | reverse complement strand
GGATCGCTGACGTCTTTAACACTAATGGTGTCGGTGCAATTCAACACTAACCGCTGGGCAACATTGCGCAGTTCGCGGACATTCCCGGGCCATTTATAATTGACCAGCATCTCCTGCGCTTTTGAATCGATCGTAGGCGGTATAATGCCCATATCTTCGCTAAAATATTCGATGAAATGTTTAAACAAAAGAATAATATCGTTGCCGCGCTGACGCAACGGAACAATATCGATAGGAATGACATTCAATCGATAAAAAAGATCTTCCCGGAATTTTCCGGCATTGACTTCTTCTTCAAGATTTTTATTCGTCGCCGAAATGATTCGGACATTGACCGACACACTGTTGGTTCTTCCGATCTTTTCAATTTCCCCCTCTTGAATTACCCGTAATAATTTTACCTGCGCTGAAAGAGGCAGCTCCGAAACTTCATCGAGAAAAATCGTGCCGTTATTTGCCATCTCAAATAATCCGGATTTGTTTGCATTCGCGCCCGTAAAAGAACCTTTCTCGTACCCAAACAGTTCACTCTCCACCAATTCATGAGGAATGCTTCCGCAATTGATCGGCACAAATTTTTCATATTTTCTGCGGCTCTTTAAATGAATATGCCATGCCACTAACTCTTTGCCCGTACCGGATGCGCCCGAAACAAGAATATTCGCTTCACTCTTCGCGTATTTTTCGATGGCCTCACACAAATGCACCATGGGTTGGGATTCGCCGATAATTTTTTTGGATTCAAGAATTCCGTCGATGCTTTGCAGTAGTCGCTTATCCGATTTTAATTTTTGTTTTTCTAATTTCTTTTTCTCGTACGCATTGACAATACTTAAGATAAAATCCGTCGGCTGATAGATGTATTCTTCTATGTTCCCCGGATATTTTGTGCAATACCAAAAGGCGCCGACCTTCAGGAGATTGTTGGCAAAATCAAAATCCGTCGTGTTCGTCGTCATTTTTGTGATCACCAGGATTTGCACCAGCGGGTCGATTGTTTTAATTTTTCTGATCAATTCTTCTCCCCGCAGTCCGCCAGAAATTTGATAGTCGAGAATGACGACATCGTACGTATCCGGTTTCTGCTGCAACTCTTCCAAAGCCGCACGGCCGTTCGAGAAGACATTCACCACTTGAATTCTTGTGGATGATAGGTTCACGGTATTTTTGACGCGTGTAACGTCAAAATCTTCATCATCCACAATCATCACTTTAATAGGATTGACATTCGTCATAGCACCTCTGTGTTTCTCATTATTATCGTGAACCGACAACCGACCGGATCCAGATTTTCGACATCAAGCTGCCAACCGCATTTTCCGACGGCAAGTTGATGCGCGATGTAACATCCATAGCCGGAATGCGAACCGGTATAGCTTTTTGTCGTTTCATTTTCCAAAAACAATTTTTTAATTCCCTTTTCTCCTGCCTCTAAAAGCCCCGGCGCAATTCCTTTGCCGTTATCCGATATATAAATATACGAACTATTCGTTTCACGGTCATACATCGTTTGAATCTTAATCGTCACGAAATGAATTCCCCCATGATCGATGCTATTTTGAATCAGCGGTTCAAGAATTTCCCAGACCGTGAATTCATTGACACGGATGAACGGCAGCGATGGATCCAAGGCCAATTGCAATTCGAACATTTCATTTTTACTCGAAACACGCAAGAAAACATTATCGATAATAAATTGAATCACAGCATTCACATCCGTGTGGAACATCGGATTCACAATGGTGTTAATATCCTGATCGTACCATTTCATGTCATAAATAATTCGCGAAATGAAATTCGAATAGGTATTCACTCGTTTCTTCAGCTCGTTCAAATTATGAGCATCCATTTTTCGCACATCGTCTTTAATGAACCCCATGATCTTTTCGGCTTTGTGATGCGTATGATAGATTCGTTTCGTGAACAGCGATTCTTTTTCAAGACGAATTTGTTTTTCAAGATTTTGTCCGTGTTCGATAAACAATTCTTCCTGTACTTTATTCCGTTCACGCACAGTGATCGAGGAGACCACGAAGATGGCAACCAATCCGATCAAAATAAGCACGGACGAGATGAGAGAAACTTTGTCGAAGCTGGATTGTATTTCCGCCGTAAGGAAAGAAAAGTCCGGCGTGATGCGCATGTACAAAACGCCGATGTATTCTCCGTCCGGCACAAATGGGACGATGACGTCGAATGTTTTTTGATTCAAGACAGAACTGAGGATCGTTTCATTTCGCCGCATTTCGTTGCTGGCTGACAGAAAATATTGAGCACCGGCATGGTGTGCTGCCGCCGCCCCGCCGTCGTAAGGGCTCAGCGTGCCATTAAAATATTGTAAAAGTTTTTGGCCGCTATCGACAATATACAGCCGATGATTTTTCATAAGGATGAGGCAAATATCTGCGACACTTCGATGGATCAGTTGTTGTTTAAATATTACATTCAACGAATTGGCGACACTTGTTTCCGTCGTATCCTGCCGGGCGCGCAGCCGCTGTTGCTGTTCAAATAAAAGTTCGGTATTCGTTGTCGTGACCAACGCGAGGCGTTCTGCATAATATTTTTGGAACCAGCTTTGTGTATCCCTTAAAAAATTGCTGAGCGTTTCTTTTTGAAAAAAAATAAGAAATATTTGGAAAGCAATAAGAATGATAAAGACGACAATGATGTGCCATATCCCGAAGCGGTACGGCGACAAAGTCTTCTTAAATTTTTCCGGAATCTTATTTTTCTCTTGCGGCATACGCTACATTCCTGATACGACATTTTTTTCCGACTCAATGGAAACCTGCGCACGGCGAAGCGCTTCATCTACACTCATACCGCCTTTGATGGCAAGGGAAAAATAACGCGCCATGATTTTTGAATACTTGGTATAATTTTCATGGAGCGGACGATGCACACCACTGTTTATTAATTCCTTGAGTTTAGGAATTTCGGGGTAACGCCGGAGACATGATGAATCCGTATAAAAAGAATTTATCACAGGATAAAAACCGCCGGTCTTGTAAAGCACTTCCTGCGCGTCATCGCTTAATAAATATTTTACAAAATCAATGACCGCTTCTTTTTTGGTGCTCGCTTTGGATACCATCAGATTCCATCCTCCGAAAAGAGAAGTGGACTTTCCGCCGTCAAGAAACGGCAACGGCGCTTTTTTCAAATGGTACTGCTTGGATGTATCGACAGGAGGATTATAGAAATAATCTTTTTCATAGCTTGTCCAGCCGCGGAGAAATAAGCCGTCATGCTTTAGAAAATATTCATAGCTCGGTGTTTCAGTAAAATCGCTTACTTCCGGCGGCGTAGCATGGAAACGATGCACTAAATCCACTAAAAATTGCAATGCCTGTTTTGCTTCCGGTGTATCAAAACGGAAGCCCACTGTTTCAAAATAGTTCGGGCGAAGACTCAACAGCAGTTCAATATAACTGCACACCATTCCTTCGTAATCGGCTGCCGGAAAAATATAGTATGGGCCTTTCCAATGCAATTGTTTTTGATAGGATAATAATTTCGTCCATGGAATGCCATGCGACAACTCATTAAGCAGCAGCTTGCCGTGCGGAAGTCGTTCCAGTAAATCTTGTCGATAATACATCACACCCTGCACAAGATAAAAAGGAACAGCAACTAATTCTCCTTCATGATAACAGGTTCTCAATGCCGGGTCAGTGAAGCGTTCACGCTCAGCAACGCTAAAATATTGGCCAAGCGGTTCGCACCATTTTGCAAACCGATGAACCCAGATAAGGTCAACGGCAAGTAAATCGATGGCATCATCTTCCCCTCGAAGGGAACGTGCGAGAATTTCTTTTCGGGCATCCGTGCTATATTCCGACATGGTAAAATCGATCGGCACAACTTTGATAGAACCTTTATGTTGTGCGTTATACCGGTCGATCAACATGCGGTGAGCTTCCGTGAACCGGTCTGCAAAATAAATCTCAATCTCTTTGGGGGGCTGGCGATTCGGGTAGATATAAAAGAGGATCACACAGAAGAGAACCATAGCGCTGAAAAGACTCAGTCCCCATATTTGTTTGATATTCATTTCGAT
This sequence comes from Bacteroidota bacterium, assembly GCA_035541775.1. Lineage (GTDB taxonomy): Bacteria > Bacteroidota > Ignavibacteria > UBA10030 > UBA10030 > DATKMP01. The sequence continues at coordinate 2,293 of DATKMP010000243.1, read as the reverse complement.
GCGCCTCTACTTCTCAAAAATTATTTCACTGATCATTTTTATACGGTAACTCAAGGGAACTTTTGACACCATGATTTCGACGCCATATTCATGAGAGCATCAGTCCAACGTTGCATTTAAGATAACAACGACAACATTGATATGTAATTCTTTTTTCTTCGATTCTCAAGAGTCGAATCTTTTTTAAAAAAGTTCTGCGGCTGCAATATCCCCTTGCCTTGGTGTCCGTCAATTGGCTGAGGATGGAGAGTGGAGTCGATTGATACAATTCATGAGCGCACGCGAAGTGTGATAGTTCGCTTTCCAGATCGATGCTTTGGGAGATTTTTTTAGCGCCGGTACTATATCCGTACCGCCCCAATACCAGCCGCCGTATTCATGATCGATTAAATATTTTTCGATGTACGCATATTGCCGCAAGAATTTTTCATAGTACTGCATCGTATCGTCCGGAAACAACTGGGCCATCAGCAACAATGAATTCATCGCTTCTGCTTGCGCCCACCATTCTTTGGTTTGATGCAGAATAGAACAATGCCCATCGAAAGTAAAATAATATCCACCGTCATAAATTCCGCCATGGGTCGTATCCCATCCATTCTTCAAAGCATGATCTACCATTTTTTTCCCGATCGCCAGCGTCACGGTATCATGTTGTAATCCCAACGCTTTTGAAGCTTCCAGCATAAGATATGCCGTTTCCACATCATGGCCGAAGGAAACGTGATCATACTCATAATTTTTTTCCCGAACACCTGCACTTGAATCGCGATAGGAAACCGGTGTCCAATTTTGTTGAAAGAATAAAACCATGTACCCCTTTTTGGTCGTGATCACGTCACGGACAATATGAAGTAAGGATGCTAACCGTTTTTTTAAAATCGCATCTGGCCATACGTCATAAAGTTCAGTCAATGCTTCAAGAAGATGGATGGTCGAATTTTGATCTTTGGGAGGAATAGTACGATAATTATTTTTAAACGGAGTGCCGTTCCGCTGCAAGTTTTGAAAATATCCGCCGTTCACTTCATCGTAACTATGTTTCTCAAGCCAGGAAAATGTTTCTATTGCTAACGTCAAAGCAGCCGTGTCGCCTGATGCGCGATAATAGGCGGCAAGCCCATAAATGGCGAAAGCATTGCCGTACGCAGTTTTCATATTGCCATGTTCATCGCCTAACGGCTTTCCTTGTCTATCGACTAAATCATAAAAGCCGCCATAGTCACGATCCCACATTTTGTCTTCAAGAAATTGAACGCCATGTTTCGCAGTTTTTAAAAGCGCGGGATCATTTTTAAAATAGTGCACGGCATTGGACGTGGACCAAATGTGCCGCGATTGTGTTACGATCATTTTATTCTGAATGCCGTTCAATTCCCAGCGATAATCGACATCGCTCAAATAGCCGCCGTCCACGGTATCGAGGACAAGCGGATAATATTTTGTAAGTTCATCGGTCAGCAGGCGTTGCAATCCGGCTTTGACTGTATCTATGGGAAGTGATTCAGAAAATGATACAGATTTGTTCTGAGAAATTAAAAACGGAGAAAGAAGGATAATGGCACTAAAAGTAACGGTCTTTTTTTTAATCATAGTTCACTTTCCACACGATAGAAAAAAGCTCACCGGGGAAAAATATTTTACTGCAGCGATGGTCATTTAGGTTTTGAGCTTTCAATAAAGTATTATTTCAACAGCAGCATTTTCTTTTGAAAAACATTTCCTGCCGCTTCAAGTCGATAAAAATAAACGCCGGTTGCAAATCGCGCAGCGTCAAATTGAATGTGATACACGCCCGCGTTCATAAATTTATCCGCAAGCGTTGCCACTTTTTGTCCTAATAAATTATAGACAATCAATTTTACATGGGACGATTGAGCAAGCGAGAACTTGATTGTCGTTGCCGGGTTGAACGGATTAGGAAAATTTTGCTCTAGTGCATACGTGAACGGAAGGGCAGAATTTGCTGCCACCGATGTTACTGCACTTGTCGGCAGTGCAATATAATCCAGATACATCCATCCCCAAAACAATTTCATGACAATCGTATTCGTACCATGAACCAAATTCACATTAAAAACTTTTTGGTACCACGTTGTTTTTGATGCGGCAGTGAATACCACTGTATCTGCAACACCATTGATATAGAGATATTGAGTTTTCGGAGATTCATAATTCAATTTATATCCGACAGCCAATGGATAATTTCCATCAGGTTCGACATTATTGATGGTCCACGTTATACTCACGGAAGTATCTTGTGTAGCAATATCCAAATATTTTCCGTCGCTGG
>DATKMP010000242.1:0-4781 GCA_035541775.1 Bacteroidota bacterium | reverse complement strand
TGCCATTATTTTGGTTTATAAATATTCGCAAACAATCGGTTGTGGGCTAACAAACGGCTTCACGAAGTGATCACGTTGTGACAAGCCGACAGCCTGAGGCCTAAGAATGTTATTGCACGAAGTGCAATTCTAATGGAAAGACATGAAAAATAAATATTATCACGCCGCAGCTTAGCGCCGATCCGTTAGGCAGCCAATTAAAAGAAAATGCAAACTGAAAAACTTCCATATCCGCCTGAACAAGATGGTCAAGAACAAGCTCTTGAATATTTATTATTGCTCGCCAAAGGAGCTACGTTTCCAGTCCCTATTGCTTCGTTTACAATAGAGATACTTAATCGATTGTATAAAAAGCCGCTTGAGAAACGAAGAATAGACTGGATGGAAAAAGTAACTGAAGTAATCAATGAACTCATTTCAAAGCAGAAAGATTTGACTCCTACCAAGCTTGCTCAGAATCCTGAATTTGTTACTATTCTTCATCGTGCAACTGAAATTGCTGTTAAAACTCACCAAGAAGAAAAGCATCTTTTATTAAAGAACGCTATTCTATCCGCCGGTTCTCCTACCTCGACAGATCTTGATAAACAATTATTATTTCTCCGATTCGTCGATGAGCTTTCAATAAATCAAGTTTTAGTTCTTCAATTATATCGTAATCCAATTGAATGGTTTCACCGTCATAACTTGGAACCGCATTCATATTATATGGCATCGCGTATTGAAGCGTTGAACCAAGCTTATCCTGAACTTGCAAAAGACCCGTTCTTAAAGGATCTTGTTCTCTCAGAACTTGAAAGAAGAGGTTTGCTTTCAGGTCTTTATGGAAATGTGTCAGAATCATCAGTCTATAATCCTGCAACGACTAATCTCGGAATAGCATTTTTAACTTATGTTCAAGCTGATAAAATTGAATCTTAAAAATTGGCTGCCTAACCAGCGGATTCACGAAGTGATCACGTTGTGACAAGCCGACAGCCGGAGGCCTAAGAATGTTATTGCACGAAGTGCAATTCTAATAGAAAGACATGAAAAATAAATATTATCACACCGCAGCTTATTTATCCGCCGAAGGCGGAGCCGCAACCGTTAGGGCGCATTATCTTTTTCTTTGCTGTCATATATTTTGCTGTTAGTAAGCATGCCTTTGAACATTCCGATTGCAATTTATCCGATTTACACCATCGCAATGCGATTTATTATGGAAAATGGTAGGGCAAGGAATAAAAAAGAAGCTCACATCGGGCAATCCTAAAATATCAACTTGGTATATAACGGGAGTTTCCATAATATTTTTTTTCTTGACAACGTTAGCAATTCTTTTGGTGTATCTGTATGTTCTGCAAAAACTTTCCGGACAAAATTTTTAGTAAAAAAAATTAAACGAGTACCGTTTCCCGATGCGGCACTCGTTTTTGATACAAGCAATCTATCAATGCATCGTTACACAATCGCGTTCACCGTGCTGCTGCCCGTCGTACTTTGAGTTCCTGTCGTCGAAGACGTTGTGGAACTCGTACTGGATACGGCATTGGCTTGATCCGCATCTTGACGATGATGATGATGGTGTCCCTTGACGGTATTGTCGATATCTTGTTTCAACGTTTGAAATGCCGACTGCACCGACGACATATTTCCGGATTGCAGTGCGCTGTTCAACGACTGCATATCTTTCTGAATTTGCGAATTGGAAGACAGCGATCCTTTTTTGCCCTGTGCATTTTGAATATCATTTTCAAGCGTGGAAAATGCACTTTGCGCGCTGGTTAAATCGCCAGAATTGACAGACTGAGCCAACGAAGAAAAATCGTTGAAAAATGATGACGACGATGCGGCATTTGCAGACGCGTACGGATTCGTTGCAGAAGAAACACTATTGATGTTCATAAAAATTCCCTTTTTATATTGTGAATGTTACAGTTCATCCTCTTACACTATTATTTCGGTAACCAATGAAAAAACTTTAGCCAGTTTAACAATTCGCTGGATGGAACAGGCAGGATTTAACATGATTTTAACAAAAGGAATCGTTTCCACTTCTCATTTTCGTTTATTTGAGACACCGGTTCTAACAATTCTTGCTTGACATTCTTAAAAATTCGTAGTACCATTTTCCCAACGGTCAGGACAAAGAGTTCGCTCTTTGCACGGGCAACGGTTGCAAAACATCGGAAAGCAAAAAATCGAAAAATCGTTAGCGGAATAATTTCTTACAAAGGAGGAATCATGGGAGATGTAAGATTTATATATCAAGGGCGGTCTTGGTATGTCCGGCAAAATAAAAAAGCATGGCAATAGCCATGCACAGCATTTAGCCGCTCAAGCGGAATTCCGAAGACGCTTTCTCCTCTGCATTAAAGCGGTTTGTGCAGCATGCGGTGCGGAAGATGCCTTTACGTTGATTCCTACTGCCGATTATAAAGCGCTCTTCTGTGCACGCGGTTTGCCGATGCAAATCCATCCGGCTCCCGGGCACACCATTCCGGATTATCTTCTTCACGCTTCAAGAAGATTTCTTCAGATGTTACTGAAGTCATCGACCTATCTTCCCTTCGAACATGGAACACCGTTACCGTTACAGGAATTTTATATAGCGGGATTCGGGTTCCATTGTTATGTAAGCAATGCAACCGGTAATTATAATCCACCGCCGGAATTAGTATCACACCTTTCCGCATACAGCCAATCGGACGGAGGATATTCTTCCGCGCTCAATGAATTAAAAAAGAATATGAATTTTCTCCATGTCGTTGTCAACGATCCGCAATCGGCGCTGTACTGGTTTGAATACAAGGGAGCAGCGAGATTCTCCATTCAACAAATGTTCGGAATCGAATATACACTTCTGATGCACAAAGTAGTGCCGCCGCAAAAACATGTGTTGATGGACGGCAACGTCCGGCCGGTGATACGGCTAGGATGGAGCATCCCCAATCAAGGCATCGAGTATCTCTCCGTAACGGCTGAACAGATGCAACTTCCGGAAACCCCTCCGCAAAAAACATTCGATGTTTATTTTCAATCGCATGTACTCCAGCGAATGCATGAACGGTTGGATTGCCTCTATGTCAATTTACAACACCATTGTTTAATGCAATCGTTTCTCCGTCCTGCTGTCCATCGGCAAAGCGACGGAACACTGTTAGTGGAAGCGATTATGGTAGGTGATAAGATTGGCTATTTCGTCGTCGATGTGCAGGGATCGATGCTCATTGTCCGAACGTTTTTATTCCTTACCAATGCAGGCACACCGGAAGGAGATAAACTGCGGTCGCTGTACGGATTGCAGCGGCGGGATACCGAATTTCTTGCTATCGATAAATTGAGTGCATTTCTATCGGATGACCTTTCCATTACCGAAGTGCTTCATCCTTTGCTCGAAATCATCGGCTATCAACCATGCTCACACTTTCTCACACAGTATAAAGAGTTTGTCCTTAATAATGAAAAACGGCAAACCGGAAAAATTCTGATGCAGTATTTAGGTCTGAATACCGACAACGATTTTCTTACATCGCTGGAAGAGAGCAACAAGACGCCGATGCGCCATGGGATGAATCTTGTGGAAGAATTGGAACCGGCAATGAACAGTGAAACCAACGAATGATACACGGCGAAACCATCATTCCTCGCTCCCAGGCTCTGCTTGAGCGTGTGAACATATCCAGCGCAAGCTGGATTACCATCATACGCACTTGTTGTTTGAAGTTCTGATTCAAAACAAAAATGCAAGATACAACAAAATGAAAGCAATATGGTAAACGTTACTATTGCGTTCCAAAGCCCCGCCCAAAAGATGGCGGGTAAAAGAGCTTTGGAACGAGAAATTAAAACCGAAATGGAAACAATATGATAGATTTTATAGAAGCAGAGCTTCTTACTGCTTCGTTCCAAAGCGGAGCTTTGGAACGAGAATTCACTTCCTACACTCTTGCTCCCAAGCTCTGCTTGGGAGCGGTATCAGGTGAAGCTCTGCTTCACAACTTGAGTAATGAGAAATAATTTATTTTCGAATCAATGGGACGAAGCAGATATAAAATAGTAGACACCACACGTCCATATTTTGTGACGATGACAAAAAAGAACAGAGAGTTCTGCGGCGAAAGCGAACACTCTCGCCGAAGAGAGTACGAAAATTCCTGTAGGGATTGAATATATTCAATCCAACTTTTGATGAGATTGAACCGATGGAAGCATTCCTTTCGATACGCTTGCTTATTAAAAAAAGAACATACCTGCCGGGATTTCGCCGGACAGACGGGAAAAGAAAAAGCCGTTCTGTCATTTCGATCCACCGCAGGTGGAGAGAAATCTTGAGGGAGGAAAAGAAGCAGGCGACGTAACGTGACATCGCCTCCGAAAATAAAAAGACGGGCAACCTTCGGAAGATAACAGCGCAGGAGTAAATCCTGCGACTACCATTTTACTATACTTTTTACTCAACCGAAGAAGCCGAGAGTGAGAAGATTACAGCGGGCGGTATGCTTGCTTATTAAAAAAAGTACATACATATTGATTTCAGGTTTAACGTTTTTATCCCGTGAGATATTGCATAATGATACGTTGCAATAATAATTCTTTATTATCTAACAGGATGAACTAATTACAAATTTTGTTTTCACTTATTTTGCGTATGGCGGTTATGGTGGAAAAAGTTGTAAGAGTGGTTGATGAAGATGGCATTAAATATCAATAAAAAATTCAAGGAGTAGAAATGGCAGAATTTCCACAAGATAAAAATCAAATTGTTACTTCCAAAGATGCTTCTAAAGGATTTTCCT
>DATKMP010000241.1:0-7368 GCA_035541775.1 Bacteroidota bacterium | reverse complement strand
TATCTGATCGAAGCCAAAGACGAAACATTTCAAAAAGATGTATTCGCCAGCATTGAACAGGAAGACACGCCGGAAACCGTGACGTTTATTGTAACATCGCTGCTGAAAACCGGATTCCGGGAAGTGGATGTTATTCACAAGAACGGAACCTTTGCCGCTTTGATGGGGAAAAAGTAACCGTACCACAAATTGCTATGCCGTTGTGCAGAGCATTTGCGCCGCATCGCTGAAGATGGAAGTGGACACCTCTCGTTGCCTTTCAGAGAAAAAATTGGTACATAGTAATATATTTTGCACCCATAGCTCAATTGGATAGAGCATCAGACTTCGGATCTGAGGGTTGGGGGTTCGACTCCCTCTGGGTGCACAAAGTGAGAATGCAATGCAGGAATATTCTGTGTATATTCTCCGGAGTCTAAAAGATCAACGGCACTACGTTGGTCATTTTTTGTCCCACCTTTTTTATTACCTTTCTCCCATGCACAATGAATTTTGATGCGTGATATGGAAACGTCGAACTTATCCATTCATATCCGATGGTATGGAGAACTGAACGATCATCTTCCCCTTGAACAACAATATTCTCATATCGTTCATCATCTGGAAAGGCGCATCACGGTGGGTGAGTTTGTATCTCGATTCGATATACCCGTAGATAGCATTGATCTTGTTCTGGTCAATGGAACTTCGGTTGATTTAGAATATTTCTTGAACGACAGGGACACGATTGCGGTTTTTCCGGTCTTCGAGAGTTTTGATATTTCTTCTCTGGAAAAAATTCATGAGCATCCGCTTCGCCGGCCGAAATTTGTTCTGGACGTCCATCTGGGAAAACTTGCAAACCATCTTCGCATGCTGGGTTTCGATACCTTGTATCGAAATGATTATACCGATGATCTTCTTTGTCAGATTTCACTTCGCGAACATCGTACGCTCTTGAGTAAAGACCGATCTCTCATTGAAACGAAGAGTCTTACGCATGCGTACTTCGTGAAGAATAAAAATCCACGACTTCAGCTTCTGGAAGTGCTCAATCGATTTCAATTGCTATCGCTTGCTTCACCTTTCACCCGATGTATCGAATGTAATACTATCCTCCAGCCCATCGAAATGAAACAAATTCTTTTCCGTCTTCCCGCGCCTGTAAAAGAATGGTGTACGGAATATCAATGGTGCAGTGTGTGTGATAGAATTTATTGGAAGGGAACGCACTTCAAAAAAATGCAGGAATTTATTTTATCTCTGCCAAAATTCTAATGGCAATTTTTTAAAGATTAGAAAATAAAAAAGCCCGATGCGTTCATCGGGCTTTTTTACGAGGATGGAAATGTTCCCGCTGTTATTTCAGCAGCACTTGTCTGCCGAAGCGTTAGCGCAGGAGGAGCATTTTTTTAGTGTCGGAAAATTGGCTCGAATGATCCAACGATTTTGCAGTGATGCGGCAATAATAAATTCCCGACGAAACATTTGCATTCCAAACAACAGATTGAGTTCCGGCTTGCCGTTCAGCATTCACCAATTCTGTTACAAATTGTCCGAGGACGTTGTAAATGGCAATACGTACATAACAGCGCTCCGGTAAAACGAATTTGATGGTGGTGGAAGGATTAAACGGATTGGGATAGTTCTGGGAAAGCGCAAAATATTTCGGCGTAGTGCTTTGCTGATTGGCAATACTTGTTGCATTGGCATTCGGTACCACTTGCAATAATTCAATGCCATTACCGCTGCCAAGATTTCTGGAATATTTTTTTTCTGTCGCATTGTTCCAATGTTCATGTGTTCCAAGACTCGCAATATATGTTCCCGTGCTATCTGGATCGTATTTGATACCTTTTGGCCAATTTGCTGAGTCGGCTGCTTGATGTAAATAATCGTCTGCGCCGCGCATTTGAGGATAGGCAAGATTTCCGTTGCCGAATGTCTTGGTCGTAAGTAGGGAACACCGCGCGACTGTAAATTCCGATCTCAGAAAATCGTATGCAACAGATTCAATAGCAACATTATCGAGCGAAGCGAAAACGGAAGCCGAATATGTATTATTGAATGGAGCCATCTGGAATTTAACGGGTTTATTTTGTTCGAAACTTGTGCCCCATAATCCATCTAATAAGAAAATAAGATTTTTCTTTCGGATAATCGAAGACGTCATAATATCGACCTGGATTCTGTATTTTCCATATCCAAGGCGGGACGTGTCGTTTTCCATTTCAACGGGGCATGGCAATCCTTGATGAAGATGAGATGCATCGCCGCGTGTCTGAGATCCGAAATGATTTTTGGCAAACAAGGTCATTCCAGCCCTCATATGGCCTTTTAATTGAGGAATATTGATTAAATACTCCACAGAATCAAAGACGGAATAGAGCGTATCATGCCAAATTTTTATTGTGGTATCAACACTTGCTTCGGAATACGAATTAGAATTGGGATGTAACACAGTTCCGCGATCAGAATAATGAATCAATGCAGTTTGGCTTGCATGGACTTGTTCTCTTCCTAAATTCGCATAATTGTCATGGCCAATGTAATGCACATTAGGATATTTGGGCTGCCATTGTGTGTACCATTCTTTATAAATGTTTCGTATCGGATCGCCGACATAAATATTTGCCTGCGGTATATGAGCATTATCAACAAGTTGATGTAAAACGGATGTAACCATTGCGGGTGTCGTTTCAGACATTCCATACCAACTGCCAGTGGCTTTTGATAAATCAGTTGTATTGAAATTGCCGCCCCATCCGCTGCATTCATTTATTTTAATAAATATTTTTTCTCCGGCAGCATAACCGACCGATCCTTTTCCTCGTGCTGCGTTGTTGTATTTGAATAATGCAACCCATGCCGCGCTATCAGTCTTTTGCCCAGTCAAACTATCAATAGCTGCGGAGACCATGCTGTCAATTGCAGGCTGATTATTATTTTCAGCGGCCCACCATGCGTGCTTGAGCGAATCGGAAACACAATTTTGGTTGACGGCGTTTTGATTGTGAACCCATACGACTCTTCCCGGAAAAATTCCCTGTGCAACACCCATCGGCTGATTGGCAATGACGACAGCATTGGTCGGCATATTGATATAGCTGGTAACAGCATCTGTTTCGAAAATTACAAAACCTGTGAGTCCGAAAACGATAAAAGTGCCAAGAAAAAATACCGGGTAGTGAAGAATTGTTTTTTTCGAACGAAGGAACAGAACTCCCGATATTGCAAGCATTGCGATATATCCGATAAATCCTGATGCGATCGGTACGGCTGTTCGCATACATGGATAGGACAAACGGCTCGGTTTGGGAATAACACGAATCAAAATCCATATGATCGCAGCCATACCCACAAGTGGAAATAATAATTTGGAAAATCCATCGAGCCGTTTAAAGCCGATAAACTTTCCTGTCTTGGGACAGAAATGTAAATATTTAGTAATGAAATTTTTCATAGCTTCATTCCTTACATTATTTGAATTAAGAGAGAGCATTTTTATTTTACAAGTAACATTTTTTGCGTTTTTATGGAATTACCCGCATGCAGCCGGAGGAAATACACGCCTGCGGCAAATGGATTTCCATTCCATTGAACTTCATGCAAACCGGCAGTCTCCATTCCATCGACGAGCACAGCGACCCGTTGTCCTAAAGAATCATATACTTCCAATTTTGTATATGTTTCTTTTGGAAGTGTATATCGAATTTGAGTCGAAGGGTTAAACGGATTAGGATAATTTTGATATAACTCGATCGATTGCGGAGATTGATTATGCTGTGGTAAAACATCGGTGGTGCTGGATGCAAGACGAATTCGATACAGACTACCAAAGGTTGTGATATAAAGAGTCTTCCGGTCGGCATCGCCCCATGCACAATTCGATGGATTCTCAGACATGACAATAGTATCGAGAATTGTTCCTGCAGGCGAGATTACCAAGATGCCAATCGGCGAAGCACAATAAATGTTGCCGGCAGAATCTATTTTCATCCCATCAAAAACACTATATGAATTTATATTCAGATGGTAGAATAGTTGTTTATTCGCAATACTATCGTCGCTGACGACATCAAATACATAAATGCTTTCTTTGGGAGAATCATCGACGTATAATTTTTTTTCATCGCGTGAAAAACAAATACCGTTTGGTTCGCTGAACGTTTTATCTAATAACTTGACGTTGCCGGTTGTGTCAATCCGATAAATTCCTGTGAACCCTAGTTCTTTTGATTGTCCGGAAGGTACATTGTAATCCGGATCGGTGAAAAAGATTGTACCATCGGATTTGACGACAATATCATTCGGACTGTTAAATTTTTTGCTGTTGTATGTAGAAGCTAATGGTGTAATTGTTCCGTCAAATTCCCGCCGGGAGACACATCGTTTTTCCATTTGCGTGAGAATTAAACGTCCTTGCCGATCTAATGTCATACCATTGGAGCTGTCGGAAGGATACAGCCACGTTGTTAACGAACTATCGGCAGGTGAAAAGAGGCAGATTTTATTTGCTTGAATGTTGCTGAACAAAAGTCCAATACTGTCTATCCACACCGGCCCTTCTGCTTGTGTAAGTCCCGTTTTTAATTTCTCTAATTTTGCAGTAGCGGGAACTGGACTTTGGGCGTTACTCGATTGAATGGGAATGAAAAGAATGAAAGATATGAAGAAAGAGAAAATTAATTTTATATGTTTCAATGTCGATCCTAATCGATGATAATGTTAAAATAAATGTCAACAGAAAATACATCAACACACGCCTCCCTGCGTTGTTGCTGATCACATGATTACTGGTTCTGTTTAATAGCTGTCTAATATACACTTTTCACGTTCATAGGGTAATTAAGTATTCAATCAATTTCAAGCGTTGAATTGTAAAATGTTGTGAACAATTATTCTTATATTTAATTATGAATAATCATCGAAAAATTTCATGACACAACACGAACTCTGGATGAAGCAAGCGCTGCGCGAAGCGGAGCGAGCGTACGAAATAAAAGAAGTGCCGGTCGGTGCGATTGTGGTGCTTGAGGAAAAAGTAATCGGAAGAGGACATAATCAAATTGAGCAGCTGCAAGACCCGACAGCGCATGCAGAGATGATTGCGATTACCGCAGCGGTGAATTCATTGCAATCACGGCGATTGGAACAATGCACGTTGTACGTAACGCTTGAACCATGCCCGATGTGTGCCGGTGCGATTGTCATGGCGCGCATTCCGACACTTGTATTCGGTGCATACGATCCGAAAGCCGGTGCGTGCGGTACGCTCTTTAATATCACAGAAGATAAACGTTTGAATCACACCGTGCATGTTCTTGGCGGTGTATGCGACCGTGAATGTGAATCGATGCTGAAAAGTTTTTTTGGGAAAGTGCGAACCAACGACAAGGTCTTGAATGTTGTAAAAAAATCGATTTGAAATTATCATGCGAAACCAATACATTAGAAGGAGGAGAAACGATATGAATACATTAAAATATGAGACAACCGTTCATTCCGACACGGTCCGCATATTGGGACTGGAAAAATTTTCCGGCAAAAAAGTGGAGATTGTGGTAACGGAAAAATCTGAACCGAACGAAAAAGAATTATCGTCATTCTTTTCTCTTGCCGGGAATATTAACATTGATGAAGAATCTGTTTGTTCACTTCGTGAAATTAGTAAACTATGATTCTTGTCGATACGAATGTCATTATTGAGTATTGGAAGCGTCCAACCGAATCTCTTCGGCAAAAATTCCTTTCTCATGAAATTGTCGTATGCGGAATTGTACTTGCCGAATTGTTACATGGCGCGCAGAATGAAGAAGATGAACGTAAAATTCGTGAAGCATTGCAAGATTTTCACTCTCTCACAATTCCCGAATCCCTTTGGGCGGATGTTGGTTCACTTTTATTCTCTTTGAAAACCAACGGCATACAAATTCCTTTTCAAGATGCGGTGATATTTGCTTTATGCAAACACCATCAATGCTCTCTGGACGTTTGATAAACATTTTTCCGCTATTCACAAAGTTGATTCATCGGTAAATTTTTTTTCGTAAGATCGGATTCATTCTTGTACCGGAGTAACTTAACTATTTCTTCGTGAAATAAAATGGAATCAAGTAGTTTGAATTACGTTATATCACTTGCCGTCTAAAATTTTATAATCAAGCAACATTATTAGAATGTCAGAAGAAGAGCGATGGAAATATATCAATTTGCTTGACGAAGAATTGCTCAAAGGTGGAGTAATTCTTTCGGAGTGGTCAACTTTTCTATCAAGAGATGCTGAAACTGCATTTTGCGCGGGTGCATATCTATCAGCAATTCTTTCTGCACAAGCAGCAGTAGAATCACATCTCAGGTATGAATATTTCAATGGGGAAGACACTAAATGGTGGGGCTTCGGTCGATTAATTGAGGAAGTGCAAAAAAGAACATCATTAGATTCAGATTTATTAGCTGACATAGAGATGCTAAGAATATTCCGAAATAAATAGGTACACGTTCCTGATCCAACTAATGACTCAGATTTACTCACTAGACCAGATTATCATGAAGATGAACTGGAAAAGTTTTCAAAGTTAGCAATTAAGACAATGCTGAGAGTGATTTATCTCGAGCAGTTTACATAATGTAAAATTACTCAATATATCCAGTTGGACTAATAGTTATTCTCTTAGCAATCCATTTGTCATTTTCAAATAATGCCCACCTAACAGATTAATGCTTGAAAAATGTCTTTGCATAGTATTGTTCTCTGTGCATTAGGGCTGTAACAAATCTTACGCCGACATGTTTTGCAGCTTTTCGGTGTTGTCTGCAACACGAAGCTGCTCAATCAATTCATCAAGGTCGCCGTCGATCACACGATCCAAACTGTACAACGTAAATCCGATGCGGTGATCGGTCAATCGGTTCTGGGGAAAATTATAGGTGCGGATTTTATCACTGCGGTCACCGCTTTTCACCATCGATTTGCGCGTTGCGGCAACGGCCTGAGTTTGTTCTTCGAGTTTTGCTTCATACAATTTTGAACGCAGCATTTTCATCGCACGTTCTTTATTCTGGAATTGAGATCGCTCCTGCTGACATGCAACAACAACACCCGACGGCCTGTGTGTGATACGAACAGCGGTTTCAACTTTGTTCACGTTCTGCCCGCCTTTGCCGCCGGAACGGTATGTATCGAACTGCAAATCTGCTGGATTAATTTCTATCTCCACATCTTCCACTTCCGGCATTACGACGACGGATGCTGCGGAAGTATGCACGCGGCCTTGCGCTTCGGTTTCGGGAACGCGCTGCACACGATGCACTCCGCTTTCATATTTCATAACGCCGTACGCACCGGTGCCCGAAACGGAAAACGAAACTTCTTTGAATCCACCTTTG
>DATKMP010000240.1:0-29827 GCA_035541775.1 Bacteroidota bacterium | reverse complement strand
CGAAAAAATCGAAATAGAGTATGCACACCATTCCGGCCGCGTGACGATTTACAAACATCGTTTTGAAGGATTGATGAAAATGCTCGAGCGATGGTACGGAGATACAGCGTCCAATAATATCCGCGAATGGGTCGAATCGTTTATGGTTACAGGAGAATGCGAAGTATGCCATGGCGGGCGATTGCGGAAAGAATCTCTTGCTGTCCGGTTGGAAGATGCCGCGACGGGTACACAAACCGATATTCATCAAATTGTTACAAAGTCGATTGCCCACACAAAACAGTTCTTCGATGCAATCATGTTGATGCCGCGCCAGGCGGAAATTGCCCGTCCTATTCTTAAAGAAATTATACAGCGATTAGATTTTCTGCTCAATGTCGGATTAAATTATCTTACACTCAATCGCATGGCGCGTTCGCTTTCCGGCGGCGAAGGCCAGCGCATCCGACTTGCGACGCAAATCGGCACGCAACTTGTCGGTGTGTTATATGTTTTGGATGAACCGAGTATCGGCTTGCACCAGCGCGATAATATCAAGCTCATCAATTCTCTTAAAGCGCTTCGCGACCTTGGCAACACGGTCATCGTCGTCGAGCACGATAAAGAAATGATGGAGAGCGCAGATTATGTTGTCGATCTCGGGCCGCGTGCAGGCGAACATGGCGGCAAGATTGTGGCGACAGGAACACCGGAAGATTTGCAAAAGAAAAAAATAAAATCGGAAGCAACAGCGGTGTCGTTAACGAGACAATATTTGCGCAACGAACGAATGATACAAATTCCATCCGAGCGTCGCACCGACAACGGAAAACATATTGTGCTCAAAGGCGCGGCGGGTAATAATTTGCAAAAGGTGACACTCGATCTTCCGCTCGGCACATTGATCTGTGTTACCGGCGTCAGCGGTTCAGGAAAATCTACGCTCATTAATGAAACGCTGTATCCGATTTTATCTCGAAAATTTTATCAAACCAAAATTGTTCCGCTGCCGTACAAATCTATTGATGGGTTACAGCATATCGATAAAGTCATCGACATCGATCAATCGCCTATCGGCCGCACGCCGCGTTCCAATCCCGCGACGTACACGGGATTGTTCACGCTCATTCGGGATTTATTCACACAGCTTCCCGAATCGCAAATCCGCGGCTACAAAGCCGGACGTTTTAGTTTTAATGTCAAAGGCGGGCGATGCGAGAACTGCGAAGGCGACGGCTTGAAGAAAATTGAAATGAATTTTTTGCCCGATGTGTATGTACAGTGCGAAGTCTGCGACGGCAAACGGTATAACCGCGAAACATTAGAAGTGCACTACAAAGGCAAGTCCATTGCCGATGTACTGAACATGACGGTTGAGGAAGCGCTGGAAGTTTTTAGCGAACTGCCGCGATTGCATCGGCATTTAAAAACTTTGCATGATGTCGGGCTGGGATATATCCGTCTCGGCCAGCAGGCAACAACGCTTTCCGGCGGCGAAGCGCAGCGTGTAAAACTTTCGACAGAACTTTCCAAAATCGGTACGGGTAAAACGCTGTACATTCTCGATGAGCCTACGACCGGTTTACATTTTGAAGATATCCGCATGTTGCTCGATGTGTTGAACAAACTTGTAGATAAAGGCAATACGGTGATCGTGATCGAACACAATCTCGATGTTATCAAAACGGCAGATTGGCTTATCGATCTCGGACCCGACGGCGGCGATGCGGGCGGGGAAATTGTTGCAGAAGGAACGCCGGAGGATGTTGCGCGCTGCAAACGGTCGTTCACGGGCGAGTATCTAAAAAAAGAATTGGGGAAATAAATTTATCGGCGGCATATTCTCATCGTGCCATTGTTCTATTTTGTTGTTCCACATTCATCGATGTAAATTAAATAATCCGTTGCGGGAGGAACGCTGCCGATTTGCCGCATCAAAGTCGCAAGCTGTCCGCGATGATATGCCGAATGAAAAACTAAATGTTGAATAAGATGCGAGAGTGTGTATTCCCATTTCTCGTTTTGAAAGTTAAGATAGCTTAGTTTTTGCAGATCGGCATTCCCTTGAAAGTGTTGGAGAAACTCAATTTGTTTTTCATGAATCTCGGTAAATCGTTGTTGCATTTCATTGAGTAATGGAGCCGCTTTCGGATCGAACCGCTGCTGCACGTGATGTCCCTGCCAGCGCTCGTACCACAATTCTTCCACCCATAGCATGTGCCACAACGTTTCAAGGATGGAAGAAAAACTGCTGTTTAGTGATTGTGTGAGTTTGGATGATTCCAATTGATGCAGCGATTGAACGTATTTACGCATTGCCCATTGGTTGTATTGCAATTGTTCGAGGAGAAGAGGCACTTTATAATTATTCCCTACATTTGCAGGCGATGTTTTGTCATATCGCCGTTGAAGCTCTACCCGGCCCTCTTTAACTTAGGCATTTGGCTCCAGGTTTTGCCTTCAAGCATTCTTCCCGCACGTTTTTTATTTACACCACCCCATTGTTTAAAAAAGAATGGGACTTGTGCATTGATACATTGATCTCGTATATCTAATACCCACGGTTCTTCAATCGGTCTTGCACCGGGACCAGATTCTCCACCGACAATAACCCAATCGATATTTTTTAATTTTAATTTCCGAATTGGGCCAAGCAGTGGTTCGATGGAAAGAAATTTTACATGAGCATTTGTTTTTCGAAGGTCATCAATTCTATAGGTATAATCTTGATTTTCAACACTTACACCCATCCAGATATTGGGCTGCCAATCTAATTGATTATGGATTTCCAATAACCGGTCGGAACGTTTTGTTAGAATTTGAAAGCGATGCCAAGATGCACGTTTCATGACATCGAACATCTTCTGAATGAACTTAAGAGGTACGTCCTTATGGAATAAATCACTCATGGAATTGACAAATATTGTTTGAGGCTTTTTCCATTGCAATGGTAATTCCAAAGCATGTTCCTGTAATGTTAATTGAAATCCGTTGGCATAATTTTTTTGCCCCATTCGTTGCAAACGAAACGCCATACGTTCCGCATAACAATGTTTACAGCCAGGACTAATTTTTGTGCAGCCCGTTATCGGATTCCACGTGGATTCCGTCCATTCGATTGAAGAATTAATTGCCATTATTTATCCAAAACATCTTGTGCTATTTTTAATGCTGTAGAATTTGAAGATGCAAAACAAAGTAAATACAATGGATTATTTCTTGAATTATATAATGGAAGAGGATGTTCTGCAACATTGCGAAAAACTGTTTTTAATCGAGAAACAAAATAGTTACTAATTGAATCAAAATTACTAATTTTTTCTATAGCTGTTTCTTCTCCAAACAAGCCGCTATGGGTTGTTGTTGAATAGAAATGTCTGAACCATTCTTTGGTACCAAATAACTCATTTAATAATTTTTTGAAACTAGGTAGAATATTCCCTTTGCGATACAATAACCGATTCACAGCAACGCCCAGCGGAAATAATAACCATAGATCAATTGCTTTTGTTTTACTTATTGCTTCAATCGTTGACCAAGTTACTTGCATACCGTACGGATCTAGAAAAAGAACAGCACGATTATTCTTCCAGCTATAATTTAAGCATAAATCTGTTAAATATGTATTTGCATCCGCATTAATGATGCTGATTTTCTTCTCTAATAATGGAAATTCTTGTTTAAGACTTTCTAAGCTTTGTGCTTTTGAAATATCTTTTTCAATAAAGATGTATTTATGAAATTGTGGTTTAACTTGCAATGCAATTCTAGCAGAACCATCAAGAAATGTAGTGGTTTCACATTCGGAAAATTCTGGGAATAGAAAGTCCTCCGATTGTTCATCTGTTATGACTGTCCTATAACCACTTCCTGCGAATGCATCAATATATGCAAATCGGAATGATTGTTTATTCATTATCCTTGCATATGCTTGAAGGTAATTCTTTATCTTTAAAAGCTTTTGTTCTGTCCAATGTCCACCGAAATTATGATTTTTATTATACATCAATACCTCCTAATTGAATGAAAATCTATCTTCATATTTCGTTTTCTTCCACTTTTCCTGAACGCATTTCATTAGATGCGCACATTAATTTAACCAACCGTTAAAAGCTTGCACGTAATTTGTCGAAATCTATGGAGAGTGTCAAGAGGCGGGGAAGAAGGAGGCGTCATTGCGAGCATGCCGAAGGCAGCGAAGCAATCTCCTTCGGTGCGTGAGATTGCTTCGTCATTCGTCCGTTTGCACGGACTCATTTCTCGCAATGACTATTGCTTATTTATAATAGCAAATATACGAGACATCACTGTCCGCTTCCACATCGAACGAAGAATTGGGCGGAACGATAAATTCTGTGTTCTTGCTGAACGATTTCCACTCCGTGCCAGGCAGCTTTGCTTTCAGCGTTCCGGAAGTAATCACCATCCGCTCCTGCGAAGATGTGCCGAACGTGAATGCGCCTTTACTTATCACACCGACCGTTGCACTGCCGTCCGCAGTTGTTAAACTGAGACTTTGTACCTGCCCATCGAAATAACTATTATGCTTCATTGTTTGCTCCAATGTTCCAAATATATTGATTAAAATATAAATTTTACCGAGATACCCACGGATTACCGGCAATAAAAAATCGCCAGAGTTTTTCTTTACCGTGTTGAATACCAATGCGCGAAGAATGTTTGATGTGATGCGAAGGAACAACATCTCCTTCGGTGATTCTAATTTCACTGTCTAACAGATCCAAACCGTTTTCGTTGCGTGCAATACCGAATGCCTGACAAAATTTTGCAGGGCCGTTGGTGAGATTGATAAACGAACGCCGGTCGATTCCTTTTTGTTTCGGAAAACGATTCTTCATCATCACTTCGATGCCGGCTATCGGTTCCACCGCACGAATGAGTACCGCTTCGCCGATTCCTTCTTTTCCCGTAACAATATTGGCGCAAAAATGCATGCCGTACGTGAAATACACATACAAATACCCGCCTTCATGAAACATAATTTTATTCCGTTCTGTTTTTCCGCGGAAGGAATGCGATGCGGGATCGTTGTGGCAGTACGCTTCGGTTTCAACAATTGTTCCGATGAGTAATTTGTTATCAAGGAGGCGAAAGATATGTTTTCCAAGAAGATCGTGCGCGACCTTCAAGGTTGGCTGGAGAAAAAAAGAACGGGGCAGAGAGATCATAAAATCTCTTTGGAATAATAATCCATCACCATACAATAAGGTAAGAGATTTTTTTTTCTGAGACAATTCTGCGTTTGTGCTTGTTTCTTTTCTTTCTGCCTTCTACATTGAACGAACAATATGAGATGGAAATTAGAACAAATATTAAAAAAAACCGGCGGCGGAATTGTTTTTGAAGACGAGTCGATCATCGTCATCAACAAACCTTCCGGTATGCTGACGGCCGCATCGGCACACGAAACGGCATCGATGAATTTGTATGAACTCTTGCGGGAAAGTTTTCCATCGGTGTTTGTTGTGCATAAAGTCGATGCCGATGTGAGCGGACTCGTCGTGTTTGCTAAAACTGCGGAAGCACAAGATCAACTTTGTACGCAGTTCGAACAGCATAAAGTGAAAAAGCAATATCTTGCCATCGTGCATGGCGTACCGAAAGCAGACAGCGGCATCATCGAACTGCCTCTTGCTGACGATGAACGCTGTGCCGGCAAAAAGATGGTGGATCGGAAAAAAGGAATTGTTGCTGCAACCGAATATATCACGATTGAACATTTCGACCGGTATGCGTTGCTGGGATTGTCTCCGCACACAGAACGAACACATCAAATACGTGTGCAGTTAAGCGCGATAAAAATGCCTGTGCTTGCCGATCCGTTGTATGGAGATGGGCAGGGATTTTTTCTTTCTTTCGTGAAAAAAAATTATAAAGAAAAGGAACCGGAAAAGCCGCTGCTCGCTCGTACAGCATTGCACGTAGCGGTCTTGGCTGTTGTGCATCCGCTCACCAAGGAACTGTTAGAATGGAAAACACCGCTGCCCAAAGATATGGATTCAGTGCTGAAGTACTTGCGAAAATTCTGTGCCGTTAGTTGATGCTCAACCCAAACAACGAAAGCTGTGTGTTGACATCCACAGTTTTCCACGATGTCCCGCCATCGGTGGTGCGCAAAACCGTTCCGGACTCGCCGACAATCAATCCGATAGACCGATTGATAAACTGCACGGCGCGCAGATCGGCAGACGATTTGCTGCGAACAGATGCCCAGGTCGTTCCGCCATTCGTTGTCGAGAGAATCAATCCGCCTGCGCCGACAACGAATCCATTCTGTCCATCAAGAAAATATAACGCAAACAATTCGTTGGTGGTACCGCTTGTCTGTGGTGACCAAGTTGCCCCTTTATCGGATGAATGAAGAATTGTGCCATTGGCTCCAACGGTGACCACGGTCGAGGCATCGATTTGCTGGACGGCGTTCAACCAATTTGTTGTCCCGCTCGCATGCGACAGCCATGTCGTTCCGCCATCGGAAGTGGAAATAATTGCGCCGCCGCTTCCGACAGCGAGTCCATTTTTCGAATCGAGAAATTGAATATCGCGTAAATGATTCATCATCCCTGTTGTCATTCTTGCCCATGCTGTTCCGCCGTTGGTGGTATGAAGAACAATTCCATAATCGCCCACGATAAATCCGGTGTCGGCCGACGGAAAAGAAACTCCATACAGCGGTATTTTCATGCCGGAACTTTGTTGTGTCCATGTTTCTCCGTCGTTGTGGGTTACCAGGACCAAGCCGCCGATGCCGACAGAAAATGCAGAATGATGATTCGCAGCAACTCCCATCAGCGTTGTCTGGTCGTTGTTAGCAATGGTTTGCCATGAATCACCCATGTCCTTTGAAACAAGGATCACGCCGTTTGTGCCGACCGCCGTTACAACAATTTGTTTTTGTACCGCCGGCGGTGTTGGTTTCGCTGCAGCGGGCGAAGGAATGCTTTCTTCTTTTTGCTCTGCAGCGTTCCAAGAAATGCCGCTGTCCGTGCTGTGAAGAATCGTCAACTTGCTGCCGATGATGACGGCATTATTTTTATCGCCAAAAGCAATCGATGTAAAATGAACATCGAGAGGGCTGGGTTGTTTATCCCAGCGGCTTTTTCCTGTCGTTGAGGAAAGGATGGTACCATTCAGTCCGACAGCAAAAGCAACTTGTGAAGGAGAAAACAAAATATGGAGCAACAGCCGATCGGTTTCGCTCGGGACCAATTCCCATCGATCGCCGCTGTTCGCGGTATATAGAATTACACCATTGTCGCCAGAAATAAGACCTGTTTCCCCGACAAAAGAAACACCGAATAAATTATTGCTTAAGAATGAAGAAGAAATATCCTTCCATGAACGCCCACCGTCGGTTGTGCGCAGAATCGTCCCTTGATCGCCGACGATTGTTCCGATGGTGGCAGAGACAAAGCAAAGAGCGTTCAGCTTATTCGTTGTACCGCTTTCGACATGATTCCATGTCGTGCCTCCATCCGTTGTGTGTGTAATAAATCCGGCAGGACCGATGATGATGCCGTTGAGCGCATCAGAAAAAAATATTTTTGTGAAATCTTGATTGGGAACAATTTGTTTTTGAATCCACGTACTTCCCCCGTCGGTAGAACGGATCAGCATGCCATTTGTACCGACGATAAACCCATGACGGGAATCGGTAAAACGTATATCGCGGAGCGAAGTGGTGATACCCGGAAGATGGCTTACCGACCATGTTGCGCCTCCGTCGGAGGATCGTGCAAAAAGAGCGTTATCACCGATAACACATGCTGTTTGAGGATCGCGGTACGTTACGGAATAAAAATTTGAAGAAGCATTTTGTGCAAAAGCCGAAGGAACGATCGATAACGTATAAAGGAAAATCATTATACATAAATCTCTTCCGAGGAATGCAAAGTTCGATATGTCTTTCATGGCTTCGTTGCGCTTCCCTTATGAGAGAAGACGATGATGATTCTTCTCATTATACAGTGTGTAAATATATCAATTTCTTTGTTCTCTGTAAATGAAATTTTAAAAATATTTGCAGTGAATGGTCTTTTCACGCATCGATAAATTTTGGGAAAATTTACCGTTGCCGTCAATATCGTCAGTTGCCCAACGACAATTGCTGTTCGCTGGATTTCTTTTTTTGCGAAATGCCGAAATACGAATACGCAAGCTGCGTCGCTTCGCGCCCGCGCGGCGTTCGATCCAAAAATCCTTCCTGAATCAAATACGGCTCGTACACTTCTTCCAGCGTTCCCGGTTCTTCGCCGACGGCAACCGCAAGCGTATTCAGTCCGGCCGGACCGCCGTTATATTTTTCAATCAAAGTCGATAAGATGCGTTTATCCATTTCATCAAAACCATGATTATCGACTTCCAGTGCACGCAATGCGAATTCGGCAACTTCTTTCGTTAGCATGCCGTTGAAGTGCGAGAGTCGCGTATCGGCTTCGGCAAAATCGCGGCACCGTTTGAGCAGCCGATTGGCGATGCGCGGCGTTCCGCGCGAACGTTTTGCAATTTCAACGATGGCATCCGGCTCAACTGCGATAGAAAGAATTCCAGCAGCACGTTGAAGGATTCGCTCCAATTGGTTGTTGGAATAATAATCTAATCGATTGGTTATTCCGAAGCGCGAACGAAGCGGCGAACTCAGCAATCCGGCGCGCGTTGTTGCACCGACAAGCGTGAACGGCTGCAAACCGAGTTGAATCGTTTTCGCTCCGGGCCCGTTATCGATCACAATATCCACCATAAAATCTTCCATCGCAGAATACAAATATTCTTCGATCTTGATCGGCACGCGGTGAATTTCATCGATGAAAAGCACCGAAGATTTTTCCAACGATGTGAGAATACCTGCAAGGTCGCCGGGTTTTTCCAGCGCGGGACCGGAAGTAATTTTCAAATCGCTTCCCATTTCGTGCGCAATAATATGTGCAAGCGTTGTCTTGCCGAGACCGGGCGGGCCGGTCAACAAAACATGATCTAATGCTTCGCCGCGTTTGCGTGCAGCAGCGATAAACACGCGCAGGTTCTCCACAATTTTTTCTTGCCCGACAAATTCACCAAAGCGTTCCGGACGAAGTGTCTGGTCGATGTCCGTTTCGTGTTCTTGCCGTTCGGGTTTCGTCATATCAGATTTTCTCATGATGCAAAAGTAGCAAGAAGGTCAACGAATAGCAAGATAGTGAAAGAGGAAATAGCGGTTAGCAGTCGGAACGTTCTCCGCCAAACAAATGGCGGAGAAAAATTGAACTCCCTTACAAAATAAATACTCATCTCGCCGTCGTATGCCGGAGTGCGCGCTTAATCAATTCTTCGACAGAAAGGGAAGTAGCACCGGCTTCGTTTGATGCTGCACGAATAGCTTTTTCTGCGGACGGCTGATTGAATCCAAGTGACATCAACGCCATCAACGCTTCGCTGCGAATTGCCGCCGATGCGGTTGCATCGGATGACGCAAATTCTGTCGCGCTGGTTGTCTTGGAAATTTTATCTCGCAGCTCCACCACCATTCGCTCGGCAGTTTTTTTCCCGATGCCGGGAATTGCCGTCAATGCGGCGATGTTGCCGGAACGCAGGTGTGAACTCAACTCGCTCGCATTCATCCCCGATAAAATACTTTGCGCAAGTTTCGGTCCGATGCCGGAAACAGACAAAAGCATTTTGAACAACTGTCGTTCTTCTTCCGTGGCAAAACCGAATAATTGCATCGCATCTTCACGAACATGCAGATGTGTGAGCAAGGTGATGGTTGAATCGACGTCGCCCAATTTTTCGTACGTCGAAAGCGAAATGTGCACCGCATAGCCCACGCCATGAACATCTAACAAAACTTCCGTTGGATTTTTTTGTTTCAAGAAACCGGTCAGCGATGCAATCATTTTGATCTCACAATACGTTCAGGATGCTGCTGAATGAAAGTACTCCAATTTTTTCGAGTTTTGCCAGAAGTTTTTTTTCTATCGATCGATGCAAATTTTCCGGAATGAAATTTGTACGAATGACATAACGCGACGGCGAGTGCGTCGGTTGCGTCGTACAGTGTCGGAACTTCGTGCAAATGCAATTGCGACTTCACCATAAATTGTACTTGTCCTTTGCTCGCTGCACCGTTGCCTGTCACGGATTTTTTTACTTCGCGCGGAGAATATTCCGTCGTCGGAATTTGACTGTTGACTGCCGCCAGAATCGCAACACCGCGTGCATGCCCGAGTTTCAACGCGGACTGCGCGTTCTTTCCGTAAAATGCGGTTTCGATTGCAAACTCATCAGGATGAAATTGTTCGATCACGTCGCACAAGCGATTATAAATGTGTTGTAAACGAAGCGGCATGGTTTGTTCGCCGGCATTTTTGATGACATCGACTGCCAAAACACGATGCGTACCGCGTTCGGCATCGATGACACCGAAGCCGGTAACTAATGTGCCGGGATCTACGCCGAGAATAATCATAAGCGATTGTTCATGTGCATCGTGATAAAATTTTTATTTAATGTCGCGAATTTTTAATTGTGGAATCACTTCGCCGCTGTAATCGCTTTCATCCAACGAGAACGCAATATCGATTTTGCCGCCGGAAGGCACACGCGGTAACAATTCGCCAAGATTGAAACCGATGGCATCCAGTACGTGCGTGTTGCTGCGCACTTTGAAACGCAAATGATTTTTTCCCACGATGCGTGGCTGGCCGGCAACTTCTACGCTGTGCACGGCAAAAACCGGCCGCATGTTTTCCGGACCGAACGGCGCAAACTGACTGAGAATGCGTACAAACTTCGGCGTTAAATCTGCAAGCTGCACTTCCGCATCGATGCGAATTTCCGGTGTGCGCAGTTTATCGGTCAAGAGTTCGCGCGCCACTTCGTTGAATGCCTCGCGGAATTCATCCACTTTATCCAATTCCACAGTCAATCCTGCCGCATATTTGTGCCCGCCGAATTGAATCAGTTTATCCTCGCAGCGCTTCAATGCTTCGTGAATATTGAAACCCGAAATGCTGCGCGCCGATCCTTTTGCTTTTCCGTCCACCGTCGTCATCAGAATGGTCGGGAGGTAGTAGCGTTCCACCAATCGTGATGCGACGATACCGATGACGCCGGGGTGCCATTGCTCTTGATGCAGAACAATCGCGCTGTCATTGTCGCCGTTCAAATATTGTTCAACGATTTCTTGCGCTTTGGTAAATGTCTCTTCATCAATTTTTCGCCGCGTCAGATTTTCTTCTTCCATCACGCGGGCAAATTGCAGCGCGTGATCGTACGATGGTGCAGTTAATAATTCTACGGCGCGATTGGCACTGCCCAATCTGCCGACGGCATTGATGCGTGGTGCAAGCACGAAGACGACTTGCCCGGAAGAAATTTTATTGGAGTGAACGCCGGCAGTTTCGATCAGTGCGTGAATGCCGGGAAGCGGAATGGAATTGATCAGCTCCATTCCCAATTTAACGAGCGTCCTATTTTCTCCGACGAGCGGAACAATATCCGCTGTCGTGGCAAGGGTAACGTACTGTAAATAATTTAAAAGTAATTTTTGTGCTTCATCGCCGAGTTTGCTCTTGATCGGTTCTTTCGTACACAGCGCTTGAATCAATTTAAATGCAACGCCGCATCCGCACAGCGATTTAAATGGATATGCGCACGATGGTTTGAGTGCATCTAACAAAGCGACAGCATGCGGCAATTGATTACCCGGTTCGTGATGATCGCAGATGATGACGTCGATGCCTTGCGACCGCGCGTATTCCACTTGTTCCACAGCAGTAACACCGCAATCGACGGAGATGAGAAGTGAAACAGGGAGTTCGTGAACGCGGTCGATGCCGATGACGGAAAGTCCGTACCCATCATTGACACGATCAGGAATAAAGTAACGAACATTGGCGCCTGCATCGCGCAAGAACGACCAGAGCATGGCGGTACTGTCGGTTCCATCAACATCGTAATCGCCGTACACGACAATCGATTCATTGTTTGCAATGGCACGGATAATTCGTTCAACGGCAACATCCATTTGATCCATCAAAAATGGATCATGCAAATCTTCTAAACTCGGGCGGAAAAATGCACGCGCTTGTTCATACGAATCAATATTACGATTGACTAAGATGCGCGCAAGAATGGGAGAAATGTTTAATTGGTCGATGAGTTTTTGAATTGCTTCCGATTGTTCTGCGGAAGTTTCTGCTTCCGATCGAAATGTCCAGCGATATTCACGAATAGGTGACACAATGGCCTCAGTTCTTCTGTTGTATGAATCGTGAGGTGAAAAAACACGTTATCGTTGTTTGACCCAGAAGCATAAACGTTTCGTCGATAAGCCGAATTCTGTCTTTCCGCTTGCGCGGAGAGGCAGCCATTTCTCTAAGCGACCTACCCATCCCGTCTCTGCGTGTGCAGAATGGAGCGGGCAACTCTCTCGTCTGCGAGTCACAGAGTGAATCGCGGATTGACGGGACCTACGTGGTCTTGCACCAGACGGGGTTTCTCTTGTCCCGATATTATCGGGATCGCTTGCGCGACCATCGTCATTACTGACGATGCGGTGGTCTCTTACATCACCATTTCACCATTTTCTCAATTTTCCTGTGAAGGAAAAGAGGGATGTATGTTTTCTGTGATACTGTCCGTTCCGGCGGGATATTGCCCGCCGAACCCTCGCTTATCGCGAGGCGTCTCGCCCTTCGGTGTTCGGACTTTCCTCTCTCCACATATAGCGGAGAGCGGCTGCCTGACGAACCGTCTTCTGCTTCTGGACAAAGGGTCCAGGGTTTTTCACACACGGCATGCAGGCGGCAAGTGCTTGCATGCGATTTATAATTTCAACGGTGTTTTTGTATCGATGCCGAGATTTGCCAACTTGTCGGCTTCTTTATTCTGTTCTCTCGGTACGTGACTGATGGTGAATTGAAACGCGGCCGCTTGCAGCAAGTGATGAACCGTTTCAAATTCTTTTTTGATGCCGGCATCTTTTACTTTGTATGCGCCGTTCAATTGTTTCACCATCAACTCGCTATCGGAATGTACGATTAATTCGGTACAATCCAGCATGGCCGCTTTTTTTAAACACGTTTGCAGTGCGGTGTATTCTGCAATATTGTTTGTCGTTTTGCCAATGTAACCGTACAGTGACGCAAGGCGTTCGCCGCGCTCGTTCTTCAAGACGACGCCGACACCGCTTTCGCCCGGGTTACCGCGCGAGGCGCCGTCGGTGAAAGCATAGATTCTCATGCTTCGACAGTTTCTTTGGTCACGCTTTCAACAATCGAATCGGAAATCAGCACTCTGCCGCAGCGTTCGCAAACGAGCATAGAAGTATTCGTGCGAAGTTCCAGAATCTTTTGCGGCGGAACGCGATTGTAACAGCCGCCGCAAGAATTGCGTTTGAGCGGTACGATGGCTTTGCCATCTTTCGCATTGCGGATGCGTTCGTACATCTGTTGGTCTGCTTTGGTCAACCGGCTGGCAAGTTTATCGCGTTTGTGCTTCAGTTTCAGTTCTTCATCTTCATGTTCTTTGTTGACAGCAGCCAGTTCTTTTTTCTTTTGAACAAGTTCTTCTTGCATCGTTTCGATTTGGGGTGCAAGCGCTTCTGCATCCTGCTTAGCCGTTTCGGCTTTGCCTTCCAGCATTTCCATTTCTTTTTGCAGTTTGGTGATGCGTTCTTGCGCTTGATCGACTTCACGCGCCAACGCGTCGTACTGCTTATTGGTCTTTACTTGAAATTGCTGCGTTTTGTATTTTTCGATGCGTTCTTTCAGCGATAGAATTTCTGTATCGATTTGATCGCGCAGGGATAAGGATTTTTTAAGTGTTTCTTCTAAATCTTTTTTGAGGGCAAGCTTTAATTTGACATTCGCCGAGAGGTCTTCGACAACTTGCGGAAGATCGCCTTTCATATACTGTAAATCGTCAAGTCCAAGATCGACGATTTGTAAAGCATATAATGCACGTAATCGGTTTTCCAACGATAACTCCTTTACATCTATTATACTATATTCACGGGATTTGTTACTTGTTTTGTGATGCTGACTGAGAGCGACGAACCGGCAGTACGCGCGGCTTCCTGAATGCGCTCAGCAAGCGGTTTTATCACAACTTGTTCTGTTTCATAATGTCCGGCATCGACCAGCACGATTTGGTTTAACGCGGATTGAAATGTATGGTACCGCACATCGGCGGTGATAAAAACTTGTGCGCCTGAATGAATTGCATCTTGAAGCAACTCGTTGCCTGCGCCGCCGCAAACGGCAACGCGTTGAATTTTTTTCGACGTCGTGCCGCTGTATTTTACAGCTTTGAGATTCAATCTGCGTTTCAGATGGCTGAGAAATTGCGGAAGCGATTGCGGCTTCGATATTTCGCCAACGGCGCCCATGCCGAAATTCGGATTCGAATTTGACAACGGATACACGTCGTACGCAACTTCTTCATACGGATGAACTTCTTTCATGGCATGGACGATCGCATCGACGCGTGCGCGCGGCGCAAGCATTTCTAAACGAACCTCCTCCGTCAATTCTCCCTGTCCAGCTTTTCCAAGAAATGGCTTTGATGATTCTGATCCGCGAAAACTTCCTTTGCCGGTCATTGCAAATGAACATTCATCATATTCGCCGATCATTCCAGCGCCGGCGTTTGCCATCGATTTTCGTACGCGCTCCACATGTCCCTCGGGAACAAAGACAACAATTTTTGCAAGCGTCTCTCGCAGCGGACTGAGAAATCGAACGTTATGCAATCCCAATACTTGCGCTAAGGAAAAACTGACGCCGCCGTTGGCTGAATCCAAATTTGTATGGGAAGAATAAACTGCGATGTGATGTTCTGCAAGAGTAAGAATGAGTTTGCCGACAGGATGTTGCGTGGTGATGGTTGCCGGCGGACGAAATAACAAGGGGTGATGTGAGACGATAAGTTCGACTTTCTTTGCTATTGCCTCTTCGATCACGGATTCTGTAACATCAAGCGCAACGAGAACTCGTGTAACCGGTTGTTGCGGGTCGCCGACTTGAAGTCCCACATTATCTTTTTCCCATGCCGCCCACTTCGGAGCCCAGGTTTCTATTGTTGTGATGATATCGGCAATTTGCATATAAAATAAAAAAAGTGTCCCGCTTTTTGGGGCGGGACACTTTCAAAAAACTCTTTGATCTTGTCGAGTGCAACGTTTCCGGAACATCAATTTTTTATTGGCAATCATTACTTCCAAAGTTACAACTCGTACACTTCTTATTTAACCATGAACACTCTTAGTATAGCGAAAAATGGATCGACATGCAAGGCACAGATTATGACGATTTTTTCATTAAGTCGGGAACAAGCGGGTGCGGTGCTTCATGCATGTCGGGCCGCTCAAAATTCAAATCGCGCAGTTGTTTAATTTCCTTGTCGATTTCACCGAAGTGGCGATTAAATTCCTCCAGCAATTCTACTTCGGGCGATGTGGTGAATTGCCGCTTTAATAAATCTAAACTAATTTTGATCGCTGCAAGCGGATTGTTGAATTCATGGCAAACGGTTACAACCAATTCTCGAATCGCGCGTGCTTGATTTTCTGCCAAGAGTAATCGTTTGTCGATGGCTTGTTTTTGAACACGCAATTGCACCCGCCCAAGAATGCTGACGATCGTTTTGGGAAGTTGAGCATGAAATAAATCGCCCTTAAACAAAACATCCTCCACGCCGAGTTTCATGGCTTCCACCGTTGCGCGGAAATTTTTCGTATCGGTTAAAAGAACGAGGGGCTTTTGAATGTTGGATTGATTCAATTGGAGGCAAAATTCCCAACTTTCAACATCGGAAGATTGAAAATCGTCTAAAATGATGTCGATATTCGGATTGGATGAAAGCTCGATCAATGCTTGGTCGGCAGATTTTTCCCACTTCACTTCGAAGGAATGTTCTGAATTTGATGTAAGCGCTTGTTGAACTAATTGAGCAGACTCATCATCTTCATCGATAAGTAAAACGACAATCGGTTTTTTATTTTTGCCTTGTTCCATGTAATATAGTACAATTCATTTCGTTGACTGTCAAATTTATTAGAGCGTGAACAGCACAAGCAGCAACGCTTTGCCTTTGAGCGCATAATGGGCTATATTTTAGCAGTTTTAAAAATAAGTGAAATATTCTGGAGTGCAAGGTGGATAAATTTATCATCAAGGGCGGAAGGCCGCTAAGCGGAACGGTTCGTATCAGCGGCGCAAAAAATGCTTCGCTTGCGTTGATGCCGGCAACGCTGCTTGCAGGCGGCATCTATCATGTGCACAACACTCCGGATTTGAGGGATGTAACGACGATGAGCCGGTTGCTGGAAACGATGGGATTGAACACGTCGCTTGTCGAACAAACGCTGACGATCGATTCGTCGTCTGTCACAAGTTATGAAGCGCCGTACGAACATGTCAAAAAAATGCGCGCCTCGATTTATGTGCTTGGGCCGTTGTTGACACGTTTCGGTCGAGCAAAAGTTTCTCTTCCCGGCGGCTGTGCGTGGGGGCCGCGCCCGGTGAATTTGCATATCGACAGCATGAAAAAACTCGGCGCCGAAATCGAATTGGAAGCGGGTTATATTTTGGCGAAAGCCAAACGGTTGCACGGCTCGCGAATTTTGTTCGATGTTTCCAGCGTCGGCGCTACCGGCAATGTGTTGATGGCGGCAGTACTGGCGAAGGGAACCACGCTCATCGAAAACGCAGCGCAAGAACCGGAGATCGTTCAGCTTTCCGAATTGTTGGTGAAGATGGGGGCGAAAATTCATGGCGTCGGAAGGGGACGCTTGGAAATTGAAGGCGTCGATGAATTGCATCCCGCAGATATATCGACGATACCAGACCGCATCGAAGCCGGAACATTTCTAATTGCTGCCACGATCGCGGGAAAGAAAAAATCCAAACTTCGCATTGAACATTGCGAACCATGCCATATCGGCGCGCTTCTGGTAAAATTAGAAGATGTCGGCGCAAAAATTTCGACCGGCAACAATTGGATTGAATTGACACCGCCGGAAAAAATTCTGCCGGTCAATGTCACGACGGCGATCTATCCGGGATTTCCGACCGATATGCAGGCGCAGTGGATTTCGTTGATGGCGCTTGCCAACGGCACGAGCGTGGTTACCGATACGGTGTACTTCGACCGCTTTACGCATGTGCCGGAGTTGATGCGCCTTGGCGCCAACATTACGATGAAAGAAAACATTGCCACGATTGTCGGTGTGAAAAAACTTGTCGGCGCAAAAGTGATGTCCACCGATTTACGTGCCAGCGCATCGCTGATCCTTGCCGGACTTGTTGCCGAAGGAACAACGGAAGTCCTGCGCGTATATCACATCGACCGCGGGTACGAATCCGTGGAGAAAAAATTTCAAGCGCTCGGCGCCGAGATTCGCCGCGAAGCGGGCGAAGAATTTTGAAAAATCGAATTTCTAAAGAACCAAACATATCGATGATGAACTTGATTTGTACGCGCGCATTTTATTTTTCGGTCGTTGTCCTTGTTCTTCTTTCAATAATCCTCACACGCATTCCGTTGTTCAATTATCTCGGATTCGAATTTTCATTTGTCATCGCTTTATCAGCCGGATATATTTCCGGGCTATTGATGCTCGCATTATGGCGCCGGCAATCGATACAGAAAAAAAACGATGTGTGGCGATTTATTCTTCATACCTCGATTGCGGTATTGGCGTTGCTCCTGTTTCCGGTTTTGATTATTGCTGCGAATGCCCTCATCGTAAAAAATTGTTCCTTTGGGGATGGAATATTGTTTTATGCATTGTTGGCAATACCGACAGTTTTATTCTCAGAATCATTGGCAGCGTTAGTCGCCGTTGCTCTTGAACGGTGGAAGAAATCGGGATTCACCTTTTTGTACCTTTTAATATTGCTGCATATTCCATTCGTCGTCTATAGTTCTCCGCAAAATTTTGTGTACAACCCTATCGCCGGATTTTTTCCGGGGTTCAGTTATGACGAAACCATGCATCTCAGCCGGACATTATGGTTGTATCGTGCAACCACGCTTATGGCGGCACTCGCGTTCTTTTCCATCAGTGTCTGGATCTGGAGCACGAAAAAAAATCGAAAAGTTTCCGAACTTCAACAAAATACTATTGCTGAATCGATATTGATAGCGTTGATCGTTCCGTTTCTGGTCATGATGTTTGTGTTCAGCGATCGACTTGGATTTTCTTCATCCGAATCATCGATCGAACAAAAACTTGGCGGCTTTCATCGCACGCCGCATGTCGATATCATTTATCCATCCAATATATACAAAGCAGATGCTGTTGAACGATTGGCAGAATTGCATGAATTTTATTACCAGCAGTTGTGTGCGCAGATGCATGTAGCGCCGTCGTGGCGGCTGACATCGTTTATTTACGAATCGCCGGCGCAAAAAGGAAAACTGATGGGTACGGTGCAAACGGATATCACCAAACCTTGGCTTCATCAAATTCATATTAATGCGGCAGATGTTCGTGTCGGATTGAAACACGAAATGACGCACGCACTTGCAGCGGAATGGAACACATCGCTTTTGCACGTCCCGATGAACTCGAATCTGGTCGAGGGAATTGCCGTTGCCTTAGGCGATGATGTATGGTTCGGCGAACCGCTGGATCATGCTGTTGCGTTGATTCAGGCATCGGGTATTCACATTTCACCCGAAAGTATGTTTTCAAACACGGAATTTTTTCAATCGTATTCCGGCGTCAGTTATGCTGTCGCAGGATCGTTCTGCAAATATCTCGTCGATACGTACGGCATCGATACATTTGCCAAAGTGTATGCGGGTGGAAATGTTTCCAAAATATATCAACACGATATTTCATTGCTCGTGGCTGAGTGGCAGAAGAAAATTCAGCAGCAAACGCTGACAAAAAACGACAGCGTTAAAGCTGCATTTTATTTCAAACGTTCTTCGATTTTCCAAAAAGATTGTGCCCGCGTCATTGCCAATCAAAACGATGAAACGAAATCGTTGCTGGCGCAGCATGAATATCAAAAAGCACTTGCCTCGGCTGAACGGTCGCTTCGACTTTCCAAAACTGCGGAAGCAATTTTCCAAAAATCGTCGGCGCTGTGTGAACTCCAACAATATTCGGAGACAGCCGCATTTTGCCGCGAGCAGCTTTCCGATTCATCCATTTCGCCGATGTTGCTTCCGTTGCACATGCGATTGGGTGATGCGTACTGGGCGCTGGATTCTACAGCGAAAGCAAAATCGGAATATCAGTATGTTGCTTCTCTTGGTTTTGGCCAATGGTATGTCGAAGTATCTTCGGTGCGTTTGGAAGCACTCTCATCAGACGAAGAACATGCGCTGCGAACGGTGATGCTTCTTACGATGGAGGATACCGCACGCATCAATCGTCTTTCGCGATTGCATGCTCCGCTGGCCCGTTATTTCTTAGCGCAAGAATATTTCAAACAGCGGCGTTATGCTGAGGCCGGAAAGTTATTAGAATCATTTTCATGGACTGCCCATCCCGCACTCGAATATTTCCGGCTTCAATTGTTAGGAAAAACATATTTTGATATACAAGAATTGAAGCAAGCGCAGCGGACATTTTCCGCGGCGAAAACTGTCGCTCCGACCGAACCCTTCCGCATCGAAACGAACGAATGGTTCGAGCGGAGTGCATTTTCACAGCGCTAACCGACGACAGCAGATTTTACGAAAGATCTGTCACCAACCTTTTTCCGAACCAAAGGTCTAATACTATGACTGATGAACAACAACATTCGGAATCAAGAATGCCTGCAGACACTGAATTGATTGTGCAAGCCCAGCGGGGCAACATGAATGCGTTTGAAGAATTGGTGCAGCGTTATGACAAACGTGTATTCACCATCGCTGCGGGTTATGTGCGCAGTGCGGATGATGCGAAAGATATTTATCAGGAAGTGTTTCTGCGCGTGTATAAGGGATTGTCGAAATTTGAATTGCGCAGCGAATTTTCCACATGGCTCTATCGCATAACCACGAATGTTTGTTTAAGCCATCGCTCGAACGGAAAACGCCTTGCGCATACATCCCTTGATGAGCTTTCTCAAGATGAAGAGGGACAGCCGTACGCATTGAAAGATTCGATTGCCGGCGATGAATTGACAGACCGGCACACACACAACGAAGAAATTTCAGAACGTGTGCAGCAAGCGATGAACAAACTTTCGCCCAAGCAACGCATGGTTTTTACGCTGAAACATTATGAAGGATATAAGCTGAAAGAAATTGCCGCGATGCTGAACTGTACGGAAGGCACGGTCAAAAAATATTTATTTGAAGCGACTGCGCGTATGCGCGGACAACTAAAAGATTTGGTATGAGGGGAAGGAATGAAACGAATATGAAACATCAACGCTATAAAGAATGGCTCCAGCTTTCGCTGTATCAAGAACTTAACGAGCATGAACGATCGCTCTTGAACGATCATCTTGACGGCTGCCCGGAATGCCGCGAAGAATTGAATCGCCTACAAAAATTCCATGCGATCGTGGAACAGTACGAACCTCAAATGATTTCGGAACATGAATTGGCAAATGCCCGGCGTTCGTTTCGCATTCGGCTTCATGAATTTATCGAACATCCTTCGTGGATTCGGAAAGTGTTTGCGGGAATAAAAAAAATATTTCCAGTTCCGGTTCGTTTCGCGCTCGGCAGTGTTGCGATTCTTGCAGCCAGCATGGTTGCGGGATATGTCATGTTCAGATCGCCGGCAGAGAAAACATTTTCCATTCAACCGGCATCGATGGTGCAGGCATCATATTCCTCCGGTGAAATTCAAATCGCAAATGTAAAATTCGATGAACGCGACGAACAATCCGGCAATGTCGATTTCACCTTCGATGCCATTTCGCCGATGCATGTGCATGGCAACATCAATGATGAGCATGTGCAAAAAATATTAGCGCGTGCATTGCTGAACGAACAAAATCCCGGCATGCGGCTGCGGACCGTCGATATGATCGGGAGCCGGACAGAACAAAAGCCGAATCTGATGAATGCGGAAGTCAAAGCCGCGCTCATTGCCATTTTGAAGCATGATCCGAATCCCGGCGTGCGCAAACAAGCGTTGGAAGTGCTGAGCAACTATTTGCCGGATACTGCGGTGACGCGTGCATTTTTATATGTGCTGGCGAATGAAAAAAATACCGGATTAGTCATTAACGCTATCAATTTATTAGATGTTTCGAAATTTGAACACTATCCGATCAGTAATGAACTTCAACAATTTTTGCAGCACAAAGTTCAGTCGGAAGGAAATCAATATGTAAAAATAAAAGCAACGGCAGCGTTGCAGGAGATGCAGCAATGAAACATGTGATTCGAATTTTTACCCTTATCTTTTTCAGCGGATGTGTCATTGGCCTTTTGGCGCAGACCAATCGCTCTAAATCGTTTAGTGTCGGTAAAGGCGGAACGCTGGAAATTTCTACCAGCGTCGGCGATCTTCACATCAAACCATGGGACAAGAACGAAGTTGCTGTTTCCGTGGAAGGATTGGAAGACGAAGAATTGGACCGCGTGAAAATGACGCAAACAGGCAATACGATTCGCGTTACGTATCGTTCACGCTGGAATAATCAATGGGGAGAGAATGTGGTATTCGACGCGTATGTGCCGCAGCAATTTATATTGGACCTCAGCACGTCTGGTGGCAATGTGATTGTGAGCGGAACGTTCAATGGCAAAATTGACGGATCGACCTCGGGCGGTGATATTAAACTTGGCGATGTTTCTGGCGGCCCTGTGGAGGTAACCACGTCTGGCGGAAATATTACTACGGGCGCTATTCAAGGAGATGGTACGTTGAAAACTTCCGGCGGCGATATTGAAGTCGGAAAAGTGAGCGGACAATTATCTGTGTATACATCGGGAGGCAATATTCGTGTTACGACCGTACAAAAATCATTAAATGCAAAAACTGCGGGCGGCGATATTGAGATCGGCGATGTGGGCGGCGAAGCGGCGGTGTCCACGTCCGGCGGAAATGTGATTGTCGGAAAAGTGAGCGGCAACGCAACGCTCGGTACCGCAGGCGGCGATATTGAATTAAGAGGCGCTAGTGGAAAAGTTAAAGCCCATACTTCCGGCGGCGATGTGCATTTGGAAGACATTACGGGTTCGGTTGATGCGAGAACTTCCGGCGGAGAAGTGAGCGCAGAATTGATTCCTTCGGGTAAAGGCGGCAGCCAGCTTTCCAGTTCCGGCGGCAACATTCGATTGTATATTTCGCCGAATGTCAAAGCGACCATTGATGCAACGATCCGGTTAAATGGATGGGGATTTCATAAAAGCCAGTACGTGGTGCGCTCAGAATTTCCAAAAGATTCGTATGAAACGGATACGGATGACGGAGAAATTCATGCTGTCTATAAATTGAACGGCGGCGGCGAATTGATCGAACTCAACACCGTCAACTCCGATATTGAAATTCATAAATTGACGCACTAGCATTTTCTTTTTCTCGTCCGTAAGCCGCCATCTTTGATGACGGCTTTTTTTTTGCTATCATTTGTAAAGAATATGCGTGGAAATAAACTCTGGAAATATCTTGACATCATTGCAGGAACGTTGATCGTTCTTTTTTTGAAGATCGTTCTCCGGCGCAAATCAGCGGCGCCGCCCGAGCATCTCCAAAAAATTCTTGTTATCAAACTTGCGGCATTGGGCGATACGATATTGCTGATACCGTCTCTTCGTGCGCTTCGAGAAAAACATCCTTCGTCCACGATCTGGATGATCGGTACCAGTATAAATGAAGAACTTATAAGTATGTTTCCGCAATATGTAAATCGATTTATTTCGTTCAAGATCGGGGAAACACTCCGCAATCCTTTTTATTTTTTCCAATTTATTCGGAAATTGCGCAAGCAGCAGTTTGATGTCGTCATCGATTTTGAACAGTGGTCGTTTATTACCGCGATCATCAGTTCACTTGCCGGAACATGTTGTACAATCGGGTTCAAGATCCCCGGGAAATGGCGCCACATTTTGTACCACCAAGCATTGATGCGGCAACCGGAAAAACATGAAGCAGAGAGTATGGCTTGCCTGTTATCTCCGTTGGGTATCGAATCTGTTTCGACGCAACTTGAATTGCCGGTTCATGATGCCACGGTAGAAATTGTGAAACGAATTCTTCTTCAAACCGGATGGACAGAACGCCAGCAGCTTGTCGTGGTACATCCCGGTTGTGGCGCGCATGGATTTCCACGCGAGTGGCCGTTGGAGTCGTATCGCTCGTTGTGCTCGCGGTTGCAAAGAGAATTTCATCCGTTTTTTGTTTTTACAGGCAGTGCTTCGGAAGAGCGATTAACGACCTCGCTTGTGCAATCATTTTCACAACAAAGTATGGTATGGAATGAACCCGGCCTTGAAAAACTCATCGCATTGTTAAGCTTGGCACATCTAGTTGTGTCCGGAAACAACGGCGTTATGCATCTTGCCGCTGCATTACATAAACCGCAGATTGCATTGCACGGCCCGACAAATCCCCGGAAGTGGGGACCGTTAAATTCTCGTGCGATGATCATCCAATCGTCTTGTCCGGAGTGTCCTTGCCTCGATCTTGGGTTCGAGTACCATCGCATCGATGGATTTTGCATGGAACAAATTTCTGTCGAAGAGGTTTTTCAGGCGGCGAAAAATAATCTGGAATAATTGACGCTCGCGTTGTAAAGTACTCGTTGCACGCATTTCTTGCCTCCATAACTTAACAGAACCATAACGGATGTGTTACAGTGCGATAACACATTCGTTCTATCTTGTGTCAGTTTTTACCGTACGAGGATCGCCGGCATAGAGCGTTGCACCGGTACGGAATGGCTAACGAACAAGATCGTTGTACAACTATACACGTCCAAGATTTTCCCAACGCGGTCTTGTATCATTATGTCGACCTAAGTCATCAACAATAAATAGAGGTAGAGAATGATTTATATTTTGCATCATCACCATGACCGCGTTCGCGCACTAGAACTCGTTGCTCATCTGGAAGAATCGGGATTCCCGGCGTTTGTGCCGCCGGTGGAATCGCTTCACCAATTACCGGACAATATAAACACGGTGGACGCGGTGATGGTAGTTGTGTCGCCATCCTTATTGCAGGATGGAGGTTCAGCGCTTGAAAAAATTCAACACGTCAAAGAAATCGGCAAACCGATTCTGCCGCTGCTGGACGGCATTACTCGCAACGCCGTTCAAACGGAATATAAAGAATGGAACAGCATTTTAGGAAACATCGCCACGGCACAAATTACGAGCGAAGGCATCGGTGCATTGATGCCGAAACTGATTCAGGCGCTGCGCGTGCTGGGCGTCGCGCGTCAAGCATCCATGGAAGCAACCGCAGCGGCGCCGGGAAAGAGTCGAAAGAAATTTAATATTGGACGATGGGCAATCATCGGTCTTGCGGCTGTTGTGTTCGGCGCTGCGGGATATTTGTATTCGACGTTGCACACAGGGCCGACGGACATCACGCTTCGAGTCCATGGTTCGAATACCATTGGAAAATCGTTAATGCCGAAATTAGTTACCGCGTACATTCAAAAAAAACAAGGCAATGTCGTTCGCGTTGATACGGTGAAAGGCGAAGAAGAAAAAGAAATTGTTTTTACACAGCCGAACTCGAAACAACGCTATGCTATCGAAGTCTTTTCGCATGGATCCGGCACGGGGTTCACCGATATCATTGACGGCGGTTGCAATATTGCGATGTCGTCGCGTCCGGCAAAAAGCACGGAAGCGCAAACCTTCAAAGAAAAAGGGCTCGGACTGTTAACAACGGCTGCGTGCGAGCACATTATTGCTCTCGATGGAATCGCCGTTATCGTTCACAGCGCGAATGTCCTTCGCAGTTTAACCATCAAGCAGCTTGCCGATATTTTTTCCGGAAAAATTACGCGCTGGTCTGAACTCGGCGGGCGCGATATGGAAATTCATATTTATGCGCGTGATGAAAAATCTGGGACATTTGAAATGATGCAAGGATTAGTCTTGAAACGGTACGGCTATGCCAACGTAGCTGCAACCGCGAAGCGATTCGAAGACAGCGATCTTCTTTCCGATGCGGTGTCGAAAGATTTGGACGGCATCGGCTTCATCGGATTGCCGTACATCAATAATGCCAAAGCAGTTTCCATTGCTGACGGCGATGCATCGCCGATTTATCCGAATGTGTTGACGGTTTCACGCGAAGATTATCCGTTGGCGCGGCGCTTGTTTTTATATACGAACGAAAATCCGCAAAACTCCGAGACGCGCGAATTCATTCAATTTATTTTTTCCGACGAAGGACAAAAAATTGTCCGCGCAGATAAATTTATCGATTTGATGCCGACGGTGGAAAATAATCCGTACTGCGATCCGAATGCATCGGCAACATATTTACAGGCAACGCAAAGCGCAAAACGATTGTCGGTCACGTTTCGTTTTATGCCGTCGGGAAATTCGTTGGATAATAAAGCGGTGAGCGATCTGGAGCGCATTGTCAATTTTGTCCGCCAGAACGGCGACCCGCAAATATTATTGCTAGGATTTTCCGATAACGATGGAACGCCGGCGGCGAATCAGGCGCTTTCGCTTTCAAGGTCGCAAGCGGTTGCCGCAGAATTGCATATGTACGGTGTGAATGTCGCGCCGGCGCATGTGTACGGCTTCGGTTCTGAGCTTCCCGTCTCGACGAACGACACGCCGGAAGGAAAACAAAAAAATCGCCGCGTCGAAGTGTGGTTAAAATGATCCTGCGCGATTAATGTGCTTGAGCGGTCTGCGTGCCGGAAGAACGTTGATGAGGAATTTCCGCTTGGGTTGCCATTTGCTGTTGAGCAAGGGAAGAATGTCCTTGCTCCAGCATGGCGC
Organism: Bacteroidota bacterium; assembly: GCA_035541775.1. Lineage (GTDB taxonomy): Bacteria > Bacteroidota > Ignavibacteria > UBA10030 > UBA10030 > DATKMP01. The sequence goes on along the minus strand of DATKMP010000240.1, from coordinate 3,964 downwards.
GCAATTCGTGGTATCGCTCGTTTAACGGATCGAACATCAGTGCTTCATCCAAAATTTGTAATGCGGCACGATGTCGTTTTTCTGCATGCAGGTGCGCAATGGCAGAAAGAAAATGCGATGCTTTATAATTGTGCCGTGCACTTGCCTGTACTGCTTCGTACAGTCCGAACAATGTTTCGTTCAACGGGTCAGCGGCAAGCAGGGAAAACAACAATTCGAATGCGCCGCAATAATTTTGCTGCCGGATATATGCAAGCACGGTTTGCCGGATGTCGTGCATATTCTGCAGTACCTGTGTTTGTTCGCCAAGAACCGTCTGTGGCTCTGCGCTTTGCTTTGCTGATGCAGTGGGATCTTTGGTGTGTGCAGATTTTTCCTGTATCGGCTCAAATTTTCGTTCAGCATCACGTAATGCCATGGCGCACAATTGTTGAATGACCAAGACATCGCGCTGGAACAATGCTTTCATTTCTTCGTTGTTTTCTGTTGTGGATAACCGGTGCTCCATCAACGAACGAAACCGATTGTCTAATGCCATTAAAAATATTTCTTTCGGGTTTCGCGCCCGTTCGGTCGATGCAAGCGATGCGGCTTCCGGCCACATCTGGGCATCCGTTAGCTTGCGAATGCTCCCGATCACCTGCGAAACACGATTTTTTGGTTCAAGACTCATCATTATCCTCCACGGAAGCAATAGTATGCTTTCCGCTTCAGTATAGGAATTTGCAGAACCATCGGCAAGCATGAGAACGTTATCATTGAGTTAAGCAATTATGAAGAAGATTCCTGTGATAAAAAAAATATCTCGATATCGTTATCACATTTCGTTCTTCCTTTTTATATATTACGATGAATCGAACATGAAAAGAGACGACCTATGGCAGTAAAAATATTAGTAGTGGATGATGAAGCGGATATCGTCCGTATGTTGAAATATAATCTGGAAAAAGAAGGGTACGAAGTTGCTACTGCGAACAACGGCAGGGCTGCGATTGAAAAAGCGCGTGCGCGCCCGGATTTAATCGTGCTCGATGTGATGATGCCACAGATGGACGGTTGGGAAGTGATCCGTCAATTGAAGCGTACACAGGAGACGGCAACGATTCCCGTGTTATTCTTGACGGCAAAAGGAACGGAGATCGATGAAGTGCTCGGCTTGGAACTTGGCGCCGACGATTATATCGTCAAACCGATCAGCCCGAGAAAATTGATTGCACGCATCAAAACCGCGCTGCGGAAAAAAAATATTTCCTCCGATGCATCCGAACAGGAAGCCATTCTTCATATTCAGAATATCGTCATCAATCTTCCCAATTATTCTGTGAAGATCGATAAAGAAGAAGTGTTTTTGCCGAAAAAAGAATTTGAAGTGCTCGCGTACCTTGCGCAGCATCGCGGGCGTGTTGTGACGCGCGAGTCGTTATTGAATCGCATCTGGGGAGACGGCGTGATTGTTGTCGATCGTACGATCGATGTACACGTGCGTAAAATTCGAGAAAAGCTCGGCAAGTACGCCGACCTTATCGAAACGGTCAAAGGCGTCGGATATCGTTTTAAGGATGATGAATGAATCACCTGCGCACACGCCTTCTGCTCACATACATCGGCGTCACCATCTTGGTGCTTGCCGGACTCGGTACGCTCGCCACATTGGAATTGGATTCCTATTTTCGTCAATGGCTTACGCATGATCTTGGTACACGAGCAGACTTGATTCTTGCGTCACTCAAACATTCACAGGCAGATCATTCAGAACTTATATCGCTTGCCGGTTCCGCCGGCGTGCGTGTGACCTTCGTGGATTCTTCGGGCGTTGTCGTGAACGATTCGGAAATTCCCGACGATAAACTATCGTCCATCGAAAATCATCGTATGCGCCCAGAAATTCAACAGGCGTTTCGGCAGGGATCGGGTATCGACACACGCCGCAGTGCAACCATCGGTGTAGATTATCTCTATCTCGCAAAGCGCATTACAGATTCAGTAGCCGTCGCAGGCAGACGAGTGGAAATCATTCGTGTCAGCATTCCGTTGACGGAATTGAAATCGATGACAGATGAGATTCGATCAAAAATATTTTATGCCGGCAGTTTGGTGCTGCTGTTGGTCGTCGGCGTGAGTATGATCGTTTCGTACCGCATCTCGCGCCCGATGGTGAAGATTGCCGAGAGTGCAGAAAAAATTCGCGCCGGCGATTTGGATACACGGATCGAAATTCGTTCGAAGGATGAGATCGGACAGGTTGCGCACGCGGTGAACGAAATGGTCGATCAGTTGAAGCAGGATATCGCAAAGCTGAAAAAATTAGAACTGGTACGCAGCCAATTTCTCGGCAACGTTTCGCACGAACTGCGCACGCCGATTTTTGCCTTGCAGGGGTTTTTAGAAACACTTTTAGACGGCGCCATCGACGACCCGAATGTCAATCGGGACTTTTTGGAAAAAGCGCATGCCCATGCAATGCGGTTGAATACACTGCTCAACGACCTCATCGAAATTTCCAGCATCGAATCCGGCGAGATGAAAATGAGCTTCCGTTATTTTAATGTCAAGGAATTTCTTGCAAGCGCTGTGGAAGATTTCCAGCAGGTTGCAGCATCGCAGTCGGTCGCGTTGACGCTTGCGGAAAATATCGACCCCGCGCTCCAGGTATTAGGAGATAGAAACCGATTAATGCAGGTGATGTCTAACCTCATCAACAATGCCATCAAGTACAACACTGAAGGCGGGAGCGTGATCGTATCGGTGCGGGATGAAAAAAATATTGTGTGGATCGATGTTGCCGATACCGGCTACGGCATCGAAGAAGAACATCTCACCAGAATTTTCGAGCGCTTCTATCGCGTGGATAAAGAACGCTCTCGCGAAGCCGGCGGCACGGGGCTTGGGCTTGCGATTGTAAAACACATTGTGGAAGCACACGGCGGTCAGGTAAAAGTAACGAGCACGCCAGGCAACGGCAGCACGTTTTCGTTCCCGGTGAAGAAATAACAGAACATTTGACGGACATATCGTTCGTCGTTTTGGGGAATCGGGTCGGAAGGCGGTTTCGCAAGGTGAAATAGTAGAGTTTAAAGTACAATCAGAGTACAAGGAGAGTACAATCAGAACGGGAATCTTATTGGCTCTCGTTGCACCATGCCTTCAAGAGGATGATCGGGCCGGACTTTGTTTTCGAGCATCCAAAATTATTTCCTGTTATCCTTCCCGAATTAAAATTGCTTTGGATAACGTTTGATGCACGGGACACGTTTTGGCAATGTGATGCAGCTTTTCTTTTTGTTCCGGCGATAATGATCCCGAAAGTTCGATGGAATAGTTGAATACCACTTGCGCGGGATTGCTTCGATCTAACGAAACAATTGTTTGTATTTTTTCTAATGGTACATTGTGATGCTGCGCGTACATCCGCACATGCATGTTGATGCACGATGCTAATGCTGCTTCCAATAATTCGTGCGGGCGGAAACCGGAATTATGCCCGCCTTTATCTTCCGTTGTATCGGCAAGAGCAGAATGCGTTCCGTTTGTGAATGTTGTTTGATATTGCAGCGGTTCGTTGTGTGTGGTGATCATAAAGATTTGAAAAGATACATTAAAGATGTTCTGTTAGTTTGGTTGTTAGATAACTTTAGGCAATGTTGCATTAATTCTATTGATTAGTTTCTCTTTAAGCTCTTCAGCTGTTTCCCAAATAATGTGATTATACTGTCTAGTATCAAAATGTAAAGAATCAATATAATCGTTTCGACAAGTCCTTATAACAGGAATTCCCAATCCCATTGCATATCCCGATTCGAAATATACTCCTCCGCGTTGACCCGTAAAATCAGCTACAACTAGTCCACTGTGGTGTATCTCTGAAATTATACGATCACAGATTTTATCATTGTGTTCTTCTAGATCAATCCGTAATGGTCTATAATTACAACTTATTAATGCCTCTTTTATCCCATTACTCCAA
>DATKMP010000239.1:0-4930 GCA_035541775.1 Bacteroidota bacterium | reverse complement strand
AAGAATTCTTCTGCAGATGGGTGGACGCGGAAACGCTGACGCTGTGAAGGATGTCATGAAAATGATCGTCGCACAAACGGAATGGAAACAGTATTTTGAACATTTTCACTTCGCGTACGGTTTCTATGGGCCGGAAGAATATCATCGCTGGCTTTCTGATATCGGATTTACTTCGATTCGTGCAGAGTTAATCACGAAGGATGGTGTGCACAAATCGCGCGAAGCATTTGCAGGATGGTTTCGAACAACGTGGATTCCGTGGACGAATCGTGTGCCTGACAACCTCCGATCAATATTTATCGATCAAGTTGTCGATACGTATCTTCAACAGCATCCAACCGATGCTTCCGGTGCCGTACATGTGCAGATGATGCGATTGGAAGTTGAAGCACAAAAAGTATAATTTTATAAAAAAAAGAAAAAAGATATGGCAAAATTCACAACAGTAACATCGCGGGTTATCCCGCTGTTCGTCGATAATATCGACACCGACCAGATCATTCCTGCGCGCTTTTTAAAAGTCACGGATAAAAATGGTCTGGGGGATAATTTATTTTGCGATTGGCGCTATAATGCCGATGGATCGCCCAAAGCAGATTTCGTACTCAATCAACCGCAGCACAAAGGATCGCAAGTGCTGTTAGCAGGCGATAATTTCGGATGCGGTTCCTCGCGCGAACATGCACCGTGGGCGCTGACATCGTTCGGCATTCGCGTTGTCATCAGTACAACGATTGCAGATATCTTCCGGAACAATTCGATGAAAAACGGATTGCTCCCGATTATTCTTACCAAGGATGAGCATGCACAATTGAAACGAGAAATTGTAAAATCACCGGAGGCACAGGTTTCGGTGGATCTTGAAAAACAGGAACTAGTATTTCCATCCGGTAAGAAAGCAACATTTCAAATTGACCCATTTTCAAAATATTGTATGATGAATGGCGTCGATGAATTGGAATATCTCCGCCGCTTCACCAAAGAAGTAGAACAATACGAAGCAGTAAACGGACTTTAAGATTTCGGAAGGCAGCTATGCAAACCAAAGAATCATCTCGCGACCACGAAGAACCGCACCGCATCGATCGTCCGATCGCAATTCTCGGTGCAGGGAACATGGGTTCGGCATTATTAAAAGGAATCATCAATGCAAAGTTAACGCCGGCAAAAAAAATTATTGCATCGGATGTCAACCAAGCGAAACTGCAGGCACTCGCTTCCGATTGGAAGGTGCGCACAACGCAAGATGTCCGGGAAGCCGTAAAAGCATCGGAAATAATTTTGTTGTGTGTCAAGCCGCAAACACTGCCGACGGTTCTGGAATCGATTAAAGAAACGATACGCCCCGAGCATTTAATTATTTCGATTGTTGCAGGCAAACGCATCGGATTCATTCAAACGAAAATTGAAAAGAAGGTTGGTATTGCACGCGTGATGCCGAATATTGCCGCAGTCGTTGATCAGGCGGCTAGTGCAATTGCCTTCGGTGAATTTGTAACCGCACCGCAAAAAGATATTGCCACAGTAATCTTCGAAGCGGTCGGAGAAGTTGTGGTGATTGCAGAAGAGCAGCTCGATGCTGTCACCGGATTAAGCGGCAGCGGCCCGGCGTATATTTACATGGTGATCGAAGCGTTGATTGACGGCGGTGTGAAAATGGGACTTGCACGCGATGTTGCAACGAAACTTGCCATTCAAACCGTGCTTGGTTCTGCAACATTAGTGAAAACATCCGGATTGCATCCGGCGATTTTACGCGATCAGGTAACAACGCCTGGCGGAACGACCATCAATGCTATTCACGAACTCGAATCACATGGATTGCGTTCGATGCTGATCAACGCCGTAGAAACGGCGACGAATCGTTCAGCAGAACTCAATAAAGGTTAATAATTAATTGTAAGAAAGAACGAGAAAAACAGTGGACGCTAATATTGTAGTATTACCCGGTGACGGTATCGGTCCGGAAGTGACCGACGCTGCCGTGCGTGTGTTGGAATATGTTGCAACGAAATTCAATCATAAATTTACCTTCACCAAACATCTCATCGGCGGACGCTCCATCGATCAATTCGGAACGGCGCTGACGGATGAAACGCTTGCCGCATGCAAAACATCGAATGCAGTACTACTCGGCGCTGTCGGCGGTCCGAAGTGGGATAATCCTACCGCACCGGTTCGCCCGGAACAGGGATTGCTAGGACTGCGCAAGGGACTTGGGTTGTATGCCAATCTTCGTCCTGTAAAAGTATATCCGTCGCTTGTTGCTGCATCACCATTGAAACCGGAATTGCTGCAGGATGTCGATATGCTGGTTGTTCGTGAGTTGACCGGCGGTTTATATTTTGGCGAACCCAAAGGCCGTAGAACGGTTGACGGTCATGTACATGGTGTCGATACGATGGACTATGCGGACTTTGAAATTGAGCGCATCATCGAGCTTGCGTTTCGTCTTGCAGAAAACCGTAAGAAAAAAATTACATCGGTCGATAAAGCGAACGTGCTGGAATCTTCCCGCTTATGGAGACAGATTGCAACAGAAATCGGAATAAAATATTCCGGTTATACCCTTGAACATATGCTGGTCGATACGGCATCGATGCGCTTGATCACGTCTCCAAAAACATTCGATGTTGTCGTTACGGAAAATACATTCGGCGATATTCTCACCGATGAAGCGTCTGTGCTTGCCGGATCGATGGGAATGCTGCCGTCGGCTTCGCTCGGCATCGGCGATCTTGGTGTGTATGAACCGATCCATGGTTCGGCGCCGGATATTGCCGGAAAAGGAATTGCTAATCCTGTTGGTACCATTTTAAGTGCGGCTATGCTGCTGCGTTATTCGCTGCATCTGGAAAAAGAAGCACGCGTGATCGAATCAGCAGTGGAACTTGCCATTGCCGGCGGATGCCGCACACGCGATCTCGGCGGAACGCTTTCCACAGAAACCATGCGCGATCAAATTATGACACGCATCGTATTGTAAACGAATTCTTATTACATTGAGGCTATGAATCCAGTACAGGTACCTGTAATATTTATCGGTGTGGGAAATGTTGGGCGAACGCTGCTCCGGCAAATTCTCGATGTGCGCGAGGCGATGGCAGAACGCACAGGATTGCTGTTGTCTCCTGTCGGTGTTGCGGATACCAGCGGCATTCTCTACAATGCCAAAGGATTGACGGATCGTCAGCTTCAGGCAATTCTTCGTACACGATTTCGCGGAAACAAAGTTGGTTCACTTCCAGGAGCACAACGGAAAAATGTTCTTGATAAGGTGTTAACCGAGAATATCATTCTTGTCGATCTTACAGCGACCGACGAATCGATGCAGATTCTCGACCTGGGTTTGAAACAACATTGCGGAATTGTTCTTGCCAATAAAAAGCCGGTTGCGGCAGCATGGGACATCGCAAAAAATTTTTACGATAATTTTGTCATTCGTTATGAAACAACGGTCGGTGCCGGACTGCCGGTGATTTCGACAATGAAATATTTACGCGAGACAGGCGATAAAATTACGATGATCGAAGGATGTTTGAGCGGAACACTCGGGTACTTGTGCGCGGAAATTGAAAGCGGTACCGCTTATTCTGCCGCCGTGCGTGAAGCAAAATCCCTCGGATATACCGAACCGGATCCGCGTGATGATTTGAGCGGACAGGATGTTGCCCGCAAAGCGCTAATTCTTGCGCGAACTGCAGGATGGCCGTTGGAATCATTATCCGTGGATGTAGAACCAATGTATCCCGATTCACTCGCAGGCATCGGAGTGGAAGAATTTATGAATGCACTTCCCCGCGTGGACAGCGAGTATGAGGTAAAAAATAAACACGCGCAATCGAAAGGCAATGTTCTTCGGTACATCGCACGCGTAACACCAAAGGGAGGCAAAGTGAGCTTGACGGCGGTGCCGCATGATTCTGCATGGGGTGCACTGCGAGGATCCGGCAACTACATTGCATTCCACACGATGCGGTACGATGCGATTCCGCTCGTTGTTTCCGGCCCCGGTGCCGGAGCTGAAGTGACAGCGGCAGGCGTGCTGGGCGACATTATTCAGCTTGCTCATAGAATGCACACGTGCTGAACGCATGCGTATGAAGTTTGAGAAAGGATAACATGAAAACGTTAACAATGAAATTTGGCGGCACTTCTGTCGGCAATGCCGCAGCAATTCAACAGGCAGCAGGCATTGTTGCTGAACAATCGAAGAAATGGGACGGTGTTGCGGTAGTTGTTTCAGCAATGAGCGGCATAACGGATTTACTAATGCGCGGTGCAAACACTGCCGCTGATGGCGACGAATTGACGTACAAATCTGTTGCAGGTGAAATTCGCAGCAAACATATCGAAGTGATCAATGAATTGGTACTGGAAAGCGAACAGAAAGAATTACGTGCAACTATCGAAGGATTCGTCAACGAGTTTTCCACGTTTTGCCATGGCGTTTGTATTCTCGGTGAAGTAACGCCGCGCGCGATGGATGCGATTGTCTCCTTCGGCGAACGCATGAATGCCCGAGTCATTGCAGCTGTGCTGCGCAAGAAAGGTATTAACAGCGAAGCGATCGATGCCACAGAATTAATTGTTACCGATGATGCATTCCAAAAAGCTGTACCGAAACTCGATGCAACACGCGATCTGGTTCAGGAAAATTTAGTGCCGATGTTGAACGACCATGTTGTTCCCATCATCACCGGATTTATCGGTGCAACAAAAGCGGGATTAATTACAACGCTTGGCCGTGGCGGAAGCGATTACAGTGCTGCAATCATCGGAACAAGTTTGGATTCTGCCGAAGTATGGATATGGACAGATGTCGATGGAGTAATGACATCCGATCCGCGTATGGTAAAAAATGCGCGCGTGATTCCTGTGTTGTCTGCGGGAGAAATCAGCGAGCTTGCATATTTCGGTGCAAAGGTTC
>DATKMP010000238.1:0-30092 GCA_035541775.1 Bacteroidota bacterium | reverse complement strand
TATGATGCCATCGTACGGCGCATATTCTTTCCAGCCAACCGTGCCATCGCCGCATCGAGCTGCAACGCGGTACTGCAATTTTTCTAACAGCTTACGCGCCTGCAAATGCAATTCCATGTGCCGCTCAATCGTGAACACGCGGCAGCCCATTTCTGCAAGAACCGCTGCTTGATATCCAGAACCAGTACCGATTTCTAAGACCTTGGAATCTTTTTTTACTTCTAATTTTTCCGTCATCACGGCAACCGTGTACGGCTGAGAAATCGTTTGACCATTCCCTATCGGTAATGCCGTGTCGTCGTACGCGCGATTGGTAAATGCCGGCATCACAAACTGATGACGTTCCACATTTTGAATCGCTTGAAGTACGCGTTCGCTTGCAACGCCGCGTTTTTTTAATGCCGCCACTAATTCTTTTCGTTCATCTTCAAATCGACTCATGCCCAATCCCGAAATAATATTTTTGCAAAATGTTTGGTCGTGTTCCAGTGTGTCATATAACTTTTTTCACCGCCGTAAATCGTTTGGATCGGAACGAATTCTATTGAAAATTTTTTTTGTGCCGCTTTGATTAAGAACTCGGTTTCTGCTTCAAAGCCCGTTGTTTCCAATTTCACTTGTTCGACAACCGTTCTTCGGATCAGCCGGTAACCGCACTGGCTGTCGCGAATGACAGCGCCGGTTCTTGTGCCGACCAGAAACGAAGTGAACGCATTGGACATCCGCCGATGAACCGGCATGATCGTTCCTATGCGCTGCCGCCATCCAACGATAACATCGGCATGAGTTTTCCGAAATGTTTCAAAAAACATTGGGGCATCTTCCGGCGCATGCTGCAAATCTGCATCAAGCGTTAGAATAGAATCTGAAGACAAATTTTCCAAAATATAATTAAATCCTGTTTGCAACGCTGCGCCCTTTCCCTGATTCACAGAATGTCGCGCGACAGTTGCATGCATTTGTACTGCTACGGCTGAAGTCCCATCCGATGATCCATCATCGACAATAAGAATAGAAACATCCGGCAAAACATTTCGCAGGCGCATTATCAGTTCCGGCAGCGAGCGCGATGCATTGAATGCCGGAATCAATATTACGGTGGATGCAAGAAACGATGTCATTTCAGCGCGTCCGCTACCAGTGCGACACGTTTCATGGTTTTTACATCGTGCACACGAATAATATGCGCACCGTTGAGAATCGATATTGTTGTGGCAACCGCGGTCCCTTCTTCACGTTCTTTTGGCGGAAGATTAAGAATGGTTCCAAGAAAAGTTTTTTTCGATATGCCGACAAGAAGAGGAAATGGTAGGTCATTCAGCGAGTGCAATTCGCGGAGCAGCTGGATGTTGTGTTCGAACATTTTTCCAAATCCGATCCCCGGATCAATGATGATCTGCTGAATACCTGCAGCTTGCGCTTCTGCTGCCTGTGTGCGTAAAAATTCTTTTACTTCGACTGTCACATTTTGATATTGCGGGTTGTGCTGCATCGTTTTTGGCGCGCCTTTGATGTGCATCAGCACGATGCTTGCATGATGCTTCGCCGTTACCATTGCCATTTGCGGATCGAACGTTAATCCGCTGATGTCGTTCACGATAACGGCACCGGCTTCAAGAGCAGCATCGGCAACAACGGATTTGTATGTATCGACTGAAATGGGAATAGGGCATCGCGTTGTTAATTGTTCAATCACCGGAACGACGCGGTGCAATTCTTCTTCTGCACTGACCGGTTCGGACCCCGGGCGCGTCGATTCACCGCCGATATCTAAAAAATCCGCGCCTTCTTCTGCAAGCGCAAGCCCATGCGCTACAGCGCGCTCGGCATCGAAATATGTTCCGCCGTCGGAAAATGAATCCGGCGTGACATTCACGATTCCCATGATATGCGTCCGTGCCGCAAGATTGTATTCAAGATCACCGAATCGATATAGAAAACTTTGTTGTGCCATGCTTGTATTGTGTGCAATCGACCTGCTTTTCATCGTATGATACCGAAAACTTTGCAAACAAAAAAGAATAATGCGCGTTCCCGCAACACACATCATCGAAGACAATATTGAGATTGGAATGATGAACTGTGAGACGTGTTACCCGCCGAAAATGACAAGCTGAACATCTTCCGGCAGAAGTTCTCCCAGCGAACGCATCACGCTGCCGCGGAGCACGTAATCCAGCATACTGCGTTTGGTCGTACCTAAAATTACCCGATCGACACCAAAGGTTGCGGCTTGCTCGACGATGGTATAACCGATATCGTAACTTGGAATCGTGATCAATTGAAAATCGATGCCGGCAGCAATACAAATTTCTTCGATCCGTTCTTCAGCGCCATTCACGCTCATCGTCATACGCGCCGGCAGCAGCCCGACGGAAATTTCCTGAACACGCAGCACGAACAACAGTGCATTGCGCTGTTTGGCTTCTTCCACAGCAAATTTCAACAAGTGCTCGTCGAGTTCTTTCATAGCCAATAAATAGCGTTTTGAAGGCATCGCCGTTCTGCGGCGTTTACGTGTCGGCGCGGCCGCTTCATGCACTTCTTCCGTAACAAGCGATGCCGGTTGTTTTCGTTTTGCAAGCTGACGCGCTGCAAGGCCGAGAACTAAAATCGTCAATGCAAAAATGGTTGCTTCATGCTTTTTAATCGCAATCGATGTTTCAATGGCAACCAGTACCAGCGCAGAGACCAGCATCAATATTTTTATATACGGCTTCATGCTGACGGTTTTATCTGTCGCCGTCGATCCTAAATTGATAATCATCGCACCGACCAAACCGATGGCATATAAATGTGCAAGCGACTCGACGTCATGGATCGCCAACAATACCGTGATCGGCGCCAACGTGGTAATCACCAATGGGAAAATCGGAACGCCATGCCGGTTTAATTTCCGAAGCGACGACGGCAATTCTTTGTCCACCGCCATCAAAAACTGAATAGAGATTAAATCATTCAATGCCGTATTGCCGGCAGAGATCAGCAAGATGCCGAGCGAAAATGCAACAAACCATCCGAACCAAACACCGACATAATGTTCGCCGAGAAAACGCAGCATATCTTCCAGATGATCGCCCGGAACAAGCCCCTGAATGGCATGCATTGCCAGCGCAAGAAATAAATTTGCAATAATAACTTTCGCCAGCACCGATAAGATTGCGCGGCGCGAATCTCTTGCCGGATCCTGCATCAAGCCCGTCATATTGGAAATTGCTTCGATGCCCGATAAGCTTAAAACGACACCGACAAAAATTCCCCAGTTGTAAAAAAATCCCCCTTGGGGTGGAACAATCGTTGCACGTGTCAGAGCCGTTGGGGCAGAACAAAAAATGATAACCGCAAGAGTAAGCAGTGTAAAAAGTGAAATGGCCAACGCTAAACCGCCGGAATGTTTCGGGCCGTACCAATTGATGGTGCCGATACCTGCAATAATGACGATTGCCCAGAACGCCGGATGTTCCAGGCCAAGATAATGACATGCATCGAGAACAGAGAGCGACATCGTTACAACATAATCTGCCGCCAACAATAACGCTCCGACGACAGCTAATAATTGCGAACGATGATAGACAGAACTATACACGCCGCCGCCATTAGGATATAAACGGCAAATGGTAATGTAGTTGACCGCAACCATGGTGGTCAACGCCATCATAAACACAAGATGATAAAAGCTTGAATATCCCGCCAGCGCGAAGCCAATCCCCATGACATACGCAACGCTGGTGCCCCAATCACCATCTAAAATAGCAGCGCTTCGAAGCCATCCCAGTACGCGCGGACGGCTTGTGGCAAATTCCTTCACGCTCGTATGGGAGAGTGAAGGAGTACTACGTTCAATGTCCAAAATATAAATTTCCGAATTCAACAAAAAAGAAGCCGAAGCCATGATTGTATGGCCTCGGCTTCATCGCCTAACTCGATTAAAATACTACTTTATGCGAATGGATGCAACGACTTTTTCAAACACCGGTAAAAAGTCTTTCTCCATCGGAGCAAAATAATTCATCACCACACGGTAAATCTTATCGTTTTTAACAACAAAATAGACGCGGCTCTTGATATTTTTGACGGGAGAATAATTGACGTAAATAGCTTTTTCTCCGCCGATGGTAGCAGAACCTTTTCCCGAAATATTCGAAATCTTTTTGCTGTTTTGATCGACTACTTTATCAACGTTCAATTTTTTCGCAGGACGTACATCGATATCGATGGTGCAATCTTCGCGGTAAATTTTTAAATTCATCGCAAAACTTACATCGCCTTTTGCTTTCGGATAGGTTTCATTCATGTTTTCAGGAACGGTTGCTTCCAGAACATCGTTTTTGATGACGCGTGTTTCTTTGGCAGGAACAACATACGCGTTCGGATCCGTTATTTTCTCTTTCGGTTTCGGCAGCACAAGCGACGCAACGACAGAATCGTAGACAATTTTATACGGCTCAAATTGATCGTTGAATGCCGCATATTGAACATAATAAATGGTCGAATCTTTGATAGTGGCTGTACGGATAATGGTCATCTTGGTCTGTGCATCAAGCATACCGGAATACATAAGTTGTTTTGCGCCAAGTCCGGCAAGATTGACATCGGTGTATGATTTGGTTTTATAGCCCGCCTGCTCTTGATCTGCCTTAAAACTATCCATGTATTTGACATAATCTTGCACAGAGTCAATGCGTTCGGAAGCAACGATAATTTGCGCACCATCCGGTTTTCGGGAATCATGATCAAAGAATTTTTCTGCAACTTCAGAGGAAGATGAAAGGGTTACCTTATTGGTTTCATTCGCTACGACCCATCCTTGGGGAAAAGAAAATGTTACACGAAAGAATGAATTTTGATATTGATCCCAAGCTTGAATATCCGCAGTTTTTTTTCCACAACCCGAAAACAAGACAACGACAGTTCCAAGGAACAGCATAAAACTTTTTTTCATAATCGCACCTTTCTTAGAGAAAAGATAATTAAATAAGACAATATTGTTATAATTCATCATTCTTTATTATTGACTTAACGCGGCAATACCGGCTTTCGCTTCTTTATTTTTCGGATCTAATTGCAATGCTCGTTTGTAATGCTTCAATGCCTCTTCTTTTTTATTTAAATTTTGATAACATTGTCCCATTCGAACTTGTGTATCGGCATCATCCTCTTTTATTTTAATCGCCTTTTCAAGATTGATTAATGCATCTTCCCAACGTTTTAACGGATGCTCTTCATCTTTCTTTTCGAGCATATATGAAAGAGCTATTAATCGATATGAATCAAAAAGCTCTAATCGGTACCTCGTGGTTGCTGTATCAATTATTTTTATCGTTTTTTCAAACCAAGGCCGAGATTCATTTATCTTTTTTTCTTGAACCAAGCAAAAGCCCATTTGAACATAGGATAATGGAAATTTCGGATTCTTTTCAATTGCTTTTTTTAGAGCGTCTTCAGCAGCATCATACTGATTGAGTTGCATTAAACACTGGGCGTAATTAAAATATGCAGTAATAACACCGACCGTTGTATCTAAGGCAACACGTTTTTCATAACACTTTGCAGCCCGTTCCCATTGATGAATGGTCATCCAGCGGTTTCCTGCTTCACCCCAAATTAAATATTGAGTGCTGTCCAGCGACAGTGCTTTTTCAAACGTGACAGCCGACAATGAATCTTTCTTCATCAACCCATAACAAATTCCGAGCTTGCGAAAATCATCATACTCCATCGTATCGACAGATGCAATTTTCATGTATGTGTCAACTGCTTGGCCGTATTGTTTATCGTCAATAAAGTTTTGCGCAATAACACGCAGCGCGATTCCGGAGTTCGGATCTACTTTGATATATTGCTGCGCTACCGGCAAAGCATCTTTGAATCTGTTGACATTGTATAATGCTTCCAGATACATTTGCAATGTTTCTTTGGAAGGATTTTTTTCTTTATCGAAATATTCTTTTAACGTTGCAGCACATTTTCCGAATTGTTTCGCGCGAAAATATAACCGTGCAAGATCGACCCGCGCCGCATTATTATCCGGCTGCATCGAAATTAAATGGGCATAAATTTTTGCCGCTTCTGTATATTGCCGGTCTTTTGCATACACGGTCGCGAGCCGATAAAAAATATCTGCACGCGTCGAATCAATCTGTAACGCTTTTTCATATTGATCGATCGCCATCGGATAAACGGGTTGTGATAATTTTAGATAGGAGTCACCGATCCCCGCATACGAATCGACATCTGCAGCATCAAGTTCCCGTGCTTTAGAAAATGCAATTAATGACGCATCGGCAGAATCCATCGCGATCAAAGTTTTTCCAAGTTGCAACCATAACGGTTCATAATCTTGTTTCTTTTTGAGACTCAATCCTTTTTTTGCCGTTTTGTATGCATCGGACATATTTTGCTTTGCCAATTGAATTTGTGAAAGCACAAGATACGCTTCAGACATATCATCTTCTAATTCCACAGTTTTTTGCGCGGCAAGCTGTGCGGAATCAAGATTGCCGGTTTTTAGATACGACTGTGCTAAGAGCAGCCAAAGAGTTTCATCTTTCGGTGATGCTGTCAGAAGAGGTTTTAAAATCGAAATTGCTTCCTGAGGATTATTGTTTTTCAACAATTCTTTTGCGTGGTCAACTTGTGATTGCTGACTCCATGCCAGAGAACCGATAAAAAGTCCAAGGATTGTAATAAAAAGAATTCGTTTCATGTGTTCGTTACTCCGCAGTTAACTGAATCGTGCGTGTTGGTATTTTTTCGGGAACAAGTCCCGCCTTTTGAATAATGCGTTGTCCGTTATATGATAGAACAAATGCGGTTAAGCCCGTGCCAGTTGCAGCTTTGGCTTCCGCGGTATAAAGATACAAAGAATACTTGAATGGGTAAAGTGTTTGATAAATTTCTGACGGCCCCGGCAGCATTTTTTTGTGAGAGCCATCTTCCGTGACAACGTCGAGTGAAAGAAGTTTTACTTGCTTGGGATGTTCAGATAATGCAACCGATGCAGAAACAAATCCCACGGCAAACGGATGCTGAGCGATGTACGCAAGAACATCGTGTTGTGTTGGAAATGCTGCACGGACCGTAAGTTGTTGCATACCGTGAAAAATCGTTGTCTGAAGAAGTTCGTATAAGCCGGAATTTTTTCCAGTCAACACCACATCAATGGCGCCCGATTGTTTCGAGCCCGGTATTTGTTCCCAGCGTGTCACGGTTCCGTCGATAATTTTTTTTGCAATGTCAGCGCTGATGGAACCGAGTGGATTCAACTCATGCACCACCAGTGCAACCGCATCATCGGCAATGTGGTTTTCAACAATCTTCATTCCCGCTTGGTCGGCAATTCGATGTTCTTCGTCATTGAATTGCCGATCGATGCAAATGGTGTGTACACTATCATTGAGAAGATGGACAATCGCTTCGCGTGTGGAAACCGGTCGAACATCAAATTGCGCTTCGGGGTATAAGCTGGTAAATTCTGTTGTGAGGGATTGTAACAGCGGCAAATATGCTTCGCTCACGAGTACAATAATTTTTCCCGATGTCGCTGTATTTTCTTTTTTATGCTCGCAACCGGGCACACACGCCATCAACAAAAAACAGCAGACAAAAACAGGAAGGAACGATTTCATTCTTCTTTCTCTTCTTTTTGTTGTTGTCGATAGTTCGACCATGCGAGAACAAATCGATATATTCCCCACAGAATCAACACGACTCCGAAAGCAACGCGAAGTTGCTGCGGGACATTGGTAAAACCAACTCCCAGCAAAATCACGATTCCAAACAGAAACGCAATCGTACCGACAACATAACTTATATAGTAAGTAATATTTGAAATCTTCAACATCTTACTGCTTGCTCAAAAAAAGCGAAGCTGATAAGATTCAGCAACAATGTCGTTGTAACACACTGGTACCGTTTCTCATCAGCTTCGTCAAGATTGCAGATTTTTATTTGTTTGTTTGCAGTCTAAATCGGAATGGAATAGAAACCCATACCGAGACAGGTCCTTTTTGCATCACAGCAGGTGTGAACACCCATTGTTTTGCTGCATCGATGGCTGCTTCATTGAAGATTTCTGCATCGCTCTTCAAGATCACCACTTTGCGAACCTTTCCTTCTTTATCCACCCAAACTTTAACGAACACATTGCCTTCAAGACCTGCGCGCAAAGCAAGGTCCGGATATTTCGGTTCGATCTTTTTGACGACCGTCGGCTCTTTTTCGTATGGAACGAAATCGGGCGGCGGGCCTTCATCGCTGATCTCAAGGTTTTGTTCCACCTGAACACTGCCACCAGAGCCTGTGCCGACATCGCTGACCGGCGCAGATTGAGCGCTCAACTCTGCCTGTGTGGCAATCGTTTGTTCCGGATTTACTTCTGCATCAGGAACAGGAACAGGAACGCCGATGCTCGGTTTTACGGCCGGTCCTTCTGCGGCGACCGATGGCGCTACTTCGTTGCTTTGAATCGAAGGCGGCGGGCCAAGGTCGGTATATTTTAAAATACGAACCGTCTGTACCGGTTCATCTTCCTCACTTAACCATTCGGCTAAATAATAAGAACCAATCACTGAACAGATAACCGTCGTGGCCAACAAAAATCCAAATGACATGTATTTTTTATAGACCGTTTTAAGTTCAGCGGCTCCATAGCCGGAAGTCTTGTAAGGAACTACTAATGCTACATTTGCCATAGGTTCTCCTTATCCTGCCTTTGCCATTAATGCTTTATCTGCGTCGTCCATCGGCACAAGACTAAAGCGCGTGATATTGGCAAGATTGACTTCATCCATCAGATTGACCATGTTGTCGTACGTTGCATCACGATTGATTTTGATAAGAACAACAAGTTTGGGATTGCTGCGGCCTTGATCGACGAGGAACGAACGAAGTTCTCGAAAGGTCAGTTTTTGCAGTTTGAGGTCATCTCCCTTATTCCAATAGATGGAAAAATCTGCTGCGACACGGAGTGTGAGTAAAGCAGAATTTTGTACTTCGACTTTTTGTTTTAAATCCGGTGGAAGGTTTAATTCCATCGTTTGCGGTTTATTGAAAACCGTCGTCAGCATAAAGAACGTGAGCAGAAGCATACACACATCGACCATCGGTGTCATATCGATGCGTACACCAACCCGCTTTGCTTTCTTTTTGCCGCCTTTTTGGGCTTTCGGCTCTGCAGTTTCAACTGCGGACATTTTATGCTCCTTTATTCAATTCTGTAACTAAATTAAAGCGTGTAATTTTCGCTTTGACTAAGACATCCATGACATCTTCAATAGGTCCGTACGGTGCAGCTTTATCGCCTTTGAGTACGGTGCGCAGTCGAGGATTATTGATACGCGCTTGAATCAAAATATTTCCAAGCGCAGCTTTATCCAATTGCACTTCGCGCTTCAAACGATTT
The DNA here is from genome assembly GCA_035541775.1 of Bacteroidota bacterium. Classification (GTDB taxonomy): domain Bacteria; phylum Bacteroidota; class Ignavibacteria; order UBA10030; family UBA10030; genus DATKMP01. Next base: position 20,689 of record DATKMP010000238.1, on the reverse strand, counting down.
TGTTCGCCGAACAAACGCACCATCAGAAATTGATTATCGATACCAAGATAAATCTTTCCTTCTTTGTTCACATACACCATCATCACATCCGATTCTGGAAGTTTGAACTGTGAATGCGACGCCGGTAAATCCACCGTTACTTCCTCGGGGGGTTTAAACTGTGTCGTCATCATAAAGAAGGTGAGCAACAGCATCGTGACATCGACCATCGGAGTCATGTCGATCTTGACATTGACTCGCTTTTGTTTATGTTGTGGCATAGGAAATCCTCGCCTTCAATTATTTTTTATGGGGTTTACGTGAAACAAGCGATTGAATAACAGCATAGCTTGCTTCATCAATCATATAGGTAAAGTTATCGATCTTTACCGTAAAGAAATTGTATGCAACAATACCACCGATACCGGCAACCAGGCCGCCTGCGGTATTGATCAGTGCTTCGGAAATACCAAGAGAAAGCTGAATGGCATCCGGTGCGCCGCCTTTGGCCATGGCCTGGAAGGAACGAATCATACCGATGACCGTTCCGAGCAAACCGACCATCGTTCCGATCGAAGCGATCGTGGACATCATGGGGAGATTGCGTTCCAGCATCGGCACTTCCAACATCGTGGCTTCTTCAATAGAGCGTTGAATGCTTTCCATCAATTCTCGTTGGCCTTTGACATCGCCTTCTTCGACAACCGTCTTGTAGCGCTCTAAACCTGCGCGCAGAATATTGGCGCATGAACCGCGTTGTTTATCGCACGCAGCAATGGCTCCGTCGATATCGCCGGAATTCACGGCTTGCTGGACGTTCTTTAAGAATACCGGAAGAGCGCCTTTGCCCTGCGCTTTGCGAAGCGAGAACCAACGCTCGAAGATAACGGCAAACAACATAATGGCAACAGCGATCAGCAGAATAACTAACGGACCGCCTTCTTTAATAAATTTTGGTAATGCATATTCATATATCAAGTAGCCGATGACTGCGGAAGCGACTAACGTGATAAAATTGAACGTAGATGTTTTCATGAAACGTTCTCCTATATATTTGATTGTAAGATTGTTGAACTAAAAAATGATTTATGATTTAAAACTTTTGATCGCCTGCTCGCGATCTTCTTCGACGTCGAATACGCTCGTCAACTTGGTAATGACAAACACATTTTGAACGCCTTTTGCAACATTGCACAATCGAATTTTTCCTTGCGCTTTTTGATATGCAGAATGAATACCAACTAACGCGCCGATACCGGTACTGTTAATGTAAGTGATTCCGCCAAGATCCAGAATAAGTTTTTTATTTCCCTGTTCAATCAGGTCTTTTGCTTTTGCTTTAAACTCATCCGTCTCTTCTCCGCCGATCAATGACCCGCGCGGTTCAAGAATCGCAACATCCAGATTGTTTAACGTTGTAACCTTCGTTGCCATATTTTTTTACTCCATAAACATTTATACCAGACACTTCCCTTACTCAATTTCGATGCCATAAAACAGTTTTGGAAGAAATGGAAAATTCAAGGAAAAGAAGCGGTTTTTATGAAATTCAAAAAAATCTTTGGGGAATTATTCCCCGCATTATTTTTTCGGCTAAGGGGAAAATGCGTTGCGATAAATAAAATCAAGAGTTAGAGAATGGGGAATTATTCCCCGTCATTATTGAGATTGCAAGGTTGAAACAACAGCCATACGATTCAGACAGTTTTAAAATTCACAATAATCCAAATGTTTGAGTTATTCACCTCCGAACCCTCTCGCTTTAGATTTTAAATAATTTTTCCCTTTACAATTTACAATCCGTATTTTTTTCTTTTATTTAACAATGTTTTTCTATCGACGCCGAGAATTTGCGCCGCTTCATCATAATCTTTTGCAATTTGCAAAACACGTTTAATTTGTACGCGTTCTGCTTCTTCGAGTGAAAGCATTCCAGAGGGTTGCGTTGATTTTATCTCCTCCGGCAGATGATTCAACTCGATGCTCTCGTTCGCCAGCAACGTTGCCCGTTCAACGACATTTTCCATTTCCCGAACGTTTCCGCTCCAGCGATATTCCCGCAATGCTGTTTCAGCATCGGGTGCAATGGCAATTTTTCGGCCGCCGGAAAATTTATGGACAAAGTATTGAAGCAATAAGGGAATATCTTCTGGACGTTCGCGCAATGGCGGCAGCTTAATGCGTACGCCATTCAATCGATAAAATAAATCTTCACGGAATACATTTTCTTTTAATGCTTCGTCAAGATTCCGGTTCGTGGCCGAAACGACACGAACATCGACTTTGCGCGTAACATTTTCGCCGATGCGCTCAAAATCTTTTGTTTGCAGAACACGCAATAATTTTGATTGAATGGATGAAGGCAGTTCACCGATTTCATCTAAAAATATTGTACCGCCGTCGGCCAATTCAAATCGGCCTTGCCGGTCTTTGAGCGCTCCGGTGAATGCGCCGCGCACATGGCCGAATAATTCGCTTTCTAATAATTGTTCCGGTATCGCTGCACAATTTACTTTGATAAACGGTTTGTCGGCGCGTCCGCTTTGTTGATGCACATAATGCGCGACAAGTTCTTTCCCGGTACCGCTTTCTCCTTCGATCAACACGCTGATACTGCTTTCCGCGACACGTGCCGCAAGATCTAACTGCTCGATCATCGTGCGGTTGCGCGTAACAATATCGCCGGTGCCTTGCAGCGTCGCAAGTTCCTCTTTCAACTCCTGCACTTCATGAACCAAGCGATGATGTTCTAAAACTTTTTGCGTGAAGAGTTTCAACTCTTCAAAATCGAACGGCTTTTGTAAATAATCGTACGCGCCTTTTTTAATGGCAATGACGGCGGTATCGACCGAGCCATGCGCCGTCATAATAATGACGGTGGTCGCAGGAGAATATTGTTTGATTTCCGACAATACTTCCACGCCATCCATCGGCGACATTTTTAAATCGACAAACGCAAGATCGAATGATTGCTGTTGCAGCAAGTGGATCACATCCTGCGGCTTGGAACATAACGTCACGATCATACCGATTGATTCGAGACAAATCCCGATGGTATTGAGAATGTTTCGTTCGTCGTCCACCACTAATGCTGTTGGTTTGTGCTGTTCCATACTGGTATGATACAAAATTATCCGATGGGAAGCGTAAAGAAAAATGTACTGCCGATACCGACTTGACTTTGCACCCACATTCTTCCGCCATGCGCTTCGACCGCCTCCCGTGCAATCGCCAAACCCAACCCGACGCTTCCCGGAGTTGTCTCTGTCGAACTTTTCACTTGAACGAATTTATCGAATATACTTTCTTGATATTCAGGTGGAATGCCATGGCCAGTATCTTTTACGGCAACCAGCAACAGATCGTTTTTCTCCCGCTGTGCAAAGATCATTACTTGTCCACCCGCGTCTGTGTGCCGCAGTGCGTTATTTAAAAGATTGGTAATAACCCATGTTAAATAATTGGAGTCGCCGGAAAGCATCGGCAAATCGTCCGGCAAGGACAGGCGAAGTTCGATTTCTTTTTCCCGGAACGGCAGCCGGAGCGGACGTACTGCATCTTCCACTAATTTCGAAAAATCGATCAACTCTTTTTTCATTTCATATTTGCCGGATTCCATGCGCGAGAGATCCAACAATTCTTTCACTAATTTTCTCAACCGTTCAGAATCATCTTTCGCCGCTGCAAGTAAATCTTTCTGACGCGCATTGATTTCCCCGACCACTTGCTGTGCAAGTAAATCGATGCCCATAGCAAGCGACGTGAGCGGCGTGCGCAATTCGTGCGAAACGGTTGCAATGAATTCCGATTTCATTCGATCCAGATCTTTAAAGCGCGTTACATCCTGCAGCAGCGTCACCACTCCCTGCACCTGGCCGTTGGTATCGAAGAATGTTGCGTACCGAGGGCGATAATACAACATGACGGCACTGCGGTTCACCGTTAATAATTGATCGCGATGTTCATGGTCGCGCCGATGCGAAATGCCGAACTCCAACGTTTCTACCCATTGCTGGTTCGCCATCACCTCGCGTAATAGTTTCCCCTGCCATTCGCTGCCGTGAATATTCAATACCGTTTCGGCAGCGCTGTTCATCAAAACAAGTTTCCCAAATTCATCGGTGACAATAATCGGATCGACAATACTTTCGACAATCGTTTCGGATTTCTTTTTTTCCGAGATCAGTTGCTGAACATTTAATTCTTCGTACATCCGCAAACGTTCCGTCATCTTATTAAATTCTCGTCCCAGCACGCCGATTTCGTCATCCGTAACGACATCAATTTTTTGATTGAGCTGCCCCTGACTGATTTTTCGAACAGATGCCGTCAATTTTTCTGCCGGATTGATGATCGAGCGAGTAAAGCGAGTGCTAATAATAAAACTTAAGATGATCGATGCTATAGAGATGACGATAACGGTGTATGTCGCATCGGACGTCGTTCGACGAACTTTCATCTCTGTTTGCGACATCGCATCTTGATTCATCTCGAGCAGTTGAAAGCAGCGTTCCTTCAACCGATTAAGGACCGGCTGAATAGTTTGCGATTTGTATTTTGCCGCCAAAGCCGTGTTATGTTTTACTTGCAAGATGGAATACATCGAATCGCTGCTCGCGATGTACGATTTGTACAGCACTCCGATTTCATTCAGTAATCCCGCTTCAGCAGAATTCATCGGCGTGCTTTTGGATTTTTCATACCAGCCCAAAAATCCAGAACGATTGACGGTGAACTGCACATACGCGGCGTCTTCATCGCCGAGCAGCATTTGGAATTGCGCATTTTCCTGCCGCTCCAGCGCTTTGACCATATTCTGTACTGCGCGTACGCTTTCATAATTATCCCGGATAATATTTCCCACGGCATCGTTCAGCTGCGAAAAGTTGTACACGGCGAACATGCTCGTTGCCAATCCGATAATGACAATTACCACATACCCGAACACCACTTTATAACGCAAACTTTTCATACATAAAAAAGTTATCCTATTTTCAAAGGAAAGGCAAGCAACGGAAATTATTTTGTGTCGATATCGGTTCAACCGCCATGCTGTTTCGTCTTCTTGTCTTTCCAGCCAAAATGCCGTATCTTAAAAAAAGGAGATTGTGATTTTTACCGTACATCGAAGCGCCTTTTGATTTTGCCGCAACTTGATAATCAATCAAGTTTTTTTTTATCGTGATCATAGTGAAATCGATTTCAACAATATTCGTACATTCTTTTGAACAATTCATGCAGCAGTACAAGCTTGCCGCTCGGGGACAATCCCTTCTGCTCGCTGTCAGCGGCGGAATTGATTCGATGACCTTGCTTCACGTCATGAAGGAATTGCGCAATCGATGGCAGGTACAGCTTGCGGTAGCCCACATCAATCATCAACTGCGCGGTGCAGAATCTGATGGAGACGAATTGTTTGTGCGACAGACGGCAGAAGAAAACGGAATTCCATTTTATTCACAACGCATCGACGTAAAAACATTTGCACACGAACATAAAATTTCCAAACAGCTTGCTGCGCGAGTGCTCCGCTATCAAGCGATCGAATCCATCCGGCAACAAATTCATGCCGATGCTGTCGCCACGGCACACAACGCCAACGACAATGCAGAAACGGTATTGATGAATATCTCTCGCGGCACAGGCATTCGCGGACTTGCAGGCATTCCCGTAAAACGGGAAGAAGGAAACATTATCCGACCAATGCTGTTTGCCTGGCGCAACGAGATTGAAGCATACGCCAAAGAACAGAACGTGCACTACCGCGAGGATTCTTCGAACGCTTCGCTTGCGTATCGACGAAATGCATTCCGGCATCGCATTATTCCTGCATTGCAACGCAAACATCCTACTATGTTACTTTCCTTGACGGCTGTTGCCGAAGCCATGCGCAAAATGAACGACCCTCTCCGCACATTGATTCAAGAACAGCGTTCTCGCTGCACATCGATCTCTGCCAACGGCGACCTCAACTTGCATATAGAAACATTCCATACGCTGCCGGAATTTCTTCAATCCGAAGTTTGCGTAACGCTGCTGGAACATTTTCAAATTGAGCCGGAAGAAAAAAAAGTGGAACGCCTGCTTCACCTTTTCCAATTGCCCGTCGGAAAAAGGATCGAACTGGGATCTCACACCACTGCCACGCACGAACAAAACAACATTCTCATCACATCGACCATGCAAAAAATTCCTGCAGCACTGGAAATTCATGTCGGCACATCCTTACAGGTTCCCGGAGGAACGGTTTCTCTCAGCGAACCGATTCCTGTGCCGCACACCTTTTCCGGCAACCGCAACGAAGAATTTGTCGATGCACAACAATTGAATCAGCATCTCGTTCTTCGCACGTGGCGCAGCGGCGATTGGTTTGTGCCATTCGGCTTACGAGCAAGAAAAAAATTGAGCGATTACTTCGCGAACGAAAAAATTCCACGGCATCTTAAATCCACCATTCCGATTCTCGAATCGAACGGCAACATCGTCTGGGTTTGCGGCAAGCGATTAGATGACCGATTCAAATTAACACCTGCGTCTCGCAGCGCAGTCAAACTTACTTATCATCCCATTATTTGAGTATCGTATGGCAAAACTTTTTCATATCAACGGCGACACCTTTGAAGAATTCATCACGGAACAACAGATTCAAGCACGCATCAGAGAACTCGCGGCTACCATCAATGCCGACTACAAAGACAAAGTACCGATTTTCATCGGCGTGTTGAACGGCGCATTTATTTTTCTCGCCGACCTTATCCGGCATGTCACCGTCGATTGCGAGATCGACTTTTTTAAATTATCCAGTTATGGCGACGCAAAAATTTCCACCGGGCAAGTTCGATTGTTGAAAGACTTGAATTGTCAGGTCGAAGGGCGCGATATTATTATTGTAGAAGACATCGTGGATTCGGGACTCTCTCTCACCTATATTAAAAAACTTATTGAAAAAGAGAACCCGCACTCGCTTTCGTTTGTTTCATTATTATTAAAAAAGGGCTTACCCAAAATCGACTTTCCTGTCGATTATATCGGATTTGAGATTCCGCCGGATTTTGTTATTGGATACGGTTTGGACTATGCCCAAAAAGTTCGTAATTTAAGATCGATCTATCGCCTTGCTCCGCCAAATACGGCTGCATAATGGGAGTTAGTTCTTTTGATGTCAGGAGTTGAAAAAAAACGATGAATACATGGTTGAACGAACAATCAGAGAATAAAGATCAAAACAGTAAGAAGCGTCCCGTGCCGCCGCGAACACCGCGACGCCCCATCAAACCACAACGCGAAGACGATTCGCCGTGGGGAAAATTCGGCCGGGTGATCTTAAGCTGGATTGGAATTATTCTCGCGGTGTTTCTTATTATGTGGGCATTCCGCACCAATGAAGAAACCGAATATGAAATCGGGTTCACGACGTTTCAACAATTGCTGAACGATCAAAAAATTCAAGATGCATCGATTAAAATTTCCAGCTATGGCGTCTACGATTTTCATGGCAAACTCAAAGAATCGATGGATCTTCAGACATCCAGCGGTAAAACCGCGCACAATGTTACGCGTATCCAGTTGACGCTGCCGTACACCAATTTAGATGAACCGCTTGTTACCGGCTGGACAGCAAAAGGATTGAAGTTTAAAGTTGAAAAAGAAGACAGCACGTGGCTGAATGCGGCAATCAGTTTTCTGCCATGGGTCATCTTGATCGGCATCTGGTTGGTGATTTTCCGCCGGATGCAATCCGGTGCCGGCGGCGGCGGAACAAAAGGATTATTCTCCTTTGGCAAGAGCCATGCGAAATTATTGACGGAAGGTTTGATGCAAATCAACTTTACGGATGTTGCCGGCGCCGATGAAGCAAAAGTTGAACTCCAAGAAGTGATTGAGTTTTTAAAAGAGCCGTCCAAGTTTCAACGGCTCGGCGGAAAAATTCCTCGCGGCGTGTTATTGCTTGGCCCTCCGGGCACGGGTAAAACGTTACTCGCACGCGCTGTTGCCGGTGAAGCCGGCGTTCCGTTCTTCTCCATCAGCGGAGCGGATTTTGTGGAAATGTTTGTCGGCGTTGGTGCAAGCCGCGTGCGGGATTTATTCGATCAAGGAAAACGCAGCGCGCCGTGTATTATCTTCATCGATGAAATCGATGCAGTCGGCCGTCATCGCGGCGCCGGACTTGGCGGCGGGCATGATGAACGCGAACAAACCTTGAATCAATTACTGGTGGAGATGGACGGCTTTGAACAAAACAATGGCGTGATCATCATCGCCGCAACCAACCGCCCCGATGTTCTTGATCCCGCATTGCTGCGTCCAGGAAGATTTGACCGGCAGATTGTCGTTGATCGTCCGGATGTCAAAGGGCGCGAAGGTATTTTTAAAGTTCACACCAAAAAAATTCCATTGGCCGATGACGTCCGCTTGGATGTTCTTGCCAAAGGTACACCGGGACTCGCCGGCGCAGATATTGCCAATCTTGTGAACGAAGCCGCATTGCTGGCCGCCCGCAAGAACGACAAGGTTGTTGCCATGCATCACTTTGAAGAAGCCAAAGATAAAGTGATGATGGGTATGGAACGCAAGAGCATGCTTATTTCCGACAAAGAAAAGAAAGTGACATCGTACCACGAATCCGGCCACGTGCTGGTTGCAAAATTTTTACCGGAAGCCGATCCCGTGCACAAAGTCACCATCATTCCGCGCGGACGCGCATTGGGTGTAACGACCTATTTACCAATCGATGAGAAACATACATACTCGCGTGAATATCTGGAAACGATGATCACGTATGCCCTCGGCGGACGCGCTGCGGAAAAACTGATTTTCAATCAATTAACAACCGGCGCTGGAAACGATATTGAACGCGCGACAGAACTTGCACGCAAGATGGTTTGCGAGTGGGGCATGAGCGATAAACTCGGGCCTCTTGCTTACGGCGCGAAAGAAGAAGAAATTTTCCTCGGGCGTGAAATTACCCGCTCGCGCAACTTCAGCGAACAAACAGCTATTGCCATCGATGCAGAAATCAAAAGAATCGTTACCATGGCAATGAAGCGTTCTGAAAAAATTCTGAAAGACAATATTCAGATTTTGCACCGGCTCTCGAATGCATTGTTGGAACGCGAGATCCTTGATTCGGATGAAATCGATAAACTCATCCGCGGTGAGAAACTGCCGCCAATAGAAAAAATTCCAAACGGAATTCCGGAAGGAGCATCCCTCAAAGCGGCCGTCGCGGCAACAGCAACCGGTACAAAAGCGTGAGTCCGTTTGACGCAAAAAAAATGTTTGCGCCGGATGCCGGCAATTTAAATAAGCTTGAACATGCCGCTACAATCGAGTACCGGCATGAACTGGCGCGGAAAGGTATTCACCTTTTTTCTCTTTCCATTCCCACTATTTATTATTTCATCTCGAAGGAACTTGCTCTTTCCATTCTCATTCCCTTGATGATCGCGTTCGTCTCCGTCGATCTCGCGCGGTACTATATTCCGTCCATCTCCATATGGTTTTATAAATGGTTCGGCTGGCTGCTGCGCCGTCATGAAATAGATACCACGCAAAAGCGATTAAACGGCGCATCGCATGTGCTCATTGCCGTTTCGTTGTGTGTGCTTCTCTTCCCCAAAATTATTGCCATCAACTCCATCGCCATTCTCATTATTTCCGACACCACATCGGCGCTCATCGGCAGAAGATTCGGAAGGCATCGGTTTTTTGGAAAAAGCTTAGAAGGATCGACAGCATTTTTCATTTCGGCAATGCTGGTTATTCTTGTTGCGCCAAAAATCCATTACGTGTTAACCGAATATCTTGTGGGTTTCGTCGCAGCATTCGTTGGTGCGGTGGTCGAGGCGCTTCCCATCAAAGTGGATGACAACCTCTCGATTCCCCTCAGTGTCGGATTGGTGATGTGGGGATTGTATGCGCTGATGCGCTTGATGTGAGAGTAAGATTTTCGATTTCTTGCTTGCGATTTCCTTCTTTAGAAATCGGAAATCTACCACAGTTAAAAATAAAGGCGGACATTGTTCCAGCCCTACAAGATTGCTAATAGCTAATTGCTGACCGCTATTTTATCTTCGCCAACAAACCTGCTGCAAGAAATAACAATCCCGGCAATGCAAAGATCAAGAATGCCCACCCATGCGGAAACCTTCCGGTGATTAAATAGTGAACAAGATAAAACAACACAAGACTTGCCATCGTAACGTATCCGCCAATTTTTTCTTTCCACCAGGATAAAATCATCCCGAAAGAAATTCCGATAGGAAAAAAAATAAATTCCGTCCATTCCTTTGTCGTAAGTCTTGCAGGATGGATTTTTTCGCCGACAGCAAAGAGCAGAAGCAAACCGATGCTGGCAACACTACAGATCCGCGCAAACCATCGCAAGATCAATGTCGCTTTCTTTTTCATAGCATCTTCCTTTCCTAAAAATATTTACTTCAATCCTTGCCGATGCAAATCCGCAATCATTTCCAGTTGCCCGCACGATGCACAGCAAATTTTATTGTCCTTCGGGCGGCTGCCAGAGTTCTATTTTATTTCCTTCCGGGTCCATGACCCATCCGAACTTTCCATATTCTGAATCTTCTACCTTCGGATCGACCTGACATCCCTCCGCTCGAAGAGCGCGCAATAGTTCGTCTAAATTCTCAACACGATAGTTGATCATAAACGACGATTGGCTCGGTTCGAAATACTTGGTATCGGACTTGAAAACATTCCATACCGTCGATCCGTTGCCCGTAGGATTTTTTTCCGTACGCCACTTAAACGCATACCCTCCCCAAGATTCGATTTCAATTCCAAGATGCTGCTGATACCAGGCGCGCAGCGAATCGGGATTCTTCGCTTTAAAAAATATTCCGCCGATACCTGTCACTCGTTTCATTGATTGTTCTCCTTTATTGATACTTACGGATACAGAATTTGTCTGTCCATAACTTGTTAAACACATGATGATATACAAGAACAACACCTTCTATGAAAAAGATTCAATTGACATAAATTTATTTTTCCCTTGTATGCTGATTTTTCATGCTAAATTAAATTTCCTTATCACAAACATGTTTTCAAGGCATTTACGATAGCGTTCTGCATTTTCTATCATGCCGTCCTCAAACAGAGATGAGAAACGAAATTTTCTATTTGTTATTTTATTTCTTCTCAGCACTGAGCAGTTCTTTGCTATAATCATCGATATAGATGGTCATCGGTTGGTTCATCACATCACGATATAAACCCATCTTAAAATAGAATCGGCTTGGCGATGGATAGCCCGTTGAATCATTTTCTTGATATGCCGTAGCACCGGTATAATTCAAAATGAGACTGTCGTTGAGAAACGCCGTGATATACCCCGATGTATCGGCGGTAAAGCGAATTCGAAATCTAAAATCCATCCACTTATTCCGCACATCTTCGCCCGATGATTGCCAGAGTGTGATACGGTGAGCACCAAGGGATTGTGTGACCGAAAGAATTCCGACTCTGTACCGAATGGCAAGCACCGGACTATTATCATCACATTTTCGATTCCATTCACACAACTGCTTCCACTGGGCAATCACTAATCGTGTATCCACTATCGGAAAATCCGGCGGAAGAAACATACTGAATGAAAAGGCATAGCTGTTTCCTTCGGTGGAATAGAGCTGGTACACCTCGGTCAATTCAGCCCGCTCCGAATTGTTGTTGCCATGCTGTCCCGCTTCAAAATGATCCGAAGTGTGCAGCGTAATTTGTATGGCACTCTTCCCGGACCTAACAACGACCGATTGGATGGCATAATCCGACGCGAGGATCTTATCCGTTGCCCAGAGATTACTGAGCGAGGGAGTTTCGAAACCATCTTGAACCGGTACACCCGGAACAAGTTTTGGCCGTGTGCAGCCGGAACCAACAATGACCGCTGAGGCGATGATAAGAAGAGAGAATAATTTGTTCATAGAATAAACTTATTCATATAAATTTCGCAGGCGATGTCGCAACTATTTTGTTTGGGAGAGCAGCTTCCTCACAACAAGGATAATATAAAGTGACCAATAACATTTCAATGTTCAACCCCCTTATTGTTTTTTAAAAAATGAACAAATGCTAATATTTTACCCTTTGAATCAAAAAAAACCACATTTGAATATGGAAATGATAATGCTATCTCAAAATATTTTAAATCATCATCTTGCAATTTTTCTTTTAGCAAGGGTTCTAACCGGTACACTAATTGCTGGTCCAAAAGAAGTTTTGATTCATTTTTTTCGTGATAATAATCACTATCTTTAAATTCGATTTTTATTGGAGAACTCGGAATAAATGATTCAGGTAATTCATCTAATTGTGTCGTTTGATAAAAAATGCTATCATCGACGTAGGATATACCGGAAATTATACAATTAAATGCTGAAAAATTTCCAGGCGAGGCCTCAACATCATACCTCCATCGTGGAGAAAATCTAATATAGTTCTCCGTAAAGATAAGCTTTGCTGTCACTTCATTGCCGTTTTTTGATATACGTAATCCCATTCGATTAAATGTTTTATTACTCAGTAATCCAATTAATGCCGCATTATTTGTATCTATAGTGCCGTTGCTATCACTTTTTAAAACAATGCTGCGAATGTTTAAATCAAAAACATGCCCTTTACACAATAACGTAAGAGCTTCTTTCTGAGTCGTCTTATTTATTGTTTTTAGAATGGATGTATCTGTAGTATCAATCATTCTACAAGCTTTGCTGATCATTGTATCGATGGAATAATTATCTAAGTGATATTTACCTCTGATGGAATTGATCTTAGACATCACCATAGATCTAATATCTTGTTGCTGTGCACATACTGGCAAAGACATAACAACAATGATTGTCATCGTGATGGATAAGTAAAATTTGAGTTTTTCCAATGAATCCTCCAGCAATATTTCACTCAAAGCTCCGCTTCAGTGTTTGAAGCAGAGTTACAATCGTTATGCGACACCAAACAAAACATGGTATCGAGAAAAATTACAATAATTATTATCTCTAATCATGTTTTACATTATCCCAGCTTCGCCAGTAAAAACTCTCTATTCAATCTCTCAATGTGATTTAAAATTGTTCTGCTGCTTCAATAAACTCTTCAATCGTCAAACCCGCCTTTTGAATGAGTCCCCGTAATGTTCCTCGCGCAACTTCCGTATGGTCGGGAACAGATAATGTCGAAATATTTCCTTGCTTGGTAAGGATGATATGGCTTCCTCGTTGACGTGCGACTTGCCAGCCGAAACGTTCAAAAACTTTTACAACATCTCTCGAGCGAAGAAGCGGAACGGGCGGCATTACACAACGACCTCTACTTGGCGCGTGGATATGGTTAATGGCAATCCTTTTTCCAATCGCACTTCAATGCATTCTTTGATTGCATCCTGAATATTTCTCTGCGCCTCTTCTTCCGTTTTCCCCTGACTGATGCAGCCGGGTATGGAAGGGCATTCGGCAATATACATTCCGTCTTCATCTCGGTTTAAGGTTATGATAAACTTCATTTCATTACTCCTTTGTTATTAATATCGCGCACGCAGGGGAAAGATGCAAATAACGTTTTGATTAAGAACTATCAAGTCAGCTTCGCCAACAAAAATTCCCGATTCAATCTCGCAATGTGCGTTACGGAAATTCCTTTCGGGCATTCGGCTTCGCAGGCGTAATTGTTGGAACAATTGCCGAACCCTTCTTCATCCATCTGAGCAACCATCCGCTGCACTCGCTCTTTGCGTTCCACCTGCCCCTGCGGCAGTAATGCAAGGTGGGAAACTTTTGCCGCAACGAAGAGCATCGCAGAAGAATTGGGACACGCTGCAATGCACGCGCCGCATCCGATGCACGCTGCTGCATCCATCGCTTCGTCCGCGTCGGCTTTTCGTACAGGAATCGAGTTCGCTTCCGGTATGGCGTTGGTGCGCGCAGAAATATATCCGCCCGCCTGCATAATGCGGTCGAGCGCCGTTCGGTCCACCATTAAATCTTTGATCACCGGAAACGGATCGGCACGCCACGGTTCGATAACAATTATTTGCCCGTCTTCAAACATCCGCATCCGCACATCGCACGTTGCCTGTTTGCGTCCCGGCCCGTGCGCGCGCCCGTTGATAACCATGCCGCAGCTTCCGCAAATTCCCTCGCGGCAATCGTGATCGAACGCCACCGGCTCGCTGCCCTGCTTTACTAAATCGTTGTTGAGAATATCAAGCATCTCTAAGAATGATGCATCGCCGGGAACATTGCTCACCGTGTATTCTTCAAATCGTCCTTCGTCTTCGAAGGATTTTTGCCGCCAGATTTTGAGGTTGAAGTTCATGTTGTTAGTGGTTATATGTTAATCGTTATTCGTTATTTGTTTTTTTGAATATTCTTTTTTTGCTCTCGATAAATAATTGATGTATCCATTTAACAATGGAAGAGCTTTATCGATGTATGTCTTTCCTTGTTCGTATTCTTCTGCGGTAATATAGTGTTCATCTTTTGCTGTGAGTAATTGATCGAGTAATTCATACAGCGATCCTCTGCTTTGCCGGCAGAACTGAACATTTTCCTGGAAATGGAATCTGCCAAAACCTTCTGCAATATTGTGCGTTGCCGATCTTGCTGCTCGTGTCATATCGTCCGTTAATGAATATTTTTCATGAGCAGGAAAACGTTTCACAAGTGTCATCATAAATCTCCGGACTTCTGTTGCCGCCTGCCAGCACTCAAGTTCTTCAAACGATGTAAGCGTTCCACTCATAATTTGAACCAATAACCATGAACAATTAACGAATCAACTATTTATAACTTCTCACCGACGGATGCACATATTCGAACTCTAATGGTTCTTTGTTCAGCCGCGGCTGTTTGCCGTCGCCGGTATATTCCCATGCAGCAACGTACGAAAACTTTTTATCGTTGCGCAGCGCTTCGCCTTCCGGCGTTTGATATTCTTCGCGGAAATGCCCGCCACAGGATTCTTCCCGATGTAGCGCATCGCGCGCCAGCAGTTCTGCGAGTTCCAGAAAGTCCGCAATGCGCCCGGCTTTTTCTAATTCGATATTCATATCACCGGATTCGCCGACAACATTGACATCGTTCCAGAATTCTTCGCGCAGTTCGGGAATCAGTTTCAGCGCTTTCTTCAATCCTACTTTGTTGCGCCCCATCCCGACATATTCCCACATAATCTTGCCGAGCTTCCTATGGATTTCTGTTGCCGTTTGTTTTCCGTTGATGAAAAGAAGTGTATTCACTTTGTCCGTCACATCTTCATGTGCTTGTTTAAATTCTGCATGCTTCGTATCGATGTGTTTGAAAGTATTCGTCGCAAGATAATTGGGAAGCGTGTACGGCAGAACAAAATATCCGTCCGCGAGTCCCTGCATCAGCGCACTGGCACCGAGACGATTCGCACCGTGATCGGAAAAGTTCGCTTCACCGATCACAAACAATCCGGGAATCGTGCTCATCAAATGATAATCCACCCACAAACCGCCCATCGTGTAATGCACGGCGGGATAAATGCGCATAGGATTATTGTACGGATCTTCTGCGGTGATTTCGTGATACATATCGAACAGGTTGCCGTATTTTTCTTCGATCTTATTTTTGCCGATACGATTGATCGCCGAAGAAAAATCCAAATACACCGCCATCTTCGTTGCACCGACACCGAAACCTTTATCGCACATTTCTTTTGCGCGTCGCGAAGCAACATCGCGTGGAACAAGATTGCCGAACGATGGATACATTCGCTCCAAATAATAATCGCGTTCTGCTTCAGGAATATCTCCCGGATTTCTCGTATCGCCTGCTTTCTTCGGCACCCAGATGCGCCCATCGTTGCGCAAGCTCTCGCTCATCAATGTTAACTTCGATTGATACTCTCCGCTCACCGGAATGCACGTGGGGTGAATTTGCGTGAAGCATGGATTGGCAAAGCACGCACCTTTTTTATACGCGCGCCAGATTGCCGTAGCGTTGCTTGCTTTCGCCATCGTGGAAAGAAAAAATGTATTGCCATATCCTCCTGTTGCAAGAACAACAGCATCGGCAACGTACGATTCGATCTCGCCCGTCCGCAAATTGCGGCAAACAATTCCTCGCGCTTGATGATCAATCACAACAAGATCGAGCATCTCACGCCGATCGAAAAATGTTACCGTTCCGTCATGAATTTGTCTGCTCAATGCAGAGTACGCACCGAGCAGAAGCTGCTGTCCCGTTTGTCCGCGTGCGTAAAATGTTCGCGAGACCTGCGCGCCGCCAAACGAACGCGTATCCAAATATCCCGCATAATCTCTCGCAAACGGTACTCCTTGTGCAACACATTGATCGATGATATTGCCGCTGACTTCCGCAAGACGATACACATTCGCTTCCCGTGCGCGATAATCGCCGCCTTTGAGTGTATCGTAAAATAATCGGTACACACTATCGCCGTCGTTCGCATAATTTTTCGGTGCGTTGATACCGCCCTGCGCCGCAATGCTGTGCGCGCGGCGCGGTGATTCGTGATACGAAAATGAAAGGACGTTGTAGCCCAGTTCACCGAGCGATGCCGCTGCCGATGCTCCGGCAAGTCCGGTACAGACCACGATGACAGAATATTTTCTGCGGTTCGATGGATTGACGAGCTTCATTTCAAAACGATGTGTAGACCATTTTTTTTCTAACGGGCCGGAAGGAATATTGGAATTCAATTTCAACGCGCTCATCTCAATGCCCTCCCATCTGCAATGCATAAAAATAAACCGGTATCGTCGCAAACATCAGCGGAACGATGAACCAGTACACAAACGCGAGTGCATCGATGATCGGTGTAAATGTTTTATTCCTCAGTCCAAGCGTTTGAAATGCCGATTGAAACCCATGGCGCAAATGATATCCAAGCAACAGCAGCGCCAACAAATAAAATCCGCAATACCATGGATTCGCAAATGCCTGCACGACCATTTCATATTCCGAAAGTGATTTGCCTTCGATACGAATGGGAACGAAGAACGTACGAAGATGAATAACGAGAAAAATAAACACGATACTGCCGGTGAGCAGCGTATTACGCGACCACCACGGCGTGTTGTCTTTCAATCGATACTTTTTGTATTTCACCGGACGCATTTGCCGATTTGACCACCAGAGCATCGTTGCCAGTACAGCGTGCACTGCGACGGAAACAAACAGCAGCACTTCGACCATCCGTATTACAGGATTGACGACAAGAAAATGCCCGTACGCTTCGTACAATGCTCCGTTATCGTTTGCAAACAACAGCAGGTTGCCGATGAGGTGTTCGGTGAGAAAGACCATGAGAAACAAACCGGTCAAGCTCATCAAAACTTTTTTTGCGATGGATGAAAAATAATTTGTGAGTACGCTTTCCATAGATTTCAGACCACTTTTTTAGTTGAACTATGTTAGTAACGTTGCCGAGCACGAATTAGTTCTTTGTGCTCCCGATGTTCTGCCGAAAGTGTAGGAAAGAATTGAAGAAAAAGCAATAATGAGGTGCCTACAATAGAATCATCTTCATCTTGCATTCTTTGCAATCAAATTCCAATCGGAAATGGTTCTTCGCATCATTCATAAAGAGCGGTTCTGCATTTTCTTCGCCGGTACCGACGCACAGTCCGAATTGGAACCGCAGACAATGCTTCATTGTCATTACTTGCTTGCCCGCCGCGGCGGGTTTGCCCGAATGATGGTTCTGCAATTCAAATGCCGGTTCGATTTCCGTTACACCATGCCGCCGGTAAAACTGCTCTGCTTTTTTATTCGCGACATTGGCAAAATAGGATAACGATTTTTGCGGATAGGGAATTTCCGGTCGGGAGTGTAACTCCCTCCCAGAAAGAATAGTTTTTGGCAGATAGCCGTTCAACCGCTTTTCTTCTAACGATGCAACAGCATTACGGCGAAGTTCATTCAAGATACTTACCGGCAAGAAATACGGCTTTGACCAATCGATTTGAATATCGTCGCACTGATAAATACTGTCGCCTAATTTTGTTAGTTGTTTCCGAATCGTTTCTTCTGCTGATTGAATATTTTTTGCAGGAGATTTTTCCGATAGTATTTTTACTTCCGTTTGAATTCCGTCTTCATCGATAATCGTAAGAGAAAATCCGTTTTCTTCTTCTCGAAAATACATTGCGATACGTATGCGCCGCTGAGTTTTATCGATCTTGAGTTGTTTGATGAATGCGTGATCGTGATTGCGATAGACGGCTGTTCCAAGTTCCAATCCGTCCATTGCATCGGGGAACGCACTTTTTTCTTTGGCGGAATTAATATTCGTTCCGCAGAGTTCATCATGTGCATCGAAGAAACAGATGCCATCGCCGGCGTGCATCGAAACACCGGTATCAAGAATAAAATAATTGCTGCCGAGTTTTGATATTTTTCCGAGAAACGCACCGGTCGCTTTCGGCGTATCCATCGACAAAATATTTTTACTTCTCTTACGGATAAAATGTTCTGAGAACTCGCGGTGAAATGTTTTATCGGCATCCGGCTGAAATGCAAAATATATTTTCCCGGATGAAGACTTCTGCATCGACGGTTTCCCTTCCAACAATTCATCGATACGCTGCCGATAAAATGCCGTAACATTTTTAACGTAATTAATGTCTTTCAATCGCCCTTCGATTTTAAACGATGTCACACCGGCATCAATCAGCGATGAAAGATGTTTTGAGAGATTTAAATCTTTGAGCGACAGTAGATGTTTATTTTCTGCAATCACCGTTCCTTGTTCGTCCGTTAATGTGTACGGCAAACGGCATGGCTGTGCACACTCACCGCGATTCGCACTACGTTCTTGAGTCGCTTCGCTCAAATAACATTGCCCGCTGTAACAAACACAAAGCGCACCGTGAATGAAGCATTCCAATTCAATCTCTGTGGCAGAACGAATTTCTTGAATTTGTTTGAGCGAAAGTTCTCGCGCTAAGATCACCCGTTGAAATCCGACATCTTGCAAAAATTTTATCTTCTCAGGAGTATCGTTGTGCGCTTGCGTGCTGGCAATCAATGGAATCGGTGGAAGATCCAGTTCGAGCAATCCCATATCTTGAACAATCAATCCATCCGCACCGGCATTATAAACAGATTGAACGATGGTTCTTGCTTCATCAAGTTCGTGATCGAACAAAATCGTATTGAGTGCGACATAAACTTTTGCGCGGAACAAATGCGCGTAGGAAATTAATGAAGCAATATCTTCTATCGAATTACCCACTGCTGTGCGCGCTCCGAATTTCGGCGCACCGATATACACAGCATCGGCACCGTAGCGGATTGCTGCTTTGCCGCATTCTAAATCTTTTGCCGGAGAAAGAAGTTCGATATTTGTTTTTCGCTCTGTCATTTTTTAAATGTCAAACTTCGATTTGTTTAGTGTGACACATTTAAATCATAACGTGGTCACTTAGTGATTCAACAATGACCGTCATCCTTCGACAAGCCCGCCTGCGGTGGGCAAGCTCAGGATGACTTCGTTTTTTTAAATTACCCAAACTTCTCTTCTCTCTCAAGAGAACTTCTCTAAATCTATTCTTGTTGAGAGAGAAATAACGGGATGGTTGTTCCAACGGCAATTCTTCCGTATCTTATCAATAATAAAGGAGAACATGTGAGTAACGAACGAGAACAGTGGGTTCCGACAAATCCCGATTATGATGCCAACAAACCGATGCAGGTCGGCGGACAGGCAGTGATTGAAGGCGTGATGATGCGCTCGCCGAAAGGCGTTGCAACCGCCGTGCGCCGCGCCAACGGCGATATTGTCGTGCAAAAAGAAAATTATATTTCGGTCACCGAAAAACACAAATGGCTCAACGTGCCGATCCTTCGCGGTGCGGTCGGCCTTATCGATATGATGTATCTTGGCATCAAGACATTAAATTTTTCCGCCGAGATTGCGATGCTGGATATTCCCGAAGAAGAAAAATCCAAGAAGAAAGAAAAAAAGAAATCCACCGACTTCACGCTTGCTCTTTCCTTAATCGTCGCACTTGCCGTCGGTGTCGGAATTTTCTTCGTCGTTCCACTTTATCTCACAACCAAAGTTTTTGCCATCGAGCAGACTGCATTCACCTTCAATCTCACCGCCGGTTTAATTCGTGTTTCGATTCTTATTTTATATATGCTCGGCATTTCGATGATGGAAGATGTAAAACAATTGTTTCGTTATCACGGCGCAGAACATAAATCCGTATTTGCGTTCGAACACAAAGCGAAACTCATTCCAGATTCCGTTCGCACCTACAGCCGATTTCACCCGCGCTGCGGCACGAGCTTTTTGTTGATTGTGGTTTTTGTTTCCGTGTTTGCCTTCAGCGTTCTCGATGTCGTCACCATTCGGCTTCTCGGGAAACTCACGCTTACCATTCGGCTCGGAACACATTTACCGTTCATTCCTATTGTCGGCGGATTGGCGTACGAGGTCATTCGCTTCTCGGCAAAACACGGAACCACATGGTGGGGCAGAATTTTTATCGCTCCGGGGTTGTGGCTGCAAAAAATCACCACCAAAGAACCTACCGATTCTCAAATTGAAGTCGCCATCGTTGCGTTAAAGTGTGCACTCGATCAGGAAGATGCAGCAAAGTATTCGTTAAAAGTTGAATCGCCTGCCGAGAATTCGGTTGCAGCGTAATCCGAAAAAGTTTTATGTTAGATAAATTAGAAAAAATATTTCAGCGGTACGA
>DATKMP010000237.1:0-3572 GCA_035541775.1 Bacteroidota bacterium | reverse complement strand
CGATTGTATCTTGCATTTCTCGAAGCGCCGCCGTTCGAGACAACGAAAAATTTTATTCTGTTAAACATTGCCCTGAACATTCCACAGCATATTGCTGTAAAAAATAATACTGTCATCGGCTGGTGCGATGTTTTGCCGCTGCAGTACGAAGGGTTTCGTCATCGCGGAAAATTAGGAATGGGAGTCGATCGCAATTATCGAAGACAGGGAATCGGAAAAAAGCTGATCACGCAGACGCTTCAGGAAGCGAAAAAGATTGGCATCGAACGCGTTGAATTGGAAGTGTACGCGTCGAATATTCCGGCACTATCATTGTATAAAGCTATTGGATTTGAAACCGAATGCATGAAAACGAAAGCGCGCAAACTTGACGGGGAGTATGATGATATTATTGAGATGGTGTTATTTGTGTAAAAATCCAAGTATATTGGTTAAGCGGTTTTAGAAAAATAAATTAGACCACTCAAGAGGACTTGATGAAAAATATATTTGGTCGAATAATGATTGCCATCGAGATTTTTATTTTTCTCTTTTCCATAAAATGCTTTTGTAATAATCTCAAGGATACAAAGAACCAAGCTGATTATATTCTTATAACTCCGACTTCGTATTATGTCATGGCGCAATCGCTTGCGGATTTTCGCCACACCAAAAACGGCTATGCCACCATGGTCGTAAATGTCGACTCGATTTATGCGCAGTTCGGAAACAGTACAACGCAAGATACGGTACTTAAAAATTTTATTCAGTTCACATTGAATAGCTGGAGTAAACCGGTACCGCAATATTTTGTTTTGGTTGGAAATACAAACGTGATTCCATCGCATCCCGAGCCGGAAACATTGGGCGATACAAGCGACCATGGAATAGATACTGTTTTAATGATTGATCAATGGTTTGCAGAAAAAAGCGATAGTATTAATTATCTGCCGAAGATCAATACTTGCATTGCTCGATTACCGGCATGGGATTCGGTTGGACTTTCCGTAATACTTGCAAAAATTATAGAGTACGAAAATGATACAACGAGTTCATGGACAAATCGAGTAATTTCTCTGGCAGATTATTGGTCTGCTGATTATGGATATCAATTTGAATGGGATGCGAAATGTTTCCGGGAAATGTGCTCTAATGTTTGGAATGATACTATAGCGGTGGATATTCGAAGCGACTCGCCAAATCATTTAGATACTGCTGCATTCATCAATCTTTGGAATGAAGGGGCCGCCATTGTTTCCTATAACGGGCATGCTTGTCAAGAATATTTCTCACACTACCAATATTTTACTACCGAGGATGTTGATTCATTACATAATGGAAATAAATTGCCTGTTTGTTTATTTGGCGGATGTGATTTAACATATGACACTCGTCCCCCAGTATCGATAGCAACGCATCTTCTCCAGAAAACTGACGGTGGAGCTGTTGCAGTTATTTCATCTGAAGGATTAAACTATGAAAGTCCGTCCGTAGATTTGTACAATTATATAATTCAAATATTAACTAAAAATGTCGATCAATCTCTTGGCTCTGTGTTTGAACAAGCAAAATCAAATATTTATGATGGCTGCTACGAAGAATTAAAAAGATTTACGCTGCTTGGTGATCCGGCATTAGTCATAAAACATCCAGCAACTATAACTTCTGTTGCAAGGACGCATACTCAAATTGCATCATACGTTTTGCATCAAAATTATCCCAATCCGTTTAATCCGACAACAACGATCGTGTACGATCTTCCAGTGTCTGGATGGGTTACTTTGAAAGTGTACGATATCCTTGGGAGAGAAGTAAAAACATTAGTTGAAGATCGGCAAACTGCTGGTTCACATTCAATTCTATTCAACGCAAATCGATTTGCCAGCGGAACGTATTTTTATCGGATGCAATGCGGAAATTTCGTACAAACGAAAAAATTATTACTGTTGAAATAAAAATTATAAAGAAATACGAAGAATGTAATAAAGTTTAGAAATTTCTTTTTCCGTTAGCATCCGATGTTTGCCGGGTTGCAAACCATCCAGCGTTAGAAATAAAATTCCAACACGCACAAGTCTTAAAGTGGGATAACCGACTGCGGCGGTCATTTTGCGAACCTGACGATTGCGGCCTTCGCGCAACGTGAGTTCGATCCATGAAGTCGGAATGGTTTTGCGAACACGAATCGGAACAGAGCGCGGCGGTAAATCCGGTTCTTTCTCTAATAATTTTACTTCGGCAGGTTTTGTTTTTTTCTGTTCGATGACAACGCCGTTTCGGAGTTTGTTCAATGCGACTTCATCGGGAATTCCTTCCACTTGAACCCAATATGTCCTCGGATGTTCGAACTTCGGTTCCGTCAATCGATGGTTAACCGCATGATCGTTTGTGAGAAGCAACAATCCTTCGCTGTCGGCGTCCAACCGCCCGACGGGATAAATATTTTTTGGAAACGGTCCGAAATCGGCTAACGATACATGGTTCTCATCGCGTGTGAATTGCGAAAGGACATTATACGGTTTGTTGAAGAGAATATAAATATGTCGGTTCGATGAATTCAATGGCTGTCAGCAGAGTACAAAAAAATCCCTCAGCGAAGCGCCGAGGGATTTTATGTTGCCTATGGATCGATATTAATTTGTTCCTGTAATTTCTTCATGATGTTCCGTGATCTGCGCGTCGGCAGTATCTTTGGAGGCATCGACGAAGAATAATTCTTCTTTTTCTTTATCGAATTTTGCCCGCACGGTGGTTCCTTGCGGGAACGTGCCGCGCAGAATTTCTTCGGCAAGCGGGTCTTCGATATACCGCATGACAGCGCGGCGCAGTGGGCGCGCACCGAATGCAGGATCGTACCCTTTTTCGGCAAGAAAGTTTTTCGCTTCTTGTGTCAATTCGATGGAAATGCCCATGGCCGTCATTCTGCTGAACAAATCCTTTGCCGCAATGTCGATAATTTTGAAAATATGCTCGCGCTCCAAAGGATGAAAAATTATCGTATCATCCACACGGTTTAAGAATTCAGGATTGAACACGCGCTTCAATGCGTCTTCAATGCTGGACTTCATCACTTTATATTTATCTTGGTGTGTGTCCGTTCCGAACCCCAATCCGCCGGTGACTTTGATATCGCGCGAGCCGAGGTTCGACGTCATAATGAGTATGGTGTTTTTGAAATCCACGCGGCGACCGAGACTATCGGTCAGAATACCATCGTCCAGTACTTGCAGCAATAAATTAAAAACATCGGGATGCGCTTTTTCAATTTCATCTAGCAAGACAACGGAATACGGTTTGCGGCGAACTTTCTCTGTGAGCTGCCCGCCTTCTTCGTAACCGACATAACCCGGAGGTGCGCCGACGAGCCGCGAGACAGCAAATTTTTCCATGTATTCGCTCATATCGATTCGTATCAAGGCATCGTCCGAATCGAACAAATAGCGGGCGATGACTTTGGCTAATTCTGTTTTTCCAACGCCGGTCGGCCCGAGGAAAATAAAAGAACCGATGGGGCGTTTGGGATCTTTCAATCCTGCGCGTGCACGGCGAATGGCCTTGGATAATTTCTGAATTGCTTCATCCTGCCCGACGAC
>DATKMP010000236.1:0-7557 GCA_035541775.1 Bacteroidota bacterium | reverse complement strand
AGAGTTTCCAAAATTGTAGAGCGGCGCGCTGAAGACCTCGGTATCGCGGAAGTCTATCAAAATCTTGATAACAAAGCAGAAGCGTACGAACACATCAAACAAAAGTTAAAATTACAGGATCATGAAATTGCATACATCGGCGACGACGAATTCGATCTATGTGTGTTGACCCAAGTGGGATTTTCCGCGACGCCGGCAAATGCTCTGCCACGTGTAAAAAAATATGTGCACTATGTTTGCAAACACAACGGCGGCAATGGCGCTGTACGCGAACTCGTCGATCTCATTCTCGACAGCCAGAACAAACAACCCGCATTGCCGAAACGAAAAAAATAATTGGAACCACGTATGGATTCATCTGTTATCGATAAGGGGAAAGAAGTTATTCGCATGGAAGCGTCTGCCGTTGCCGAACTGGAAGAGCGTATTAACGGCAACTTTGCAAAGGCAGTCGATATTATTTATCAATCGAGCGGCCGTGTGGTGGTGACCGGCATGGGAAAATCCGGCATCATCGGCCGAAAAATTTCCGCCACCCTTAGTTCCACCGGAACGCCATCGCTTTTTATGCATCCCTCCGATGCTATTCACGGTGATCTCGGTATGGTCACACAAGACGACGTCGTAATTTGTATTTCAAAGAGCGGCGATACGGAAGAAGTGCAACAGTTGCTCCCGCGTTTTAAGCAGCTCGGCGTCAAGATCATTTCGCTTATCGGCAATGAAAATTCATTCATCGGCAAACAAAGCGACGTTGTCATCGATGTGAGCGTCAAAGAAGAAGCGTGCCCGCACGATCTTGCGCCGACGTCTTCGACGACGGCAACGCTGGCTATGGGTGATGCGCTGGCGATTACGTTGCTGCAACTTCGCAACTTCACCAAAGAAGAATTTGCGTTCTTCCACCCGGGCGGCAACCTTGGCAAACAATTATTGCTGAAAGTCGAAGCGTTGATGATTACCGGAAAAGAAATTCCAATCGTGAACGAAAACGTTTCCCTCTCGCAAGCTATCGTGGAAATTTCTTCGAAACGTCTCGGCGCAACATGCGTGGTGAACGACGAGGGCATCTTGCATGGCATTCTGACCGATGGAGATTTACGGCGCTTACTTCAACGCACTGTGGATATAGCTCATTTGACAGCCGGTGAAGTCATGACGAAAAATCCGAAGGTTGCACAAAAAGGCATTCTTGCTGCACGCGCGTTGACAATGATGGAATCATTCAAGATTACACAGCTTGTTGTCGTGGATGACCGGCATCGCCCCATCGGGATGCTGCACATTCACGATCTCGTCGAAGCCGGCCTTCGCGGAGATGCGACGGCATGATTCGTGTTGTCAAAATTTTTATCGTTTTCTTCGTGGTGTCACTTCCCTTTCTTGGCTGCGAGGAAAAATTAAAACCGTCTGTCATCCAGACAATCGACAGCCGACTGCTTCCCCAGCAAGAAAGCTGGAACAGCGATATTGTGGTTTCCGATTCCGGGCATGTGCATGCCATCATTCACGCCGGCAATATTCGCGTGTTTGAAAACGACCATCGAACGCAATTAAGCCAAGGCGTGACGGTGCATTTTTTTAGCGCCGAAGGCCATGAAACCTCCGTACTGACCAGCGCGGAAGGCAGCGTAGATGAAACGACCAACAATCTTGAAGCGGACAACCATGTGGTTGCCGTATCGACGAACGGCTCGCGATTGGTGACGGAGCGATTGTTTTGGGATAATGTGCGGCAACTTATCCATACGCCGGAGTACGTAGAAATCACAACGCCGAAAGAAAAAATTCACGGGCACGGATTCGAATCCGATCAAACATTGAAAAACTACAAAATCTTCGTCGTCACCGGCCAAGGTCATGCGGAATAATTCTTTATGAAACATTTGAAGATCCTCATCGGGTGCTTGTGTCTTTCAAGCGTTGCATTCGCACAGGAAAGTAAAATGATAGAATTGCGCTCCGCCGATACGCTCAACGGAAGGGTGATGAACGGCGAAGAAGTGCGCGAATTGTCGGGCCACGTCCATTTTGTGCAGCAGCCCGACAGCGGTGGTATTGTGCACGTGTGGTGCGACCGTGCGCTACGATATACGATGCAAAACAAAATGGAATTGTACGGCAATGTTAAAATGATTCAAGACAGCGTCACTATTCATTCCAAAGAAGGCGTCTATTACGGCGAACGCCGAATGATGACGACACACACAGGCGTCCGGCTTGAACGCGGAAAATCTGTCTTGACTGCGCAAGTTGGAGAATATTTTGTCGATGAAAAGCGTTCGCACTTTACCGGCAACGTGATGCTGGTCGATTCTTCATCAACAATCTGGTGCGATGAATTGCAGTATTACCAGAAAGAATCCCGCTCGGTTG
Organism: Bacteroidota bacterium; assembly: GCA_035541775.1. Classification (GTDB taxonomy): domain Bacteria; phylum Bacteroidota; class Ignavibacteria; order UBA10030; family UBA10030; genus DATKMP01. The sequence goes on along the minus strand of DATKMP010000236.1, from coordinate 5,181 downwards.
CAACAGGCAATGTGCACGCATTTCAATATAGCAGCGCGCTGAATATGTACGGCGATTCGTTAGTGCATCTTGAACAGCAAAAATTTTCTCACGTGTTGAAACACCCGCGCCTCGTGAAGATCGACACTGCCGAAAATAAAACTATCGATACGATGGTGATCGTCAGCAAAGAAATGAAATCGTACAAAGATTCCGTCGAACGATTTGTCGCTATCGATTCCGTGCAAATGGCAAAGCACGATCTTTCTGCCCGCTGTGCGCTTGCCACATATTATGTTTCAGAAGAATTGATCACCTTGCAAACACATCCGATGCTGTGGAGCGGCGACAATCAAATTACCGGCGACTCCATGCGTGTCCGTATGGAAAATAAAAAATTGCGGTCCCTGTGGGTAAAAAATCATGCCGTTGCCGTCTCACGCGCCGACTCTCTCCACACCGATCGTTACAATCAATTAACCGGCAAAGAATTGACAATGTACTTTCACAGCGATAAATTAGAACAGATCGATGTTCAGCGCAACGCAACCAGTTTGTATTACACATTCGATAAAAAAGATCCGAACGGTGCGAACAAAACCAGCGGCGATAGAATTTTTATCGATTTCGTGAAGGGCGAAATCGACCGCATCAAAGTTGTCGGCGGTGTGCAGGGACAATATTTTCCTGAAAAGATGATCAGCAGACACGAAGCCGATTACAATTTGGACGGCTTTCGTTGGTACACCAATCGCCCGGAACGCAGAGGCGTTTTTATCATCAGCAAATAAAAAATTATGGCAGACAATATTCTTTATTCGGAGAACCTCATCAAGCGGTATAAAAAACGCACGGTAGTCGATAACGTGAGCGTCGATGTTCAACAAGGCGAAATCGTCGGTTTGCTCGGGCCGAACGGTGCCGGCAAAACCACGACGTTTTACATGATCGTCGGTATGATTCGCCCGAACAGCGGCAAAGTTTTTTTACAGGGAATGGAAATCGGTACGAAGCCGATGTACGAACGCGCACGGCTCGGTATCGGCTACCTTCCACAAGAAGCATCCGTCTTCCGGCGGCTTTCTGTCAGGGATAATTTAATGGCTATCTTGCAAACCACCCAGCTTTCTACAAAACAACAGATAGAAAAATGCGACCGGCTTATGGAAGAATTCGGATTGACACACATCGCTAAAAGCAAAGGATATGTGCTCTCTGGCGGCGAGCGGCGGCGCACAGAAATTGCTCGCTCGCTTGCACTTGATCCCAAATACATTTTATTAGATGAACCGTTTGCCGGCATCGACCCGATTGCTGTAGAAGATATTATGGATATCGTCCGCAAGTTGAAAGAAAAAAATATCGGCGTTCTCATTACCGATCATAATGTGCATGAGACGTTGTCCATTACCGATCGTTCGTACTTACTGTTCGAAGGAAAAATATTAAAGTCCGGAACAGCAGAATACCTTGCAAATGATCCAGAAGCTCGTAAATTATATTTAGGCGAAAATTTTAAATTGGATCGCTATGAATGAATATAAAATGCGGAAGACAAAACCTTAAATCGAAAAGGTCATACCATGCACAGACAACGATTCACGGTTTACCATTGATAATGACCAAGAAAATATTGTTCAAACATTAAGAGACATAAAATATTATGATTGTCGTTTTAGAATCCAACGTCACAGAAAAACAAATCGAAGATATTATTCGCGTCATCAATGAACATGGGTTCGATGTGCATCGCTCCACCGGCGTGCAGCACACTGTGCTCGGAGCGATCGGCGTGCATCCCGATTTCGACCACCGGCAAATTGAATTATTGCCCGGTGTTGCTGAAGTGATCCGCATTACCGAGCCGTACAAACTTGCCAGCCGCGCGTTTAAAAGCGAAGGTTCGATCTTTGATGTTGGAGGAGTCAAGATTGGCGGCAATGCTGTGGTGGCAATGGCGGGGCCATGTTCTGTGGAAAGTGAAAAACAGATTTTCACTATAGCAGAATATGTTGCAAAGTCCGGTACAAAAATTTTGCGAGGCGGAGCATTCAAACCACGGACTTCTCCGTATTCATTTCAAGGACTTGGCGAACCGGGATTGAAGCTTCTGCGTGCCGCCGCTGACGAATATAAGTTGCTGGTGATCACGGAAGTTATGGATCGCGCAGATATTGCACTGGTAGAATCCTATGCCGATATTTTACAAATCGGCGCGCGCAATATGCAGAATTACACATTCTTGAAAGACCTCGGCAAAACATCCAAACCGGTGATGCTCAAACGCGGGCCGTCTGCAACCATTGAAGAATGGTTGATGTCTGCCGAATATATTTTGGCAGGCGGCAACCAACAAGTTCTTTTATGCGAACGCGGCATCCGCACGTTTGAAACGGCAACGCGCAACACGATGGACATCAGCGCCATTCCGGTCATCAAGAAAAAAAGTCACCTGCCGATCATTGCAGATCCGTCGCACGGTGTCGGCATTCGCGATAAAGTCATTCCGATGGCTCGCGCGGCGGTGGCTGCTGGTGCCGATGGCATCATCGTGGAAGTCCATCATGACCCCGATCACGCATTTTCTGACGGTGCTCAATCATTGTATCCCGACCAGTTCACGCAGATGTTGAAAGAAGTACGCATCATTGCAGAAGCTATTGGCCGAACGCTCTCATAAATGTTGATGAAACAAAAATCGAAACAACTTCCTTTTCCGCGCATCACCATCATCGGCGTGGGGCTCATCGGCGGATCGCTTGCGCTTGCAATCAAGCGACGATTTCCGACAACGCACATCATCGGTTCCGATAAACCTGCCGTTTTGAAACGCGCACAACAACGAAATGTTATCGATGAAGGAATCACATCCATCACACGCGCCGTTGCCAATACTGATCTCATCATTCTTGCAACGCCGGTTTCATCTATTCTTTCGTTGATTCCGCAAATATCATCCTGCAGTTCTCCCGAAACAATTGTGACCGATGTCGGAAGCGTCAAACAAACCATTACGGAACTTGCGGATATGTTTTTTCCGAACGGCAATTTTATCGGCGGACACCCGATGACCGGTTCAGAATTCTCCGGCATCGATGCCGCGCATCCGCTCTTATTTCAAAATGCCGTTTATTTACTGACGCCAACGAAGAAAACAAACAAACAACATTTTACACGCCTTTCACAATTCCTAAAAATATTGGATACCCGAGTGATGCAGTTGCCTGCGGCTGAACATGACAGTACCATCGCAGCGCTCAGTCATCTTCCACAGCTTGCTGCCGTTGCATTGATGAACACCGCAGGCAGCAAACATCGCACAGCAAGCAAACGTCTGGCACTCGGCGCCGGCGGATTTCGCGACATGACGCGCATCGCTTCTAGTCCGTACACATTTTGGGACGATATCTTAAAACTCAATCAACAAGAAATTCGCAAATCGCTCAACCTGTATATCAAGGTCTTGAGTTCGTACGAACATTCGCTTTCTTCACATCCGGCAGCATTAGAAAAAGAATTTCAAACTTCTCGCCGACTGCGCACCTCTATTCCCCGATCGATGAAAGGATTTCTATCACCGCTCGTCGATATTTCTGTTTATGTCGATGACAATCCTGGACAGCTTGCACGCTTAACCGGAGCGCTTGCCAAAGCAAAAATCAATATTAAAGATTTAGAGTTGTTGAAAGTACGGGAACACCGCGGCGGCACGTTTCGACTTTCCTTCGACTCCCACCGCGTGGCGGAACAGGCAAAACATGTTCTTCATCGTGCGGGATTCGAAGTCGGTTCTTGAAAACATAAAACCCCGAAAGCATTTCGGGGTTTGTTCGTTGAGATACTTTGTCCGGATTACTTGGCGGAAGAATCCACCACCTTCGCCGTTGAAGTTGATTTCGTTTCTGTTTTTGGCTTCGGTTTTGGCCCCGTTTTTTTTGAGCTTGAAGATGAAGCTGAGGAATGCGATTTATGATAATCTGTTTCATAAAATCCATTGCCTTTGAACACCAATCCTGCACCGCCGGAAACAAGTCGTTTCAGCGCCGGTTTCTGACATTGCGGGCATATTTTTAATGGTTCCGCTTTTATAGATTGAAGTTCATCAAATTCATAACCGCACAATTTACATCGATATTCATACGTTGGCATAGTTTCTTGTCCAACTCCTTTCATATACAATATACTTCTGAATTGTTTCTCTTTCAATTGCCGTTTTCTTTCTTGGGAACGTTTTAAAGTTGTTTTCAGTTTCAATAGTACATAAACAATAAAGGAGATTAACTATGCTAAGCAAATCGCTGCAAAATGCAATCAACGAACAAATCAATCAAGAGCTGTATTCGGCATATTTATATTTGTCGATGTCGGCGCATTTCCTTACGCAAAATTTTCCCGGGTTTGCAAACTGGACACGCATCCAATATCAGGAAGAGACGGGGCATGCTTTGAAATTTTTCGATTATCTTCATGATCGCGGCAGCAGTGTGGCGCTGAAAGCCATCGAACAACCGGCGGCAAAGTTCCAAACACCGTTGGATGTGTTCAAACAAATTTTAGAACACGAACAAAAAGTTACCGGACTGATCAACAAGCTGTACGAACTTGCGTTGAAAGAACAAGACTATCCCGCACAGGCATTTCTGCAATGGTTTATTACCGAGCAAGTGGAAGAAGAAAAAAATGCAACAGACATTATAAATCTGCTTGAGATGATCGGCACTTCGCCGGTAAGCTTGATCATGGCAGATCGTCAGGTTGGCGCAAGGAAAGTAGATTAACAAGCGGCGGGAATTATTTTTTGTGTGTGATCGCCCGTTGCGTTTTTTAAGCTGAGTGATGGGCGGTCACATGCGTTATTTTTCGAAGAGAAAAACGACGCATAAATTCTTTCCTTCCATTGAGATTTTTTCAAACGTTTATCCGCCTATTATTTAATTTCAACGCATCGGTTATTTGTCGATAGACTCAACAATTTTCCCCGTTCCATTTATCGTGTATTTCCCAATCGCTTGCGCAGAATTTTCAGCGCGCGTTCGATCTGATGTTCGACCGTTCGTACGCTCAAATGCAGCATCGATGCAATTTCATGATGGGACTTTTCTTCAAATCGGCTGAGTAAAAATATTTCCCGGCACCTTGGAGGAAATTCATTATGAATAATCGTTCGTATCTGTTCTTGCAATGCCGTAAGCTGGAACACTT
>DATKMP010000235.1:0-7149 GCA_035541775.1 Bacteroidota bacterium | reverse complement strand
CAGCACAGAAATGATTCCGTATAACGTTCGCAACACGCAAACGCTATCATTCAAAGATCAGTACATTGACTTTTCACAAATTCCCTTTATTGTGCGGACTTTAGACTTCAGCAAACATTCGGAATATAATTTTTCTTCCATTAATCCAAGATCGAATACACCTGCATCCGTTGCCGTCAAAGCTCTTGGCGACAGCACTATCGATACCATCGCTTGCTTTGCTATTGAACTGAGCACGTTTGAAGGCATCGCTACATATTGGATTGAAAAAAAAGCACCGCATCGTGTGATTCTCATAGAAGAAGCAACAACGAAAAGAAAAACGGAATTAATTTTATAAATGATTCAAAGCGAGGTTAAGCAATTCATCAATCATTACTTATTAAAGGCGGTGTCTTTGCATACTGCCTTTTTTTATCGGCGGGCATCACTCTCTATCCAAATCAAAAAGACAATATTCATAAATGAATATTCTCCCCAAAAAATACATTCTCTCTTACTTGACTTTATCGTTACACACTTCTAACTTTTTAATCCGACGTCCATTCTTTATCAGTTGGATGGCGATACATAAAAATATCATTCGATATTTTTCACAGACCTTCGAAGGCGTACGTTGAATGAGCATCCTCATTCCTTCGAACAATAAAACATATAAAAGAGGTTTATTATGAAACAATTGGTACAACCCAAAAAAGTGGGGACTATTTTATCTTGCACATTCTTGGCATTCATGCTATGTGCTATGACATTAACAGCACCTATCTATGCGCAAACAGCTATTCCAGCAACTGTTTATTTAGATAGTACAATGCAGAAAATCGAAGGATTCGGTGCGGCAAATATCATCGGCTGGCGCCCGGATATGACTGCTGCCGAAGTACAAACTGCATTCGGTACCAGCGCCAATCAACTTGGATTCACGTTATTGCGCCTCCGGATTGCGCCGGACTCCACGCAGTTCGCCATTAACGTCGCCTCCGCACTTGCAGCGCAGCAGCTTGGCGCAAGAATCATTGCATCGCCATGGACACCGCCGGCATGGATGAAGACTAACAACAACACCGTAGGTGGTTATTTATTACCGAGTGCCTATGCAGCGTATGCAGCTCATCTTAAATCATTTGTCGATACGATGGCGAAATACGGCGTTTCAATTTATGCCGTATCTCTCCAGAATGAACCGGATGCCAGCGTAAGCTATGAGTCGTGTTATTGGACGGCAACTCAATTTCTCAACTTCGTAAAATATTATGCACCAGCAATCGGTACTCCCATTTTTATGCCCGAGTCGGAAAGTTTTGTTCACGCGCTTTCAGACTCGACGCTCAATGATTCAGCCGCCTGCGCAAATGTCGGGTTTGTTGCAGGACATTTGTATGGAGTTAGCCCGACAACATATTCACTTGCCGCTTCGAAAGGGAAAGAAGTCTGGATGACTGAACATTATACAACCTCCACCGATTCAGGCAATGTTTGGCCGCTTGCTCTTAATGTCGGTAAAGAAATCAGTGATTGTATGAATGCCAATATGAGTGCCTATGTGTGGTGGTACATTGTAAGGTTTTACGGACCGATCGACGAGAATGGTAATCCGACAAAACGCGGCTATGTGATGTCGCACTTTTCACAATTTATTTTTCCAGGATCTGTGCGGGTTTACTCTTCTGTATCATCTTCGCGCGGCGTTCCTTCAATTTCTGTTTCTGCATTTAAAAGTTCTAATCAAATAATTATCGAAGCAATCAATTTAAATTCATCGACCATCAGAGACTCCATTATCTTACAGAATCTAACCGGCGGAGCAGCAAGTTTTACAAAATATGTAACATCCCAATCTAAAAATGTTTTGTATCAAGGCACCGTTGCCGCCTCGAACAGTCGTCTGGTCGATACACTGGAAGCAAATTGTATCGCAACCTATGTGTCCAATGCTACAAGCGGCGTCAAGAATGCTCCGACCGTTCCTTCAACATTCTCGCTTGCACAGAACTATCCGAATCCGTTCAATCCGACAACCAGAATCGATTTTACGTTGGGCAAAGCTGCTTATGTAAAATTGGATATCTATAATATCCTCGGTCAAAAGGTGGCCACGCTGATTAATAATGAATATCAGCAAGGAGGACAACAATCTGTTATTTTCGATGCAAGCAAATTATCCAGCGGAATGTATTTCTATAAACTCGAAGCCGGTTCGTTTATGCAGACGAGGAAAATGTTGCTGCTTAAGTAATCAATGGTAATGACGAGACGACTTGATTCGTCCGTGAAGAGCCGGCAGGAGTAAAATTTTGCCGGCTTTTATTTCATAAAAATCAAAATTTAAAAATATTATTTCTTCTTCGTTTCATCCATTGTCATTAAAACAATATTTGAACGCCGAGATAAGTAAGATACGTCTGTTCGCCCATTTCTGCATGCAGCGTCGTTCCTGCCGACGCAATAAGCGCAAGTGATGAATTGATATTCACATGCGTCCCGATGTTAACAATCGATTCTCCTCCGCCGCTTTGTAAATCATTTTCCTGATGCAATTCCGCAAAGAATGAACATTGTTCGCTGACATCGTATCCGCCGACAATCCCGTACTGCAATTCATCCGATGACGATTTAATAAAATTATATCCGAGTTCTGCTGCAAGATGAAACTTGCCAAATGTTTTTGCAGCTTCCACCGGTAAGAAGAACTGCGCTCCATCATCTTCACCCACTGCGGTTGCAGTAGCAAACTGATATTGCGGATAGGTCGAAATGGCAATGCCGGATGTTCCTTCATCCAAGAATCGTTCTTTGATGCCGATCTTGACATTACCCCGCCCGATAACGGAATGTGCTTCATCCGAAGTGATTACGAGAATCGGCATTTCGATTTTTAGTTGCGTGTGTTCATTGTAACCGTAATTAATATCGGCGGCAGGAAATTGGACAATATGCGTATCTCCGGAGTGTGTCCATTGCACGGCAATATTATTTTCCCAATGTCCGATTTCCGGCGTGAACGGATCGTCCGTAATCATCGGCGGACCGCCCTGCGCAATTAATTTGACCGAGCACATCGCCAAAACACAAATAGCAAGACAGCATAGTTTTATTTTTTGCCGCATGAATTTCATTCCTCATTTTTATTTTTGGACTTTTAAAATGACAAATGTATTCGGCACAATGGTCGGGCGAGGATGCGGATGTTCTGCCGTCGGTTCAGGAGCTGGACCGAATTCGGCTGTCGGTAAATACAATGTGTGTGTTGTGGGATCGACAGTAATTGTTCGAGCACCGGCTTGTGTCTTCACTGTTTCGAGAACAGAATATTTCGATGGTGTTTCTTCGCGAACAACGGTAACCGTACCTTCTCCGTTCGATGAGAATGCCAATCCGGTTCCCGGATCGAAGGCGCATCCATCGACGCGTTCTCCGATCGGCAGCGAAGCGAGCACTGTTCCGTTTTCCCCATCGACAACAACCATCAATTTATTTCCGCACACCGCAAACAACCGTTCGTGTTCTGCGTCGATAGCCAATCCGGATGGTTCTTCTCCTGGTTTGATAGGCCACGTTGCAAGAACTTTCATTTCTTTTGCATCGATGGCGGTAATTTCACTTTTATCTTCGATGTTGACAAATACTTTTCCTTTGCCATCGGTCGCAGAAAATTCCGGTTTGCCGTTTAACGGCAGCGTCGAAACGACTTTCCCTGTTGCCGCATCGAGAATCGATACATCGCTGCTTCGGCCGTTGCAAACAAAAACTCGTTTGGAAAACGGATCGTACAAAATTGCATCCGGATTTTTTCCGACAGCGATCGTATCGGTCAATTGCAACGTTTTTAAATCAACGATACTGACGGTTGATGTTCTTCCATTGGAAATAAAACATCTGCCGAGTTCATCTGCCACTGCTATGCCATGCACGCCTTCTGTTTTTGGAATATCGCCGATCACTTTATCGGAATCAGTGCTGATCACCGAAACGTGATTCCCATGCGATGCGAACAGGCGATGCGATTGAGCATCAAAGGAAATATAATCCCAGCCGCCTTCGCCACCGATAGAAATTTTTCCGGTCATATGATATCCGGAATTCGTTTGCGCAAAACTCGCCGCAGCAATGGTAATGATAGAAACAGCAATTTTGTTCAGCATAGAAAGCTCCTTTGATAGATTCTGTGTTTTATAAAATAAGGTAAATCAATTTCCCATTGAATACCAAATTTTAATTAACGTGCACCATATAAACGCATAATCCATATCGATTGTTCCGCGGAACCTCTTTCTCGGCTTCCAGTGTTTCATCATAAAAAGGATATGCCATGAAAATGAATCAATGGTTGCTTTTTCTTTCGAGCTTAATTTTTATGACAGGGTGCAGTGAAATGAAAACGAATCCATCAACTACAAATGAAACTTTAAAAACATACAGCGATCTCGACACCGCCACATTTGCCGGCGGATGCTTCTGGTGTATGGAAGAAGCGTTCGATGATTTAGGAGGCGTAAAACATGTCACCTCCGGATTTTCCGGCGGCCATGTCGCGAATCCGACATACGAACAAGTTTGTACCGGAACGACCGGACATCTTGAGGCAATTCAAATTGTTTTCGATCCAGCCGTTATCAGCTACAGCGAATTATTAGATCTTTATTGGCGGCAGTTCGATCCGACCGATGCCGGTGGTTCATTTTATGACCGCGGCTCTCAGTATCTTTCTGCAATTTTTTATCACGATGCATCGCAGAAGAGAATTGCCGAGCAATCGAAAAGTGATCTTGAATCCTCCAAGATATTCGATAAGCCCATTGCAACAACAATCCGAAAGTTTGAAGCTTTTTATCCGGCGGAAGAATATCATCAGCAATATTGCAAAAAGAATCCTGTTCGCTATATCAACTACCGCAATGCTTCCGGCAGGGATCAATTTATCAAAAGCGTTTGGGGCGACGTAGGATTGGATAAAGAGTACAAAAAACCATCGCAAGAAGAATTGAAAACGAAATTAACAGATGAAGAGTATGAAGTAACACAGCACAGCGCAACCGAACGGCCGTTCCACAACGAATTTTATGATTCCAAAAAAGAAGGCATCTATGTGGATGTTGTCACTGGCGAACCGTTGTTTAGTTCCACGGATAAATTCGATTCCGGATGCGGCTGGCCGAGTTTTTCTAAACCCATCGACCCGCGCTACATCGTCAAGCGTACGGATTCTTCGCTGATGATGGACCGCGTGGAGGTGCGGAGCAAGTTCGGCGATTCGCATCTCGGCCATGTGTTCAACGACGGCCCGACTCCGACACATCTCCGGTATTGCATAAACTCCGCCTCGTTACGATTTATTCCAAAGGCAGAAATGGAAAAAGCCGGATACGGTTACTTGCTCTGGCTCTTGAAATAATACTATTTCGATTTTTTAGAGATCAACCGTTTGTATCGGCAGATCCCAGTGCGCAAGTAAAATTTCGAACCGGTGCTGTTCTTCTTTCTTGAAGATTTCCTGATTGGGAAAGAGTTCGACAGAAAGTGCGTGTTCATCGAACCCATCGTCGATGAGCTGCACATTTTTCCACACAATCGTTACGCGGTAATCCCATCGGCCATCTTCTGTTCCATGATACCGGGGCTTTTCCGCTTTCACTTCTAAAAATCTTCCCATCTCGATTTGTTTTTTCAACACGGGATAGTGATTTTTTTTGAACAGCCGGATAAACTCATCGGCACAGCCCCATTTCGTTTTGTAATAATATTCTACGACAAATGGTTTATCGGTTGCTGCCATACGTGCTCCTTTTTTCCCATCGGCATGTTTCTGCAATCATTGCTTCAATGATTGTTGTAACACATCACCGATGATTTTAATTCCTTTTTCAATTTTATCTTCCGGTGTGTGCGAGTACGACAATCGAAAATGACTGTTGTCGATTCCTTCCGGATCAAATGTTTTTCCGACAACAAAAACAGCGCCTTGTTCGATACTTTTTTTCAATACAGCAAGAAGATCGACTTGCGGCGGGAGTTTCAGCCAGATATAGAAACCACCTCGCGGTTCAATCCAATTGATTTCTGATGGAAAAAATTTCTTGATGGCCGATGCCATCGTTTCTTTTCGGCGTTTATAAATACCGCGCAGCGATTCGATGTACGAATAAATGTTTCCGGTACGAATAAATGCGTCTGCAAGAACCTGCGTAAAGTTGGGCGAGCATGCATCGAGCGCTTGCTTGCAGAGTTCCGCTTTGCGATAAATTTCTTCCGGCACGAGCATCCAGCCAAGACGAAATCCCGGGCCCAGAATTTTCGAGAACGATCCCGTATAACAAATCGTAAGTTCTTTTTCATACACCGCTTTAAACGGTACAACACGCTTCCGCGCTTCTTCGTCAAAATATAAATCGCCGTATGCATCGTCTTCCACCAATGGCAGATCGTATTGCTTCAGCAAACTCACGACTTCCTTTTTCCGTTTCTCAGTATACAATGTTCCTGCCGGATTGTGAAAATTCGGCGTCAGGTAAACAAATTTCGGAAGCGTTGATTTTTTTTCTTCAAGATACTTTTTTACCAACACAGCATTGATGCCTTCTTGATCCAACTCAATGCCGTGTACATTTGCCTGATAGGATTTAAAAGCTGCGATCGCGCCGATGAAACATGGATTTTCGGTCAGCACCGTATCGTTCTCATCCAAAAATACTTTTGCAAGAATATTGATCGCCTGCAATGAACCGGTTGTGATGAGCAATTTATTTGTATCGACCGGCATTCCCTTTTTCCGCAAAAACTCTTTTAACGATTCTAACAGCGGCGGATATCCCGGTGTTGGGCCATATTGAAATGCCGTTTGCTTGATGTCTAACGGCAGGGCGTTGTATATTTCATCGATTTCTTTTGTTGGGAATAATTCATTCCCCGGCATTCCGCCAGCAAAGGAAATAATATCCGGGCGCGTTGCCAGACTCATTAAATCCCGTATTTCCGATGTGCGTAAGGATGATACAGATTTAGAATATTTTATCATGGCTTTTTCTTATCTTTTAATTTAAAAATACAAACCACAAACAACAACGTACAAACAAATTACAATTCACAAAAACCAAATTTGATGATGTACGCATTATAATGATTTGTCAATAATCGCACTTAATATTTTTAGAA
>DATKMP010000234.1:0-2464 GCA_035541775.1 Bacteroidota bacterium | reverse complement strand
TACCGATTACGGACTTGTTATCATCAATGATCCTAGCAATCCTCAATCATTAACAAGTTCTTCGTTAACGATTCCATATTATCTTGCAGCCGAAGTGGTACAATCAATCGCTGTCGATGGCAATAATAATAAATGGTTAGGGACAAAAGAGGGTGTCTTTGAAGTCAATGCAGACGCCACTCAAGTGCTCCAACAATACACGGTAAGTTCAACGAATGGAAAATTGGTCAGCGATGATATTTGGAACATCGCGATCGATCAGCAGCGCGGCATTGCGTATTTTGCAACTCAGTCAGGATTGTCCAGCTTGCAAATTGGCACCACGATGCCAAGTAATACTATGTCTTCGTTATTTATCTATCCCAATCCCTACATCATTCCCAATGACCGGCAATTAGCGATTCAAGGATTAGCCGCCAATACCACAATCAAGATTGTGACAGTGAGCGGATCTGTTGTCGATGAATTCCCGGCGCAAGGCGGAGGGCGTGCTTTTTGGGACGGAAAAAATACAAGAGGAAGTTATGTGCCTTCAGGCGTGTACTTCATCGTTGCTTATGCGAACAATGGAACAGAAATTGCGACCGGTAAAGTTGCAATCATTCGTCATTAAGATCGATCCAATGACTATGGATGGTGTTCTCTATAAAAAAATTTTAACATGGAACAAGAAACAAGACTTTTTCCATGCTTGTTACTTTCATCTTGATTATCGTTATCATTTTTCCTATCTTTATATACGTTTTTGATTAGATCGTTCATTTTTAGTAAGGTTATGAATCATTACATAACCTGTGCATGGTAATAACGTTGGCTGAGTTCAGGATAAATATTTCGAATTTGCCAGAAGGCAGTCACGAGTACGCGTTTGAAACGTTGCCTGCAGATATTACATTAGATAATCGGTTCATTGAAAAAATTCGAGTTCGGGCATCATTAGAAAAAGCATCCGCACAATTGTTGTTACGCGCAGCAATTGAAGCAACCGCGCGGTTTGCATGTGATCGATGTCTGGATGAATATGAAACAATGCTTGCCACGACATACACTATGATGTATGTGGTGGATGAACGTTCTATGGACGGTGTGCGAGATGAAGACGAACTTCGTGTTCTTTCGGCCGATACCAACTATATCGATTTAGATGATGATGTGCGGCAATTTATTCTCTTAACGGTGCCGCAAAAATTGCTTTGTAACGAAAATTGTCTGGGCATTTGCTCGGTCTGCGGCGGCAATAAAAACCATACGCCGTGCGAGTGTTCGACACAAGAAATTGATTCACGATGGGAAGCGCTGAAAAAGCTGACCCATAATTAAGTGTACAACAAGTTGAATTAACAAAGGACTATTTCATGCCAAATCCAAAACGACGACATTCTAAAACGCGGGGACGCAAGCGCCGAACGCATTATAAGGCATCAGCACCCGCAACACAAGAATGCCCCAATTGCCACGCCCAAAAACTCCAGCATCGGGCTTGCCCACATTGCGGTTATTATAACGGCCGCTCCATTGTTACCCCGAAAGAAGCGTAGGAAGTCATTCCGCTTCGATTCCTGATAGGTATCTGAAGCACGTTCCATGGAATCTCCTAAGAAATTACGCATAGCACTTGATGCCATGGGTGGAGACTATGCACCCGAGCGTGAAGTTGCCGGTGCTGTTCAAGCTCTTCGCCAATCGAATGGAAGGTTTGAAGTTGTACTAGTCGGTGATGAAGCGGCAGTACGCAAAGAACTCTCCAAACATCAGGCAGAAGGCCTTCCGATCTCTGTTGTACATGCTTCACAAGTGATTACGATGGAAGACTCGCCCACGGCGGCTCTCAAACAGAAAAAAGATTCATCGCTTGCTGTTGGTATGCACTTACATCGCGAAGGCAAGGTAGATGCTTGTGTCAGTGCAGGCAATACTGGTGCAGTGCTGTCAGCGGCCACATTGATTTTGGGCCGCATCAAAGGCGTCAGCCGTCCGATGATCGGAACGTTTATGCCCGCTGTCCACGGTACATTTTTCATGGCTGATGCTGGCGCAAACGTCGATTGCCGTGCGCAGCATTTATATGAATTCGGCGTGATGGGAAGTCTTTACTACGAAATGGCGCTGAAAAAAAATAAGCCGACTGTTGCGTTGTTGAATGTCGGCGAAGAAAAGACGAAAGGAACGGAAGTCGTTCTTGGCGCGTATAAATTACTGTCAGAAAGTAATCTGAACTTTATCGGCAACGTCGAAGGAAGAGATATTTTGAAACCCAAAGCCGACGTCGTTGTGTGCGATGGGTTCGTAGGGAATATCGTTTTGAAATTCGGCGAAAGCGTTCCTTCTTTTCTCAAAGGTCGCCTGCGATTATTTGCAGACCGCGGCATATTCAAAAAAATTGCAACCGGCATTACGCGCTGGCCGCTCAAAGCGTCGTTGTGGGATTTAAATCCCAACGAACAGGGCGGCGTTCCCGTGCTTG
>DATKMP010000233.1:0-2849 GCA_035541775.1 Bacteroidota bacterium | reverse complement strand
CGGTTCCTTTGACAACTTCTACATCGTTGCCGAGAATGCTGCCTTCAATACGCAATCCGACATGCGACACTTTGCAATCACGCAGAATGATGCTGTATTCTACTTCACTTTCTTCGATAATCGTTCGGTCGCCGATTGATGTGAATGGACCGACATAACTATTTTCAATGACGCAATTTTTTCCGATGATCACCGGACCGCGGACAATGCTGTTGATAATCTTCGCACCCTGCTCAATTACAACTCTTCCGGCAACAGTCGATTGGGTGTCGATCTCACCATCGATGTGCGGATCGATATTATCGAGAATCAATCGGTTTGCTTCTAACAAATCCACGGGTTTGCCGGTATCTTTCCACCAACCGGTAATTTCCGTGTAGCCGACTTTATATCCTTTATCGATTAAATATGTATGCGCATCGGAAATTTCCAATTCGCGGCGTGCGCTCGGTTTGATTGCTTTCACCGCTTCAAAGATATGGTTGTCGTACAGATAAATTCCTGCAACGGCAAAATTTGTTTTTGGATTTTTCGGTTTTTCTTCCACGCGAACAATTCTGCCGTCCTTGATTTCGGGAACGCCGAACCGCTCGGGATCTTTTACTCGCGATAACGTTAAATAGCAATTGCATCCGCTCTTTTCAAATTCATCGACAAATTTTTTAATGCCGCCAACAAGCATATTATCGCCGAGATAGAACACAAACGTATCATCGCCGACAAATTTTTCTGCAAGCTGCACTACCTGCGCCAAACCGCCGGGCACCTCTTGTGGAATATAGGTTATATGGACGCCCCAGCGCGAGCCATCGCCGACATAGTTCGGCACTTCCAGACTATCAGCCGTGTGAACGATGCCGATTTCCTTGATGCCGGCATTCACCGCCGCTTCAATGGCATAATACAAAATCGGTTTGTTGGCAATCGGAATGAGATGCTTGTTTTGCGTATGGGTAATGGGACGCAATCGTGTTCCGCGTCCGCCGCTGGCAATTAGTGCTTTCACTTGTTCCTCTTTCTCTTTCGCAATAGTTCTTTTAACTGAAGCGCAACTGAGTTTGAAATCTTTTTTTCTTTTATCGCTAAATCAATCGCTTGCTTTCCAAGCACACGATAAATTTTTAAAATCTTATTATCGATTTTTTTTAACGCGCTGAGATGTTCGTGAATTAATTCAACATCACCGCGAGCAATTGGTCCGGTTAACGCACGGCTTGCACCAACATTCATCGTATTGTCGATACTTGCTTGAATGAGCGGCTGCATTTGTTTTAACGTAACCGGTAAAGCGTTCCGAAAAAGTTGTTCCACCGAACCCAGTAATGTGACAATATAGTTCGATGCCAAAACGCACCCAATATGATACAAAATTTTCTCTTCTTTTGGAATGACGACTGCATTTCCATCAAGACTTCTTACCAACATTTTCGCAAATCGCAGAGTGGAAGAATTTCCCTCGATTCCATACCAAATGCCGCGCATACGCTTTTGTTGTTCTTTATTTTTTAAGATTGATGGAAATGTTTGTATTGGATGCATCGAAAAAACCATTGCGCCTTTTTCCTGAAGCGGCTTCAAAACATCGCTTGTCAACGAACCGGAAGTATGGCAAACGTACAACGATTTGAAATCGAGCTTCGAACGTTGCGCGATCTGCTTCGCTACTTCAGCAAGGGAAGAATCTGAAACTGTAAGAATGACTATTCTTGTAGAAAGATGAATATCGGCAACATCACATGAATAATTCATACAATGGACAAGGAGTGCAAGCTTTTTTGCAGAAGTTTTTTTCCTGCTGATGACGGAAACAAACGGATAATGCGACTTGTGAAGAAGCAACGCAAGGGAGGTGCCGACTGAACCGGCGCCAACGATGCTCACAGCGGCTTGTTTATAAAAATGTCGAGATGTAGATTTTTGTTTGTTCATGGATTTGCTCCTTGATTAAGGTAACGAGCCATTAAATGACTTTCAACGGGAATCTTGCATCTACAAACGTTTCTGTGTAGATTAACGCGCAGAAATTAAGGAAGAGTTTATGGCATTAATGGTTAGCATTTCAGGAATTCGCGGCACCATCGGCGATTCACTGACACCGGAAACAATTGTGAAATACACAGCAGCGTACGCTGAATATTGTAAACACGGTCACGTTGTAGTTGGACGCGACGGACGAATTACCGGAAAAAATGTTGAAGACATCGTTGTATCGACGTTAATGCAAATGGGCTGCGGTGTAACGACACTGGGAATTTGTCCAACGCCAACCGTTGCGCTTGCCGTGGAAAAACTCAAAGCCGCAGGCGGTATTTCGATTACCGCAAGCCACAATCCGATGATCTGGAACGGATTGAAATTTTTTGCTTCCACAGGATTATTTTTAGATGCAGATGAAAATCGTGCGTTCTGGAAATTAGCCGATGCTGCATCGCACACGTATGTTCCTTGGGATCAACAAGGCAAGCACACGGTGCTTGAATCTTTTATCGATGATCACAACAAGGCAGTTCTTGCTCTTCCCTTTTTAACGATTCACGATATTCGCGAGCGACGTTTCAAAGTCGTGTTGGATTGTGTGAATGCTGCGGGCGGAGCCATTGTCCCGAAACTTCTTGCTGAATTTGGCTGCGACATTATTCCATTGAGTTGCGACATCTCCGGTATTTTTTCTCACACACCGGAACCAATTCCTGAAAACCTTATCGATTTGTGTAAGGCAGTGAAAGCGCACAAAGCAGATCTCGGTATCGCCGTCGATCCCGACGTCGATCGTCTGGTCTTAATCAATGAAAAAGGCGAACCGTACGGCGAAGAATATTCTATTGCAACATGCGTCGATTTTATTTTAA
>DATKMP010000232.1:0-8761 GCA_035541775.1 Bacteroidota bacterium | reverse complement strand
CTTGAGATGCATCTGCACGTCCCGGAGTGAATGGAACTTTGATTTTACAGCCGGCATTTTTTGCGGCTTGCTCAATACCGGCACAGCCGCCAAGAATGATCATGTCCGCGAGCGATACTTTTTTGCCGCGTTTTTGTGTGTGGTTGAACTTGCTTTCAATTCCTTCGAGAGTTTGCAACACCTTCGCTAATTGAGCGGGCTGATTTACTTCCCAATCTTTCTGCGGCGCCAGACGAATGCGTGCACCATTTGCTCCGCCTCGCTTGTCGGAACCACGAAACGTAGATGCCGACGCCCATGCAGTCGAAACCAATTCCGTTACCGATAATCCCGAAGAAAGAATTTTTCGTTTAAGAGCTGTAATATCTTTTTCATCGATCAATTTATGTTTGACGGCAGGAAGAGGGTCTTGCCAGATGAATTCTTCTTTCGGTACTTCTGAGCCAAGGTATCGAGAGCGCGGACCCATATCGCGGTGTGTCAATTTAAACCATGCCTTGGCAAATGCATCTTCAAGCTGTTCCGGATGTTCATGAAAGCGCCGGGCAATTTTTTCGTAACACGGATCAAAGCGCAATGATAAATCCGCAGTGGTCATCATCGGCGGAGATTTTTTGTTCGGATCATGCGCATCAGGAATCATATCTTCCGGTGTAACATCTTTTGCTACCCATTGTTGAGCGCCTGCCGGACTTTTTACTAATTCCCATTCATACCGAAACAGCATATCCAAATATCCATTATCCCACCGAGTAGGATTCGGTTTCCAGGCACCTTCAATGCCGCTGCTGGTCGTGTGAACGCCTTTGCCCGTACCAAATTTATTTTTCCATCCCAAACCCTGATCTTCAATCGGCGCGCCTTCCGGTTCCGGTCCGACCAATGTAGGATCACCTGCGCCATGCGCTTTCCCGAATGAATGTCCGCCTGCAATAAGCGCAACAGTTTCCTCATCATTCATCGCCATGCGAGCGAATGTTTCTCGAACATCTTTGCCCGATGCAACTGGATCGGGCTTGCCGTTCGGCCCTTCCGGGTTCACATAAATAAGACCCATTTGCACAGCAGCAAGCGGATTTTCGAGATCACGATCACCTGAATAACGTTTATCTGCCAGCCATTTTTTTTCGGAACCCCAATAAATATCTTTTTCAGGTTCCCAGATATCTTCGCGTCCTCCGGCAAAACCGATGGTCTTAAATCCCATCGATTCCAATGCGACATTTCCGGCAAGAATCATCAGATCAGCCCAGGAAATTTTACTTCCATATTTTTGTTTGATCGGCCAGAGCAGTCGGCGCGCTTTATCAAGATTAACATTGTCAGGCCAGCTATTGAGTGGAGCAAAACGTTGATTGCCATGGCCAGCACCGCCGCGGCCATCGCCGGTACGATAAGTGCCGGCACTGTGCCACGCCATCCTGATCATCAGTCCGCCGTAATGTCCCCAATCGGCAGGCCACCACTCCTGAGAATTCGTCATCAATGCGCGAAGGTCTTTCTTCAAAACTTTGAGATTAAGTTTTTTAAATTCCTTCCTATAATCAAAATCTTCGCCCATCGGATTAGATTTGGAAGAATGCTGGTGCAAAATATCGAGGTTCAACTGATTCGGCCACCAATCTTGGTTCGTCGTACCACTGCCGGCAATGGGAGTTGAAATTTTATTTTCTTCATTCATACCATCATCTCCTTTTTCTGAAAAATTTTTGAAAAGGTTGTTTTAATAACTTTGAATAATTTTCATTCGTACAGCATGGGCGATAAAATTAAATCAGCTATTGAAGAAGGAAATTTTTAATGGAAACAGGAAGTGTATGTATTTTCGTCGCATGATAATCTCTTAAAAAATTGCACACATCGTGCATTCTTCATCCTTATCGCTTTCAACGACTATTTTACAAATGCAAATATAAATAATTACTTATTTAGTTTCAATATGATAACAATGTCGATTATTTTCTATTCGCATCTTTAAGGAAACATTATTTTGATATTGTCATGATTTTGAATTACACGTCGGCAGAACTTCTATAAAATCCGATTCCCAGCTCGCGCCGGTATCAAGAGAAAAATAAAAACAAGGCATTTGTAAAAAAAACGATTCATGGTACATCCTCTATATGTGATTGACAGTCACAAAATAGTGCATTGCCAGTACCGACACAATCCCCCAAAATTGGGATGACTCATGAACGCACGATTTCTAAATCAAATCTTCTTATTAAAAATGACGAATACCGCTAATTCGTTCATCATCAATTTATTTTTTTGATTCCTATCATTGTCTCTTCAATCAGAAATCTCTATCTTAGCTGTGAAGAGAATCTTTGTATGAACCCAACGACCATTTTTGTCACCGGCGCAACCGGCTTTATCGGCACGAAACTCGTCAACGAACTCGTGCAGCAGGGACACACGGTGCATGCCTTGACACGCGCTGCAAGCAATCGCAACGGACTGCAGCACGAGCGCATCAAACTTGTGCAGGGCGACATTATGAATCTCGGTTCGTTGGTTGAAGGGATGAACGATTGCACGCACGCCTTCCACATGGCGGCGTATGCAAAAAATTGGGCACCGGATAAAAACATTTTCTATCAACACAACGTTATCGGAATGAAGAATGTATTTGAAGCCGCACGCCTGAATAACCTCGAGCGTGTCGTATGGACTTCCACCATCGTCACATTCGGCCCGACACACAACAGCATTCTCGGTGATGAAACCATGCCGCGTACCACACAAAAATATTTTACCGAATATGAAGAGACAAAAGCCATTGCCGAACGTGAAGCGCTCACAATGGCATCAAAAGGATTTCCGGTTGTCATCGTCAATCCGACACGCGTGTACGGCCCGGGAAAATTAACGGAAGGAAATTCCGTCAGTTTAATGATCGATCAGTATGACCGCGGGCAACTTCCCATTCTTCTCAATCACGGCATCAACATCGGTAATTATGCCTTTGTCGATGATGTGGTTCGAGGGCATATTCTTGCAATGGAAAAAGGACGCATGGGCGAGCGGTATATCCTCGGCGGAGAAAATGCATCGCTGAAACAATTGTACGAACTTGTCGACGAAGTGAGCGGCAAGCAACATTTTCAAATCAATTTGTCGCCGCGTCTTGCAATGGCGTACGGCGGCGCATGGAAATTTGCAGCGGAACATTTCGGCATCTATCCGCAAATAACCTCGGGCTGGGTCGAAACATTTTTGCAGGACTGGGTGTACTCATGCGCTAAAGCCGAACACGAACTCGGCTACACGTTCACACCGTTGAAAGAAGGAATGCGTATCACTTACAACTGGCTGGTTGAGCAACGTAAAAAAAGAAAACAACAATGATCTTTCTCTTTTCGAATGGAGTACTCAATGAATCATTTTGAATCTTCGCTGTCGTTGAAAGAAATCTTTTCTGAAGAAAATCGTAAACCAACAATTATTCTTCTGTTCGGTACGTTGTTGCTTGTCACCTGGCGATATTACGGCAGCAGGACCTTGTTTCTGGCCTATCTCGTTTCACAAATTCCTTTTATCAATAGTATTGCAGCAATGGCTGCGGAATGGTATAATTATCTCACGGCACTGGTTCTTTTCGGCGTTCTCTCGCTGCTTGTGATTCGTTACATCTTTAAAGAACCGTTCAGCGCGTACGGATTACAATTAGGCGACTGGAAATTTTGGCTGCCGGCAACGGGCATTTTGGGAATGATCATGGTTGGCGCAGGGTATCTTTCGTCGAAGGATCCGCATTTCATTGCGGAGTATCCTCTTTACAAAGGCGCGGGCGCATCGTGGCAGATGTTCACACTTCATGCCGCCGGGTATTTATTATTTTATATCGGATGGGAAACATTTTTCCGCGGTTTGATGCAGCACAGTTTAGCGCCGCGTTTCGGCGTGTGGGGCGCCATTTTAGTGCAGGCAGCAATTTCCTGTATTGTACATATCGGCAAACCCACCGGCGAAATATACGGTGCCATTTTCGGAGCGGTCATCTGGGGAATCATCGTAGTCCGGTCGCGATCTATTATTCCCGCCATTCTTACACACTGGCTGCTCGGGCTTTCGTTAGATTTCTTTATTTGTTTTGGATGAATAACAGCTTCTTGACTTTGAGTCACGAGAATCAATACGTTGGGTTCTCAAGAAAGAATATGACGAACAAACAACTCACCATCGGAAGAGTACGGCTCAACGCCACGGATACATTGATTCTCGGAACGCTTGCGCTTTTTTCACTGCTGGCGATGATCTATTGTTCGCAAGTTGAACATTGGTTGCTGCTGGTACTCAAGAACATGATCGTCGGTATTATGTACGTGTGCGTCAACCGGTTCAGTGAAAAAGCAAAAAATAAATTTTGGAAATTTTTCATTCGCATGGCGCCCATCGTTCTTGCATTTGCATATCTGTTCGGCGCTGTCGATAAATTACAAATGATCGTGCAGCATCAATGGATGGACGACGACGTTCTGGATTTTGAGCAATATATGTTCGGCGTGCAGCCGACGTTATGGATCGAAGATTATATTTCGAAACCGTTAACGGAATGGTTGATGTTCTCGTACGTTATCTATATCCCGTTATATCCCGTACTCTGTGGCATCATCTATTATAAACGCGGCGAACTGGCAATGGAAGATTACTTCTTCACGCTCGGACTCACCAATGTTTTGTGCGATATCGGATTCATCCTCTACCCTGTTGCAAGTCCAATGTACCATCTCAAAGAACTTTACACGGTTCCCCTGCAAGGATACTTTTTCACGTTCCTCGGTGAATTCATCCGCAGCCATTTGCATTTTGCCGGAGGATCGATTCCCAGTCCGCATGCCGCAGCGGCAACGATTATGTGGATCATGGCGTACCGCTATCATCGCCCATCGTTCTGGATTTTAATGCCGATTGTTCTCTCGCTGTACATTTCGACGTTTTACGGACGGTATCATTATGTGACCGATGCCGTTGTCGGAATTCTTGTTGCGACGTTTGCATTACTGATTGCGCCAATCTTGATGAAGTTCTGGAATAAAATTCCTGAAAAATATTTTTCAGCATCGAAATAATTTTCTGTACCACAATAATCGAGGTGTGTTATGAAGCATCCTATTGGTATCATTCTCTTGTTCACGTCAACGATTGTTTCATTTGCTTTTTCACAACAGCCGATATCGGCCAGCGAACGCCAATCTGTCGATCTCACGATTTACAATTCCGATATCGCTTTGGTGCGGGAAGAGCGAACGATGACTTTATCCGACGGATTGAATACCGTCATTGTGCCGGATATTCCTGCCACCATCGACGGAACATCACTGCATTTTTCCAGTTTGACTGAACCAAAGGCAGTAAACGTACTGGAACAAAATTACCAATACGATGTGCTCCAACAGAATAAAATATATGATAAGTACATCGGCAAAGAAGTCTATTTCTGCAAAAATAATCCCATCACAAAAATCGAAGACACCATCAAAGCAACATTGCTTTCTTACGGTCCGATGATTGCCGAGATCAACGGAAAAATCGAGATGTCGCCCCAGGGACGGTTATCGCTGCCGAGTCTCCCGGAAGGTCTCATTCTGAAGCCGCAATTGAAATGGCTGTTGGAAAATTCTTCTGCCGGAAAACATAAGACCGAAATCAGCTACCTTGCAGCGAAAATTAACTGGGATTGCAACTACGTCGTTCTTTTAGATGCAAACGATACGCATCTCGATCTCACGGGCTGGGTTACTATCACGAATCATTCGGGATCAACATTTAAAAACACGGGATTAAAACTTGTCGCAGGAGACGTGAATAGAATACCGGAACCAGCTCGATTTGGAGGATTGGTTACAAATGCTCAACTAGAACGAATGCCCGATTTTAAAAAACAATTTGAGCAAAAAGAATTATTCGAATACAAACTTTATTCGTTGCAGCGTAAAACCGACATCAACAACGACGAAACAAAACAAATCCAATTGACCTCGGCGCACCATGTTACTGCAAAGAAAATGTTTATTTTCGACGGAATGAATGAGCAGTGGCGTTATTGGCGAAACAACATTTCGTATCGCGGCCAGGGAACATTCGGACAGGAGTCCAACACCAAAGTGGGCGTGTTCATTGCCTTCAAGAACGATGAGAAATCCGGGCTCGGCATGCCGCTGCCGAAAGGCAAAGTGCGTGTGTATAAACGCGATGACGACGGCAAAGAACAATTTGCCGGCGAAGATGAAATCGACCACACGCCCAAAGATGAAGAAATGAAACTGTATCTCGGCAATGCGTTCGATCTTGTGGGCGAACGAGCACAAAAAGATTTTCACGTTGTCGTTTCCGGGCACGTGGTGGAAGAAACGTTTGAGATAAAACTGCGCAACCATAAAACCGAACCGGTAGAAATATTCGTGTACGAACATCCGTGGCGCTGGAACGATTGGGATATAAAAACCGCAACGGAGAAATGGGAAAAAGTAGATCAGTCCACCGTCCGCTTTCCGGTAAAACTGCAAAAGGATGAGGAGCGAACAATTACTTACACCATTCGCTATACGTGGTAATTATTCTCTGTGGTACAGAAAAAGACAAACGTCGGCGCTTTGTGCACAAAACTCATCGCGCCTTGCGGAATTAATTGCAACTTGTGCCGCGTGCATTTACGAAAACACAATCCGTGTCCCGGATGCCGAGTCGATGATCCGGAAAAGTTACCGTCGCGAACTCGATGCAAAATAAAAACCTGCATCGTTCGTACGCAAACGAATCACCAGTTTTGTCTTTCGAGCAAGGACTGCCCCTGCACGGATTTGCTGCGTCTTGATAAACGCTACCGATTGAAATACGGATTCAGTCCGATTGCAAATGTTCAGCGTTTGAAGAAAACGAGAATCAAAAAATTTATTGTGCAGGAAAAAGTCGATAAGTCTTTGAGCTTTTGAGTTGTAAAATAAATGAAATTGCGAGTGCGGAAAGAACAAACAACGGAGGAAAACGCCGCTTGATTCTTTTGCAGCGATTGGGTACCATTACAGCGTACGTTTTACGAGTTTTATTTTTTCAACAAACAATTTTACGGAGTGGTGGGATGGTGAAGAAAGCACTTTGTTGTTACCCAATGGGGTGTGGCGATGTACTCTCGGAAGAAATATTCTTAGGACCATTGGTACTTCTTTGGAAATGACATTTTACGGAAAAATTGAAATCTGCTGATTTCACTCAGAGTGGCAGTGCCCCCAACGAGATTCGAACTCGTGTTACAGGCTTGAAAAGCCCGTGTCCTAGGCCTCTAGACGATAGGGGCAAATGAATTGTCGATTGTGTGATGGTCGATTGCATGAATGAAAATGCAATTACAAAATCATTAAATCGAAAATTTTGCAATGGGTTACTGGGGTGACCAGTGGGATTTGAACCCACGACCTCCAGGGCCACAACCTGGCGTTCTAACCAACTGAACTATGGCCACCGTGGTAAAGAACAATTCTTGCTAAGACAATAAAGCCCGTTATTTCCATAACAGGCCGCTGTAGCATATTTAAAATATCAAATTATTGATGCAAAGGCAAGGAGTTTTTCTTGAACGCCTCACCATATTCCTAATTGTACGCAAGCCATCATTCCCCAGAACGATTTTTCTGTATTGATGCTTGCATACGGATACAAACCAATGCCGACCGTCGATGTGATGCGATATCCCAACTGCACTTCAAGCGGCACGCTAAAACTTGTGGCGGTCGAAGTTCCGGCCGGGCGTTCATACGCGGCCCGTACTAAACCGATGCCACCGGTTGTAGCAACGTACCCATTTCCAAAATGCCAGATCGGCCCATAAAGAATTCCATAATCGGCGAACTTATAATTGACCGTCGTTGCATGAATTTCCTGCACCGTTGGATTTTCATTGGTCAATCCCATAATGCGCGCGCTGATAATTGTCGATTCAAATTGATAGGAATAAATTGCTCCCGCGGTCATCGTAACATCATTTCCGAGGAATGCGCCGCCGCCGCCCAGATTCACCCACCATGGATGGCGGTCGCTGGATGCCGGCTGAACGATTTGTGCGTGAAGTGTGCAGACATACATCATAACAAACAGCACAAGAAAAAATAATTTACGATTAAGCATAATTCTTTTCAGTCCAAAATATTTTTGTTGGAACACAATATCATCAACAGAAAAGTGAAAAGCAATTTCCTAATTCGATATCAGTGTGCCGACCGCTTTTTGTAATTGGTAATTGCTGATAACGTATTGATACAGTGCCTGCAAGTCGGCAAGCTTGGATGCTGATTCTGCTGTTTCTGCATCCAAGAGATCGAGATTCGTAACGGTACCGACTTCATAACGCGTGCGAGCAATCGTGACTGCATCATGCGCTTGTTGAAGCTGCACTTTGGAAATTTCTACTTTTGTTTTTGCAGCTTGAACATCAGCGATCGTTTGCTCGACTTCTGCATGAATTTGTTTTGTGACGTCGTCGGTGTGAGCATGTTCTGCCGCCAGCGACGCTTGCGATTCTTCCACTTGATGTTTGGTACGACTCCCATCATAAATGGGAATTTGTGCCGTGGCAAAGACTACCCAATTTCCACGCCATACGTCGAGGTCGGGTTCATAACCATTCTTAACACCGTATTCCGCTCCGATTTTTAATGAAGGTAAATTCCCCAGCTCGCTCAACCGCTGTTGTAACAACGCGGTTTGTTCTGCAGCGCGAGCAAGTTTCAATTCAACGCGGCGGTCATTCGCAAGTTGAAGC
>DATKMP010000231.1:0-4353 GCA_035541775.1 Bacteroidota bacterium | reverse complement strand
ATATCCTTTCAACCCCCACGATGGGCCCCAAGAATTTCTGACGAGGAACCATTGATGAGCATCGTTATACCCGACGGCGAGAACTGCGTGCCCGCCCTCCAAGGGTTCGTTGGATTTTGGCATTTCTGCATGTCCGCTCTTGGCTACTGCGGTACTCATAAAACTTTCGTACACAGAGAAACCAAAGACGAACGGATATCCTGCTGCGAGACACGCCTTCATCTGGTTTGCAACACGGCTTACGCGTTGATATAAAACAGCTTTATGTTTCATCGCATTCGTGTAACACGACGCAGAAGGTTTGTCGGCAAAACGGGCAAGGATGTACGGCCATAATTTTTCCGGACAATCACCCTGGGCATTGATGCTTTTCATGCCATCGCGTATTTGTGCGCCGCCGTCGGAATCGATGGTGCCTTCCATAGCACGCTCATTATAATATAGAAACAAGCGCGACGGCATAAAATATTTTAGCTGCTGTTTCATTTGGTCAAATTCAATGGCGGCAACAATTGCATTCGCCGTACAGCTTCCTAATTGTCCTTGATCGTACACCGGCGGACATTGTTGACGTAAATCCACAGCATTGGGAAGTTTTGCCAACCAACTAACGGGCGCGGCGTATATTTGGTCTCGGTGGTCAGGAACATCCGGCATCCAGCCGAAATGTTTCTTCATAGATGTTTGTTGTACCTTCATGTAATTCCTCATTTTATTTTTGTGATGAATAAAACATGAACCTTTTATTTTTACCATCGGCATCAACGGCAAAAACGGTAAGCGTAGGACATTGTCTCTTCCCACTCCCGGAGGAAAGAGTAATGTCCTATGCTTCCATCACCCGTCGATCTTTCTTGAAGTCCGATAAAAAAATCTTTCGTCTTAGTAAGTCCAAATCACGTATGAACTTTTTTACTGGCGCGTTTAAACAACATACTTCATTCGCGTGCCACCTCCTCTGTTGTCGAAGAACTATCTGTCTTTAGAGATTGGGA
Source organism: Bacteroidota bacterium (assembly GCA_035541775.1). GTDB lineage: Bacteria > Bacteroidota > Ignavibacteria > UBA10030 > UBA10030 > DATKMP01. Next base: position 3,358 of record DATKMP010000231.1, on the reverse strand, counting down.
CTCATTTAAGACAGTTCCAATTTATGATGACAGTCTTTATTATACCATACCGCAAATAGGGTATATTTCATGAATTGTAAAAATTACAACGCTGTTTTTGATTGAAAATCGAAGGTTTTTAAAAAGTATATGAAATCAAAAAACACGGGCAAAATTTTTTGCCCGTGCACAGAAGAAAAATTAGGCGTGACGATGAACAAGAGATGGCGATGCTTGTGCGGTTGGATAAATAATAATTTCTCCGATTTGCACATGCAATGGACGAGTTGCAGCAAAGACTACAACCTCTGCAACATCATCGGGGGTAAGTGGTGTAATATTTTGGTACACGGTTTTTGCACGTTTTGTATCGCCATGGAAACGAACTTCGCTGAATTCGGTTTCCACGAGCCCGGGATCGACAGTGCAAACACGTACTGGCGTATCGACCAAATCCATGCGCATGCCTTGTGTTAAGGCATGCACCGCATGCTTTGTTGCGCAGTACACGTTGCCAGCCGGATATACATCGTGCCCGGCAATGGATCCAATGTTGATGATTGTTCCGCGCTGTCGATGTACTATTCCGGGAATAACCGTACGACTGATATATAATAATCCTTTTATATTGGTGTCGATCATTTCGTCCCAGTCTTCGATTTTTCCTTCATGAAGTTTATCCAAGCCGCGGCTTAATCCGGCATTGTTCACAAGAATATCGATGGCATTCCATTCAGAAGGAAGGGAAGAATAAAATTGTTCCACGGCAGTGCGATTGCGAACATCTAATGAGGCAATGTGTGATCGAGTATTATATTGTTGTTGGAACTCGGCGGCAAGTTGTTCCAACCGATCGCTGCGGCGGGCAACAAGAAGAAGGTTTGCGCCTGCTTCTGCAAACGCACGTGCACATGATCGTCCGATACCGCTGCTTGCTCCGGTAATAAAAACGATTTGATGGGTCAATGATTTCATAATTGTTTTTCTCTCTATGATGATGTTCATTCCCCTATTATAGTACAAACAAATTCACGTTCGTCGCCATAATTGTGGTGCTCGCATAAATAAATTCCCTGCCACATGCCAAGATTCAGCGTTCCGTTGGTGATAGGGATTGAAACACTGCTGCCGAGGAGCGATGCTTTTAGATGTGCAGGCATATCGTCATCGCCTTCGGTATCGTGTTCGTAATACGATGCACCATCCGGAATGGTGCGGGTAAAATAGTTTTCAAAATCTTTGCGGACGGCAGGATCGGCATTTTCATTCAGTGTAAGAGATGCTGACGTATGTTTGATAAAGATATGTAACACGCCTGTTCGGACAGCATTCAACTCCGGCAGTTGAGAAACGATGTCCGGCGTGATAAGATAAAATCCTCGGCGGCGAGCCGGCAGGATAATTTCTTTTTGAAGAATGGACATACATGCCTCCTCATTCGTTTTCTGTTATCGGATTATAGAACCGGAAAAATTTTTCTTCGGCTTCCACGCTGCCAATGAGAATCAATTCATCGTCTTCCGTCAAAAAAGAATCAGCGCGCGGGTTGGTGATCATAGAACCGTTTGTACGAATTCCCACAATATTGCACCCGCATGTGTTGCGGAGAGAAGTATCGCGTACAAGTTTTCCCTCAAATGCTTTCGGTATTTTCACGCGGAACACATCCACTCCTTCGGCAAGCATAAGAATATTGCCGCGCTTTGAAAGATGTAAAATATTATTTGCCCCTAAGGATGCATGCGAAACCACAAAGTCGCACCCCGCAGCATGAAGAATGCGCACATTTCTATCTAATGTTGCACGGCTGATGATTTGAACATCGTTGCGGCTGTGGCGTAAAAATGTCGTGAGATAAATATTCGTCGGGTCATCGTGGGAGGTGACCGCCACGGCGGGAGCGTGTGCAAAACCTGATTGTGCAACAATGGCTGGATCGGTAATATCGCCTGCAAGAAAATGGTTATCGGCGGGAACTAATGCGGAATTTTTTTCAACGATACGATATTCCAAATCGCGTTCAGCGACGGCATGAGCGAGCGCTGTTCCTACACTGCCGCCGCCGATTATAAGGATCGGTGCACTGTTAATATTGTAGATGCAGAAGAGTTCGTTATAACGATCGATTTGTTGTTGCGGGCCGGTAATGACAAGAATACTTTTTTCTGTGAGTGTGCGATGGCTTTCAGCCAACGAGAATGTTCCATGCTCCCAAATCCCCCCTACATTTACGCCAGCGATATTCATAAGATCCGCTTGCGCGAGAGTTTTGCCAACGAGCGGCGTGTGTGCCACAGCGGCTTCGGCAATGACTAATTCGTCAATTTGTCCGATGACGTGCGCCATCGCATCGCCGGCAATAATTCTGCGCGCCAACGATTGCCCCATCATTTCATCAAGAGCCAGCACATGCGTACAGCCGGCTTTTTCTAGAATTGGCACCGCTACGGCATTCTGTGCCGTAGAGATAATTGGAATCGCAGAAGATGTTTGCCGCACCGTGTAGGTGAGCGACGTATTGATAATATCGGAAGCGCTTTCCACGACGAAGGCAGCGTGTTCGATCCGTAATTCATGAAATGTTGTTGGGTCGTCGAATTCCCCGGCGACAGTTTTAATCCCTTGATCTTTGAGATGCATTGCTTCCGTGATATCTGCGGTCAGCACAACGTATGGATATCTATACCGGCGCAATCGTTCGATCAACGCATTGGTCAAGGGACTGAATGTGACCAGAATAACATGCCCGCTCGTTCCTTCCGGCAATTCACGCGGCACACGCGCCGACGATTGGAACAATTGAATGATAACGAATGGAATCAGCACGAGCAAAAATAAGACGCCGCTCCCGACAACAATGATGGTGAAAAGTTTGCCTATGTCAGATTCAAAAGTTATGTCGCCCAAACCCAGTGTGGTCATTGTGGAAATCGTCCAGTAGATTCCGGTAATGGCACTGTATTCTCGATGTTCAAGATGCATCAGAGAGTGGAAACAAATGGAGTAGAGCGTTAGAAGAATAAAAAAAGCGGCAACAAAACGCAGCAAGAGCATGGCGTTGCGCCTGCTCATAATGTGCTGAAGCAATTGGAGCACGTGATGGGGAAGATGTCTGAGACCAAAATTCATAATCAATATGCGTAACCGTTAGAATCTTGTTCAATCTACAAGTTCTCTAAGAGAGATTCAACGTCATATCGAAATTATTTTTTAATCATCAACATCTCCACAAAAAAAGCCCCAAAGGAAATCCTTCGGGGCCTGGTTCAATCGGTACGATTCAATGAGTTAGAATGTGTATTTATTTTTACTTGCTGTTGTATCCAGCATGTTTCCGTTTAAATCCGTAATGTTTTGAATCACCGTTAACACGGGATGC
>DATKMP010000230.1:0-2986 GCA_035541775.1 Bacteroidota bacterium | reverse complement strand
ACCGGCACGCAAGACCAGGTGACCAATTTTCAGGTTCGCATTTTACTGAATCAATCTCAAAACGCTACGTTTCGCCCTGGAATGTCGATGTCGGCGGATATTGAAACAGAAACCAAGCAAAATGTATTGGCCGTTCCGATTCAATCGGTCACGGTTCGTATTCCGAAAAAAGAAAAAGTGGAACAACCCAAAGAAGGCGAAGCACATCTTGAAACTGCTGCCAAGAAAGACAACGACAAGTTAGAAGAAGTGGTCTTCGTCGTGAAAGAGGGAAAGGCGACAACACTTCCCGTCAAGCGCGGCATCAGTAATGATGCCTACGTGGAGGTGACAGCGAACGGCATCGAAGGACAAGAAGTCGTTACTGGCCCCTTCAAAGCAATCAATCGCGATCTTGAAAGCGGATCCAAAGTGAAAGTCGATAACAGAACTATCACGCGTACAGGCGCCAGTGCCGATCAGGAGAAAAAATAATCATGTCGCTTCGGGCGCTATGCAGTATTGTTGTCGGAATGATGTTGCCGCTCCTGTCTCAATCGCAGTCGGTAGATGAAGGCAAAGCGCTGTTGAAGAGCGGTAAGTTTGCCGAAGCGCGATCGATGTTCGAAACAATTCTAAAAAACGACGACAACAATGCCGGCGCACACGGCGGACTCGGTCAAGTATTCTTGAATCATAAATATTCAGGGCGCGATGTGGAAAAAGCTGCCGATGAATTTGAACGAGCCACTGAAATCGACCCGAAGAGTGCAGAATACCAATTTTTATATGGCGCGGCAGTCGGTGAGCGGGCACAAACCGCCGGTATTTTTAAACAGGCATTTCTTGCCCCGAAAGTTAAAAAAGCATTTGTTCGTGCTGTGGAACTCGATCCTTCTATGGTGGAAGCGCGAATTGGATTGGCGCAATATTATTTAATCGCTCCTTCCCTCATGGGCGGAGACGATGCAGCAGGTTGGAAGCAATTGGATGAAGCCATTAAATTAGATGAACTCGCCGGCCGTACGGCTAAAGCAGCGATGTTGATTCGTTCAAAAAAAAATGACGAAGCAGAAAACGAATATAAACTGTTGGCCGCATCCAGACCGAACGACTGGCGCGTTTGGCATCGGTATGGATATTTTTGCTTTTACTTCAAACGGTATGACGAAGCGGTGCGTCACTTTAATAAATATGTTGAGCTGCGTCCCGATACAGCAGATTCCTATCAAAGTCTTGCTGAAGCGCTGATAAAAAAAGGCGAACTTGAACGGGCGATGATGAATTTAACTAAATCGCTTAGCTTAGATAAAAATTACGTTCCGGCAATTGTCTCCTTAGGCGAAGCATATCAGGCGCAGGGACAAAAGCAAAAAGCAAAAGAAACGTTTCAATGGGCAGCTTCTGTCGTCAACGATGAACGTTATAAAAAACAAATTGAAGCAAAACTGAAAGAAGTTGAATAGTAGAAAGGATGTCGGTATGCCAGCAATCATCCGGTTGGTGAACATTAAGAAATTTTATCAGGTGGGCGAAGAGCAAGTGCATGCGCTCAATGGTGTATCATTGGAAATTCAGAAAAATGAATATGTCGCGATTATGGGTCCCTCCGGTTCCGGAAAATCAACAATGATGAATATCGTTGGCTGCCTCGATACACCTACTTCGGGTTTGTATGAATTGAACAATCAAAATGTCAGCGATATGAACGATAATCAACTCGCAAAAGTACGGAATAAAGAAATTGGGTTTGTGTTTCAGACATTTAATTTGCTGGCGCGTTCCGATGTGTTGCACAACGTAGAATTGCCGCTTATTTACGGCGGCATTTCTGCTGCGGAACGAAAAAAATTGGCAAAGAATGCTATTGAACGTGTCGGTTTAACGCCGCGCATCCATCATAAACCCAATGAGCTTTCCGGTGGACAACGCCAGCGTGTTGCTGTGGCGCGTGCGCTCGTCACGCAACCATCCATTCTTTTAGCGGATGAACCGACAGGGAATCTTGATTCAAAGACCGGCGAAGAAATCATGGCGCTGTTTGATGCGCTGCATAAAGAAGGCAACACGATTGTGCTCGTAACACACGAAGAAGATATTGCCGAACACGCTCATCGCGTTATTCGTTTGCGGGATGGCGCTGTTGAACGCGATGAACCGGTAATCAAACGAAGAATCGTTTCTCGTCCCTTATCGCCGATCGTATGAAATTTATTTTTGATGAATTTAAAGAAGGCATGGCAATTGCCTTCGCTGCCATTCGCGCAAACAAAATGCGCTCGGTGTTGACGATGCTCGGCATCATCATCGGTATTGTATCGGTGACGCTGATGGGCACGGCCATCGAAGGATTGAACCGCGCGTTCAATAAAAGTATTTCGTCAATCGGCGCAGATGTCTTGTATGTTCAGAAGTGGCCGTGGGGCGGCGGCGGCGATTGGTGGAAGTACCGCAATCGGCGTGATATAAAAATCGATCAATCCAATGCGATCGAACGGCAAGCACAGACCGTGCGTGCCATGACGCCGATCATCGGTGCAACAAGGCCAGCGCAATACGGACGAAAGGTCGTGGACGATATCACCGTTCTGGGAACCAATAGCAATATGTTGGAAACCAACGGAGCCAATCTTGCTTTCGGAAGATATTTTACCAGCGCGGAAGCCGATGGCGGTCGCCCTGTTTGTGTGATCGGTTCGGAAATTGCCTCTAATCTTTTTCCCAATGAAAATCCTATCGGGAAGTCTATCAAAGTCGGAAACTATCAGTTTAGAGTTGTCGGCGTTTTGGAAAAGCAAGGAAGTTTTCTCGGCTTAGAGAGCATGGATAACAGAGTCTATGTTCCGATCAATCGTTTCTTTGAGGAGTTCTTGTCGTTTCGCGGCGGCATCTCGATTATGGTTCGTGCTGCTTCCATCAATAATATGGACGAAACGAAAGAAGAAGTTCGCGGCATTATGCGCAAAGCGCGCGGCCTCAAGCCAAAGCAAGAAGATGATTTCGCCAT
>DATKMP010000229.1:0-7616 GCA_035541775.1 Bacteroidota bacterium | reverse complement strand
TGCCGTTATGCGGTGCGCCTTTGCAATCGAATCCTTTGACGTACCAAAAGCTGCCGGTAATTTTTAATCCATCGGCAGATGTGCCGGTCATTGCTGAAAAATCCAGAAGCGCGCGTTCGCCTTGATACCCGATTAAATTACATCTGTTGGTTACACTTGAACCGGATTTGGCAGGCAAAGTAATCGCGGTCGAAGAACCTGTGAACGAGTACGTTCCTCCTCTTACATAAATTGTATCTCCCGCAGCTGCTTTTGCAATTGCAGCAGAAATGGTGAGAAGCGGTTGGGCGAACGTTCCAGGATTTGTATCGCTGCCGCTGGGCGATACGAAGTAGACATTACCTGTTGTAATTTTTTGTAAAATAGGAACATGCGATGAAGTATCTTTGGCAAAAGCGCATTGAATGATAAAGATACTACAGACTAGAAATTTATTGCATATAATGGAATACCAAGACTGTTTCATAAAAATATTTCCTTAAGCTCATTGTTTGATTCTCTTTGAGCGCATTTCATCACATCGTTGAATTTTTCACTGTCATACATAAAAAAACTTTCCCCTTTATTGTTTCCATAGCTTTTTTTTATTTCCATCATCTCTTCTATTATGTAATTATTCTCGGAACTCAGATAGTACAAGGTGTACCGTTGTCAATTTATTTTCCAACTGATAAACTTATCTGGAGAGGAGCTTCCAATCGCTCTGAATATTCTTTTAAATATTTATTCCAATCGTCGGCAGAATGAAAATCACCGCTTCGTGTCCAGCCGGCGCCGGCAAAATATGTTGCGGTTTTATTCAATGCGATCGTTCCCAGAATGAGTACGTGTTTGTTATCTTCTTTGATACCAAAAAAATATTCCTTCGGCATCACAATACCCGTACCGAGAGCACCGTTTTCTGCATTATCGTTTGTTGCACCCCACAAACTTACACACTTACGTTCCGAATCTTTATAACTTAACACGCCTTTGCGTTTCACATTTCCGACGGCAAACGGTACTTTTTCTGTGACCGAATCACATCGATAGGTCACTTCAATTTTATTGAGATTGCTGCCGGCATCAAGCAAAATTCGTTTTACTTCTAAAATTTTTCTGCCATGGAATATCACCGGCTTATACGTCACCTCAAACTTTGCACGAATCGGGCCGGTCGATAATATTTTATGTGTTTCGAAAACACCAGGTTGATAGAGCGAATCGTTTTCATATAATGCGCAGCTTCCATCGCCGAGCGATCGTCCGACATCGTAAAAATCAGCGCCTTCTCCGCGATCGATATGATAAGGAAGTCGTGCACTGCCCGGCAGTTCATCGTCGTGATACCATTTTTCAACAATGAGATAACGTACACGTTTTGTCCATACATCGATGCCGTTATTCGATTCCTTTGCTAACGCAGGACCGTACATCCGATGCGCGATGCGATCATTTTCCCACGCAACATCTTCACGAGGAACCATAAAACGAGCGTCGGTGAGCGATGTGATGATCTTACGTTCTCTCTTCACCGCTTGAACGATAAATTGTTTTACTTCTTTTGATCCAATGCTGGATTGAAAAATTAATTCCTGCGGCGCATTTGTTCGATCATCATTCATCACTTGCGTCACAAGTTCGTTATTTGTTTTTGCATCAAGAACAAGCACATTCGTGGAATCCAATGTCGGAAGATATTGTTTTAACGCATTCCATGGAATTGCAATTGTTTCGTTAGGTCGATTCAGTTCGATTGGATTTGAAACCGTAACAATCACCTGTTGATCTTTTGCAAACATCGAACCGACGATCAGACACACAAGCACAACTAGACTCTTTGCCAATGAACGAAGAGATTGTATTTTTTTCTTCTTCAGAAAAATTATCGTTTTCATACGTGCTCCTTCTATTGAAGTTCATTCATCGAGACATTGTCCATATCGTCAAACACTTGATTCTCTCCGCCCATCGCCCAAATAAAACTGTAATGACGTGTGCCGACTCCGGAATGAATCGACCAGCTCGGATTTAATACCGCTTGTTCATTACGCATAAAAATGTGCCGCGTTTCATTCGGCTGACCCATGACATGAATCACAAGCGCGTCGGCATCGATATTAAAATACATATACACTTCCGAACGCCGTTGGTGTGTGTGCGACGGCATCGTATTCCACATACTTCCCTCATCTAATTCCGTCAGTCCCATAACAAGCTGACAGCTTTGAACAAGCTCCGGCAGAATAAGTTTATTGATCGTGCGTTTATTGGCGTCACGCTGGCTTCCGAGTTTTGCTTGAATCGCTTTCGCAAATGGAATATGAACTGTCGGATATTCTTTGTGTGCCGGATAACTGACAAAATAAAATTTTGCAGGCCGCGCAGCGTTGTTGCTTTTAAACTCTACGTGCTTCGCTCCCCTGCCGATATACAACGCATCTTTGTGTCGGAGAAAATAAGCTTTGCCATCGACTTCGATAAGACCTTCATCGCCGATATTGATGACACCAACTTCACGGCGTTCGGCAAAATATTCCGCCGCCATTTCCTTTTTTGTTGCTAAAAGCTGTAACGTTTTTTTGACCGGTACGGCAGAACCCGTTATGGATCGATCAATATCCGAATACACCATCGGCACTTCATCGAAAGCAAAAAGCGTATCAATACAATATGACTTCCGTAATTCCTCGGTCGTCATCCTTTTGAATCCTTCCGGATTCGTAGAACATCTTACATCCATCATTCAATTCCTCGTAATTTCATCTGCACATATATTCGTGCAAATGCCATATTATTTTTATGCTTTTCCGAACTCATGATACTTGAATTAAACGAAGAGCGAAACCGTCTATCTCAAGATTTACATCGACAGCAACAAGTTGTCCGTTTTGAATTTGTTGTGTCTCGGGCTTGATGACAATACCTTTTTGTGCCAGGTATGCTATAGCCCGTTTAATAAAGTTAGTTCCAAGAGCAAAAAAATCGCTGGCAGAACTGTACTTTACGTCGTTACTATTTTTTTTACTAAAGAGTGAATCTTCTGTTTTTGGTACAGAATATTGAATCATTTTTGTTAATCGATCCATAGCTTTATACGCGTCGGCAGCAGAATGTGCAGACATCCCAATATGCCGAAGTTCGAATCCCAAAACTGCTGTAACAGCTTGCCGCGTTAACGAAGCAATCTCTTCATATTGCCCTGTCTTCAACATTTCGGGCCGAACCATCCAGCTTCCTCCGCAGGCAATGACTTTGGGAAACCGTAAGTAGGACAAGAGTAATGATGGCTCTATACCGCCAGTAGGAATAAATTTCAGCTTCGTGAACGGTGCAGCAACCGCTTTAAGATAATCCAATCCTCCGCTTGCTTCTGCCGGGAAAAATTTAACAACCTCAAGTCCGTATTCAAGAGCTCGCTGCATTTCTGTCGGTGTTATCACTCCCGGAATAATAGGAATGGTTTGATCGAGACAATACTCGATAACTTTTGTACTAGAACCCGGCGATACAAGAAAACGCGCTCCAGCATTTATCACTGTTTGAGCTTCTTCAACGGTGAGTACAGTTCCTGCGCCAACGATCATGTCGGGAAAATTTTTTGTAATTCGTTCTACAACACGTACAGCTTTGTGCGTACGAAGTGTTACTTCAATGACCGGCAAACCGTTTTCACAGAGTGTTTTTGCAAGCGGTAGTGCTTCGTCCTCCTCTTCAACAATGGCAACGGGAACAATGCCGGATAATTCAATATGTCGTAATACAGCATCCACAACAGTTCGATCGTCTTACCGCGCCAACCATCCGCCGTCCACAACAAGGATATGCCCATTGACATAATTCGACGCTTGCGATGCAAGGAATACTGCCGCGCCTTTCACATCATCCGGGGTTCCCCACCTGCCTGCTGGAATACGATCTAAGATCGATTTTGAACGAACCGCATCTTCTCGAAGTGCTTTGGTGTTATTGGTTGCCATATAACCCGGTGCAATTGCATTGATATTGATTCCATGCTGTGCCCATTCGTTGGCAAGCGCTTTGGTTACCTGTGCTGTTGCTCCTTTACTTGCAGAATAGGAAGGCACGATAATGCCGCCTTGAAAAGCAAGGAGTGATGCAATATTAATGATCTTCCCGTATTTTCGTTTCATCATATCACGCGCAACGGCCTGACAAAAGAAAAAAACAGTTTTCGAATTAATCGCCATCACCTCATCCCAGTCTTTTTCAGAAAAATCTATCGCAGGTACTCTTCGGATAATTCCCGCGTTGTTCACGAGTATATCTACTTTTCCAAATGTCCGAATTGTTTCTTCAAGAATAGATGAGATCGGTTGAGTGGTCATAAGGTTCGCGACAATAGAAACCGCCTTGCGTCCCAGTGCTTGTATTTCTTGTACAGTCTCATCGCTTGAAACATAGTCCACTAAAACAAGATCAGCGCCCGCTTCAGCGAATCCGAGTGCCATACCTTTTCCAAGTCCCGTGCTTGCACCTGTGACAATTGCCGTTTTCCCCGATAGATCGAATAAATTCATAAACGTTCTCTTGATGGTTATTAAATATTGAACACAAATTAAAAAGAAGCATCCAGCCAGAATAAGAATGGATGACTGGATGCTTCATAAGTCATAACGAAAAAAAAGAGTCGACAAAAATCTATTTAACGTCCATTATTTAATCCGTGGCCGCCATTCTCTTTGCCTAACAAAAACGACGGCCACATTCTTATGGATCATTCTCTTTTCATCATCCACATTCCAAACAGAATATGGAGTTGAGCATCAAATTATTTGAGCATCAACATCTTCTTGACTTGCGTGAACGACTCATTACCATTGCCATTTGCTTTCGCAAAAATACGCAGGAAATAAACGCCGCTGGAAACAATTTTTCCGTTATCATTTTTTCCCATCCAGACAATCTGATGATATCCGGCTGTTTGTTCACCATCCACTAACGTGGCGACTTCTTGGCCAAGCAATGAATATACCTTCAACGTTACTGTACTTTGTTGCGGTAAATCATATTTAATTGTCGTGGACGGGTTAAATGGATTGGGATAATTATCATGAAGTTGGAACGCCTTGGGAATAGCACTTCCAAGGACTGAAGTCACCGTTGCATTACCTTTGACGGTTATGGTATCCTTGGTCAGTGAATTATCAACAAACGTAATTTTTCCAGTTTGCGCACCACTCGCTGTCGGAGTGAACGTGATATAGAATGTTTGCGATGATTCAACGCCCACCGTTGCCGTGGTCGGAGTAACTGTGAATAAAGAATTCGACGAGGTGACATTGGTAATATTGAGCGCTATTGTGCCATGATTCGTCACGACAGTGCTATCTTTCTTTGAGATATTCGTTCCGACTGTACCAGTCAGAGTTCCAAAATCGATGGATATGGGAGACGCGACAAATGCTGCGGCAGAAACCACATTTCCACTAACCGATACGGTATCTGAAATGGTATTATGATAGAAAATAATATTTCCAGATTTCGCACCGGGTGTTGTCGGATGGTACGTAATTGCAAATTTTTGGCTACTGCCTGCGCTGATAGTAGCATTCGTAGGTGTAACCGTAAATTCTGTTGCTGTCGATTTTACGGAGTCAATGACAAGTGGCGAACTTCCGCCGCTGGAAACGACAATCGTATCTGTTTTACTTGCATTCTTCGCTACCGTGTCAAAATTCACCGTTGTCTGCGAAGCTGTAAATATGACGATGCCCGGAATAAAACCATTCCATGTCCATCGCGGATCGCCAATAGTTTTTCCGTCGGTACCGGCAGATTGTAAATTCACCGAAGATTTGTACGAACAATTAAGTACGTTTCCGACACCAAGTTGGCTTTCGTAGGGATACCACGCATACCATTCAAGGGATTTACGATTGTAATCTAATGCATAGATGCCTGTCGTTCCCGGAATCAAAGACGCTTTATAGTATGTATCGCCAGAATTTTTCTGCTTTCCATCACCATGGGTAGAAAGAGAATATGGAATAGTGACACCTATATTAGTGCCGCCATAATTTGGATTACTATAAGTACCCGTCAGTGTCATTGCAGTCGTTCTGGGTGTATAGACCCATCTTATCATTGATGTCATCAATGGAGGTACCGATGTCATGGATACTTTTATTTTTTTAAACGTCGCTGTTGTATCTTTTCCCTGTGAAGCAAGAACGGTATTCATATTCCATGTCAGGAATGGGTCTTCTTTGGTGGTATCTGCCCGTGGAATATACCCATCAGATGCTTTCAAGGCACGAACAGCTGCGCCAGAATCTGTGATGGCATAATAATTATTTTTTATATTCCAGACAGCAGCATTATTTTTATTCGTTAAGACCCAAGCCATTCGAGGATTACCGAATGCATCCAGTTCGCCCGGATCTGAAAATTCAACTTGCCGGATATATGCTGTATCTGCACCTAAAGCAAAATGGTCGACAAGTAAATTATTCGTTATTTGCAATATCCCTGTTCCTGTCGAATCTACTTTTCCAAGAGACAAAAATCCATGATAACTCATACTATTGACAACCGTATTATGGTCAAAAATAAAGTTGTGTATCGGACTTGTCGATTGATAATGCCGCACAATTCGATCTTGTGCATTCACGAACGTGCAATTTTGAATTTTACAATATGCAATATCGACGTTCCGTAAATCAAAAGCTTTGCCAGCACCATAATTGGAAGGAGCAACATTGCCCATATCAGCAAATATTGTGTTCGTAACCATAACCGAATCGGTAACGCCATCCGTTCGTATATGATTGCCATTGACACCATGAAGCACACAACCATCGATGATAATTCTTCCTGTTCCACCTGCAGTACCAATGTCAATAATTGCGCCCTGTTGATAACCAATAAGAGAATCTGCTCCACCGACATCGCCGCTGCGATACCCGCTGACATTGATATTGTGCAGTTCAACCCTACCGCCATTTTGCATGACGACGAAATAACTCGGCAATTTTTTGCTTGAGCCAAGAACACCATAACACTCTGGTTTTAACCCAGTATTGGCATATCCTGTATCAGCAGGATCGACGGTCAACACTATCGGATGTCCCGTGTATGTGGTTATTGGACCATTGAACATGTATTCCCCATCTTTGCGCAAAACGTACACACGGGTACCTGCAGTAAATGCGGTACTCGTTGAGTCTGCAGCGATTAAATTATTGAGATAGAGACTTCCACTATGGGAATAGTCATCAAGAACTAGATTCTGAGCGCTTGATAGAAGCGGCACGATCAGAATCAGTGCAAACCAAAAAATGTGTCTTCGTTGTTTCATAATAAATCCTCCATAATGATATTGTGATTATTTAGTAATTTGAAACATATTGTTTATAATGAGATTCGTAATCCTAAATCAATGGTTCGCCCGTACAATTCGGCTGTCAATGGATTCTTCCAATATGGAATATTATTTACTGTAACTGTATTTTCCTCTGATGTTGTTTCAGACCTGTTGGTAAGATTGTTAATATTTAATATGACAGCGATCGTTTTCGAGATTTGCTGCTTCAAAGATAAATCCATTTTAAAAAATGGATCGACAATGTGATCGCTTTGTCCGTCGGCAGAATACTGCTTAACATATTTGTCTT
>DATKMP010000228.1:0-7312 GCA_035541775.1 Bacteroidota bacterium | reverse complement strand
GCCGTACCCGATTTTTTCTTTCAAAGGAAGTTTTTGTGTTACCGTTTCCATGTACATCTCCTATGCATGTTTCATCACTGAGTTCATTTAATTCGGTTCATGTTATTGAAGCACAATCGTTTTTTGAAGTTTAATGTCGCGCGAGGAAGCGCCGATCAAAATATTGAACGATCCTTTTTCCGCCGTCCATTGTTTCGTGTTCAGATTCCAGAACGAAAGATCGCGGGTAGTCAAAACAAATTCGATTGTCGTACTTTTCCCGGATTCCAATTCCACTTTCTTAAATCCTTTGAGTTCTTTAATCGGACGGGGAACGGAACACTCGACATCCTGAACGTATAATTGTGCAATTTCTTTTCCGGCGCGGCTGCCCGAGTTCGTGATCGTTACAGCAACATGAATCGAATCTTGTTCCTGAATTGTTTCTTTCGAAACTTTCATATCGCTGTAATCGAAGTGCGTATAGGAAAGCCCGTAGCCGAACGGATACAATGGTTCGACGTTATTTTTTTCAAACCACCGATAACCGGTAAAAATACCTTCATGATAATGAATGTCGAACACGGGATGCACTTTCTCGGCTTCGCCGTTCCACCCGGTGTATAATTGTTCGCCTGCTGGAATATAATCATGTGCCGGATTATCATGAAAATCTTTTTCGATCGTCATCGGTAGTTTTCCGGAAGGATTGGTTTTACCGGAAAGAACTTCTGCGAGCGCACTATTCCCGTTTTGACCGGAATACCATGCATAGAGAATCGCTTTTGCTTTTTGATTCCAGTCCGACATTTTAATGCCGCTGCCGGACGTAACAATCACCACCGTGTTCGGATTGTGACTCGCGCATCGCACCACCCGTTCTTCCTGATCGGCCGGAAGCTCGAACGGACGATCCCATCCTTCATTATCAAACGTTCCGACATTGCAGAGCACCATATCAGCAGATTGAATTTGTTCGATGCTCGGATCTTTTACAAACGAAATTTTTTCACCGAATTCTTTTTTCAATTCATCGATCATCAATCGCTGATCGTATCCTTTCACTTCCGCCGAACCACCGCCGGTAACATTGTGATCGGCATACTCCCCTGTAAGAAGAATATGTTTGACACCGGATGTAATCGGAAGAATATTGCTTTCGTTTTTCAACAGAACAATTCCTTCGCGGGCAGTTTGCAATGCAACTTCTTCATGGCGTTTGTACATCGCAGGATCGGATTTCTTTTCTTGAGGTTCATCGAACCGCATCGAGAAATATGTCCGCAAAATACTTTTCACCATCCGGTCGATATCGCTAATCTTGACTTTTCCTTCATTCAATAATTTTTTTACATCTTTGATTGCTTCGGCACTCGGCATTTCAATATCCTGTCCGGACGTGAGTACTTTTTCCCCGTCGTACACCGACCACCAATCCGTCATCACTAACCACTGGAAGCCGAATTCTTGATGCAGCAGCGTATCGATGACATATTTGCTTTGTCCGCACCATTCGCCGTTCAATTGATTGTAGGATGTCATCACGGCGCGTGCACCGGCATCGATGCCCGCTTTGAACGGCGGCATGTAAATTTCATGCAATGTTCGTTCATCGACGATGGAATTGCTTTTTCGCCGGAACCAATCTGTATTGTTGGCGACAAAATGTTTCAGTGTGGCAACCGTACCGGTATGTTGCACGCCATGGACATATTGTTCGATCATGCGCGAACGGAGAAACGGATCTTCGCCGAAATATTCGAAGTTGCGTCCGCACTGCGACACTCGATAATTATTCATTCCGGGACCGAGCAAGATTCCAATATTTCCTAAGCGGCATTCTTCGCCAATCGATTGGGCATATGCGTACGAAAGCGCCGGGTTCCAAGTCGCCGCGAGCATGATCGGGCACGGAAACGCTGTCGATTTTTCCAGCATATAATGCGACAAGTCTGCATCTTGAAATTGATCGCGAATGTGCACGCCTTGCGTTGCGTCCGTCATATAAACTTCGTGAAGATGCAATCGCGGAATGGAACGAATAAAAAACGATCGGTCTCCGCCGATGTACGAAAGTTTTTCTTCCAATGTCATCAACGCCAACACGGAGTCGGCTTTGTGACTGGCTTGCTCATAGGAAAGCGGTTGAAATGATTCTTGGCTTGCTGATTGAGACGTTGCCATATTGCTGCCTATAAAAAGAAAAGTAATGAGTAGTATTTTCCGTGTATTTTTTGTGTTCATAGTATTAACTCGTAAAATATTTTATTATGACCCATTCAAGCACACACAGGTTATCTAATAATCAGAAATATTCTCGTGTGAAGTATGGAACAAGTATCGTGCCCCTGTGCTGCTATGGATGAGCCGGGCAATGACCGGCAATACACGTTGACCAATATGCCGGCGTTATGTTGCATGATTTCGTTGATACTACCGTAAATAAAATATCAACACTCTTTATTTATGAATAAAAAGAACCAATGATACCGTTTTTATTGTACCGAATTAAGTTTCTTGAATCAACTTAAAAACAAAATGGCACTTTCATAATTTTAATATGTTCGCTATAGACCTTATTAAAATTATTTGATATAATAGCATCGTTTGTTTTCATAGCACCAGCAATCGCATGTACCGCGATTTTTTTCTTTATCATTGTGATAACAGATTACCATTTTAAGAAATGCCGTCAATGAAAAAATATTTAATATTTCTCGTTTGCAGTATGTTCATCGAAAATTTGCCGCTCGCTGCTGCTTCCTTCCAAAAATTTTCTGGTGGAATTTTATGTACACTCGATCGACAGCAAAACACCGAACCTCGGTTCTTGAAAATCCAATTGTGCGCACCAGATATCGTGCACGTCTTGGCAACAGCAGATTCTTCGTTTTCACATCGGCCGAGTTTGATGGTCGAACGAACGCAATGGAAACCGGTTCATTTTACGGTGAACGAAATGAACGATACAATTTTTATTACAACATCGAAAATAAAAATTGCCGTTCATAAAAAAACAGGTGCAATTGCATTTTATGATCTGCATGGAAAAATTATTTTGAAAGAAAAATCCGCCGGTGGAAAAATCTTCACGCCGGCAAATGTTCTCGGCGAACAGACCTATCACATCCAACAAATTTTTGAATCGGATCACGATGAAGCATACTACGGACTCGGCGGCCATCAAAATGCTGTGATAAATTATAAAAATCATGATGTGGATTTGTGGCAGCATAACATGGTGGAATCGATTCCCTTTCTTGTCTCGAACAACAATTATGGAATCCTCTGGGACAATACTTCTCACACAAAATTTGGCGACATACGAGAATACGAACCGCTTTCTTCGCTCAAACTCTTTAGCGGCGCTCAAAGCGAAGGCGGATTGACAGTGGAATATTTTCACGATATAACGTTCAACACATTGTACACGTCACGAATCGAACCGCGCATTGCATACGAATGTATCGATGAGACCGATACGTTTCCGACGGGCTTTCAGCAGAATGTTTCGGCAGTTCGATGGAGCGGAGAAATTCAGCCGTCGGTTTCCGGCATTCATAAATTCCGTTTGTATGGATCCGGCTATGTAAAAATGTGGCTCGATGGAAAATTAGTCGTAAATTTTTGGCGGCAGAACTGGAACCCGTGGTTCCAAATTATTCCCTTCGAAATGATAGCCGGCCAGCGATACAAATTGAAAATCGAATGGATTCACTGCGGCGGTTACATCGGATTGAAACATCTTTCACCGGAAGATGAAATTTATCAAAACAACATTTCACTTTACTCCGAAGTCGCCGATCAAATCGATTATTATTTTATTCATGGAAATAATTTCGATGAAGTGATTCATGGGTACCGCGAGCTAACCGGCAAAGCGCCGATGATGCCGAACTGGGCGCTGGGATTATGGCAATCGCGCGAGCATTACAATTCACAAGAAGAAATTCTTTCGACCGTAAAAGAATTTCGCCGACGGCACATTCCGCTCGACAACATTGTGCAGGATTGGTTTTACTGGAAAGAAGATCAATGGGGCAGCCAGCAATTCGATATCGCACGCTATCCGAATGCAAAAAAAATGATCGACACACTGCATCGCGATCTCCACACGCATTTCATGATTTCCGTTTGGGCGAAATTTTACGAAGGCATCGCGAACTATAAACTCTTCAACGAACATCCCGGATGGTTGTATATGCGGAACATCGAGAAGCAGCAGAAGGATTGGGTCGGACCGGGATATGTTTCGACATTTTACGATGCATATAATGCCGATGCGCGAAAATTATTCTGGAGTCTAATCAATGAAAATCTTTTTGCCAAAGGAATCGATGCGTGGTGGCTCGATTGTTCGGAGCCGGATATTCAATCCAATCTTTCGCGCACCGAAACCATTCTCCGCCAAGGGCCGACAGCGCTTGGTTCTCCTTCACGCTATCTCAACGCTTTTTCCTTGCTGAATGCAAAAGGGATTTACGAAGGCCAGCGTGCGGCAAACGATTCCCAGCGCGTTTTTATTCTTACACGTTCTGCCTTCGCCGGCATTCAACGCTATGCATCCACAACGTGGAGCGGCGATCTTGCATCGCGATGGTACGATTTGAAAGCGCAAATTTCTTCCGGCGTGAATTTCTGTTTATCGGGTGTTCCCTACTGGTCGATGGACATCGGTGGATTTGCACCCGAAGAACGATTTGTTCATCCCGATTCCATCGATCTGGAAGAATGGCGTGAATTGAATACGCGCTGGTTTCAATTCGGAACATTCGTTCCCATCTTTCGTGTGCATGGAGAATTTCCGTACCGCGAGATGTACAACATCGCTCCGGAAAATCATCCGGCATATCAATCGCAATTAAAGTATGACAAGCTTCGGTACTGTTTGATGCCGTACATTTATTCTCTTGCCGGAATGGTGACGCACAACGATTACACTCTCATGCGCGGATTGGTAATGGATTTTGGTTCGGATAAAAATGTTTTGAACATCAACGACCAATATATGTTCGGCCCATCGTTTCTCATCAATCCGATTACAGAATATAAAGCACGGAATCGAGAGGTGTATTTACCGGCTTCTACAGGATGGTACGATTTCCATTCCGGAAAATATTTTGAAGGCGGTCAAATCATTCTTGCCGACGCACCGTACACCGATATTCCTATCTTTATAAAAGAAGGATCGATTATTCCTTGCGGACCGGAGATTCAATATACAACTGAAAAGCGACCGGACACACTTCGGATTTTTGTTTTTACCGGAAAGAACGCTTCGTTCACGGTGTATGAAGATGAAGGCACAAATTATAATTATGAAAAAGGAAAATTCTCGACCATCAAAATTCAATATGATGAATCCCAAAAAGAACTTACCTTTGAAAAACGCCAAGGTATGTTTAACGGTATGCTGGAGCAACGAACGTTCGAGATTGTTTTCATCGATAAACAAAAGCCATCAGGAATTGATTTTCAATCTAAACCAGATACAACCGTTTCCTACGATGGTTCAAAACAAACAGTACCATGGAAATCAAAATAAAACACACGGATTCGTGAACGATATTAAACGCAAATAAGTTTTCAAAATATTACTTCAACGAAAGGAATTATATGAAACGATTTTGGATCATACTCATCGCTGGATTTATCTTCTCCGCTTCGATGGTTGCTCAAACGGATACTATTACCATAGACGCATCGAATATGCGGACTCGCATCAATAAAAATATTTACGGTCAATTTTCCGAGCACCTCGGCAATTGTATTTACGGCGGCATCTGGGTCGGCGAGAATTCCAACATTCCCAATACCAACGGATTGCGCAACGACGTTGTGCAGGCGCTTCGCGAAATTAAAGTTCCTGTCCTTCGCTGGCCCGGCGGCTGTTTTGCGGATGAATATCATTGGAAAGACGGCATCGGCCCGCGTGACAAACGTCCGGCGATGGTCAATACCAACTGGGGCGGCGTGACAGAAGACAATAGTTTTGGAACGCATGAATTTTTGGAATTCTGCCGTCAAGTCGGTTGCGAGCCGTATTTCACCGGCAACGTCGGCAGCGGAACAGTGCAGGAATTTTCGCAATGGGTCGAGTACGTCAACTCCGACAATGTCAGTCCGTTGACACAAATGCGTAAGAGCAACGGCCGCGAAAAATCATGGGGCGTCAAATACTGGGGCATCGGCAATGAAAGCTGGGGCTGCGGCGGCAATATGCGACCGGAATATTATGCTGATCAGGCACGGCGGTTCGGTACATATATGCGCGAGTACGGACAAAATAAATTATTTAAAATTGCCTGCGGCCCGAGCGGCGGAGATTATCAGTGGACTGAAACGATGATGAAGAATGCACTCGGTTTTATGTCCGGACTTTCATTGCATTATTATGCATTCGATCGCAGCGCAACAGCAACGGACTTCGACGAAAGCGGATGGTTCTCGATCATCAAAAATTCTCTTGTCATCGATGAATACATTACCAAACACAGCGCCATTATGGATCAATACGATCCGAACAAAAAAGTTGCGTTGATCGTCGATGAATGGGGCACGTGGTACAACGTCGAGCCCGGCACGAATCCTGGATTTCTCTATCAACAAAATACGATGCGCGATGCGATTGCAGCAGCATGCAATTTGAACATTTTCAATAATCACTGCGACCGTGTCCGCATGGCGAACATTGCCCAGATGATCAACGTGCTGCAGGCGATGATATTGACCAACAACGAAAAAATGATCGTCACGCCGACGTACTATGTGTTCGATTTATTCAAGGTGCATCAAAATGCTTTGTGGGTAAAAACAACAACGCACGCTGCTTCGTATATTTATAAGAACGATACCTTGCCAGCGGTCAATGCTTCTGCGTCCATCGACGAACATGGCAAACTCCATATTTCGTTATGCAACATCGATCCGAATAACAAACAAGAAGTGGTTTGCAATCTGAACCGGTATCGTGCAGCATCTGCCTCAGCTTCTATGTTGACTTCGGATGAAATGACAGCGCACAATACATTCGATCATCCGAATGTCGTTGCACCGAAACAATTTTCATCTTTTAAATTGCACAATGACTGCCTCACGCTGAATCTACCGCCGAAGTCTGTCGTTGTTGTTGAACTCGAAGGCGCACAAGAGCTTCCTCAGCCGATCAAACTCGAAAATCCCAAGCCGGGTGTTCAATACGATTATTATGAAGGCATCTGGAAAACATTGCCGTCATTTTCATCGCTCACGCCAAAACATTCCGGCACGCTCGGTCAATTTATTTTTCCGGAAAATACGACTCCTGAAAATTTCGGCGTGCGCTACAGCGGCT
>DATKMP010000227.1:0-2427 GCA_035541775.1 Bacteroidota bacterium | reverse complement strand
CAACATGATTGGCAAGGTTATGCTCCGCCAGGGCTTCAAGTGTCAACTCCACATCTTTGGCGTTATCTTCTGCTAATAAAATCATTTTTAACTCGCTCATGAAATCTCCGTAACATTTTTAGGTAATGTAAAATAAAATTTTGCCCCTTTCTCCAATTCAGCTTCCGCCCATGTGCGCCCGTTATGGCGGGAAATGATTCGGCGTACATTCGCCAACCCAATACCGGTTCCCTCGAATTCTTCCATCGAGTGAAGGCGCTGAAACACGCCGAATAATTTTTTGGCGTATTGCATATCGAACCCGACGCCATTATCTTGCACGGAAAAAATAAATTCCTCGGCTGTTTCTTGAGCTCTTACTTCGATGATGGCGTGCTCACGCTTCCCAGTGAACTTCACGGCATTGCTGAGAAGATTCATCCAAACTAATTTCAACATCGCTTCATCGCAAACTACCGCGGGCAATTTTTCGATCATCCATTCGATCTTGCGGTCACGGCATTCTCGTTGCAATGATTCTACGACTTCTTGGACAACGATGTTCATATCCGAATTCGATTTGCGTAATTCTGCCCTGCCGGTTCTGGAAAATTGTAAAAGATCGTCAATAAGCATTCCCATTTGATGCACAGAATCTGCAATTGATTCCAGATAATGCTGGCCCTTCTCCGAAAGTTCCAGTTTGCATTTTTTCATAAGCAAATCGACATACCCGCTGGTGTGCCGCAGTGGTGCGCGTAAGTCGTGGGAGACAGAATAAGAGAATGCTTCCAATTCTTTATTGGCTGCTTCAAGTTGTGTCGTTCGTTGTTTCACTCGCTGTTCCAATTCCGCATTGAGGTTTCGGATTTCTTCTTCCGTTTGCTTGCGTTCAGTAATATCGTTGATGACGGCAATGCGCGTATGATATCCTTCAAACAGAAGGTCGTGCGAGTGAACTTCGATAACGATCAGCGTCCCATCTTTTTTAATATGATGCCATTCGCCGACATAAACATGTCCATGCAGTGTCTTGATATGATCGGTTATTTTTTTCTTTTCTGCTTCGGGATACAATTCGGTCAGAACCATGGCCAATGCTTCTTCTTTGCTGTATCCATAGTGAGCAGAAAATGCATCATTCACAGCCAAGATGCGGAGACTGTTTAACGCGTAAATCAACATTGGAACGGGATTTTGCTCAAACAGATAGCGATAATGAGCTTCGCTTTCTTGCAGAGCTTTTTGAACGGCATCTCTTTTCTTTTGTTCTTCCGTCACAATCCGGAAACGTACAATGAGATACAGATAAACAACGCAAATCGTAAATAATGCCGTGGTCAGTAACGCAAGCTGTGTTTTAAAATTCGATAACGACGCAATAACTTCATTCTCCGGTGTCGCAACAACGATTGACCAGAAAGTGTTTCCAAATTCAATCGGCCTAAAGACAGCATGGTACAATGTCTTTTCATCCGACGCATTCTGGATATTTTTATAATAATAGATCGTGGTGCCGGATTTTTTGTGAAGCATGCTATCTGCTAAAGCAAGCATCTCGGGAAAATCTTTATAGGTACTGCGTACATTCTGTCCGATGTGGTCAACAAAAGGCGAGGAAATTTCAATTCCCTTTTCACTCGCCACCCATGCAAAACCGCTCTCTTTGACTTTAATATTCCGAATGTACTTCTGGGCTATTTTATCGAATGGAAGAAGAAATGCCAGTGTTCCTTCATACTTGTCACCATGGAACACAGGCACATGCACCGCAACAGTTGTATATCCTTGTACCGCTTGAAACACATCGCTCACCACCAAACGGTGTGTTTTCATAATGAGGCGAATATGTTCCTGATAGGAAATATCATTTCCGATCAATTTCGTGAATGGATACGTATAAACAATTTTTCCTTGTGCATTAACGCGGGTAACTGATACGATCTCATCAGCATATAATGTCTGGTAATTCTTTAAAACCTGCTGCCCATGCTCATTGAGATTGACGACATCAGGAAAGCGCGCAATAAAATTGATAGTGTTGACGACATTTCCAAAATAATCGTTGATCCCCGATGCTGCTTGCTGTGCAAGAATCATCTGGTCGGCGTTCACCTCTTGAATCAGATGGTCTTTGATTTCCGCATAGATTGTGTACAGCACAACCCCAAACACTATCAAGACAGCGAAAAAAATTAGTATGAAATATTTTTCAAATTTCATACAAAGAATTTCGCAAAATCTACCATGTGAATACTGGAATATTCTCGCAATGACTTCTTACCCGCTACCGAATATACATTACACATATTCCATTCCCGTAATGATGTTGCGATGCTATCATTAACTCTGGAGATAGTAATAAATCTTTAAGCAAATAGCAAGAAAAGCGATCGCGTGCGGATTCTGCCGCCGCTGCTTTTCGTTCATCGTTGTTTTCTTTTATCA
>DATKMP010000226.1:0-4146 GCA_035541775.1 Bacteroidota bacterium | reverse complement strand
GAAGTGGAAAATCCTTTCGTGTTCGGAATGATAGAACTGATGAGGATGAGAACCAATACGGCAATAAAGATGTTGCGTTTCTTTGTGTCCATTCCGATGCTCCGATTATTTTACGACCAATGTTGAAAAACTTTGCGGCGGCAATGTCACTGCAAAAACATGGTGACATACTTCCACCTTAAGAGAAACAGCTGTTTCTTTTCTGTTATACATAACAACAAGAACATTTCCATCAGGATCGACGAACGAAATAAAATCTGCGTCGGCGGCAATTCCTTCGGCTTCGACCATGAATGAACCGGGCTTCACAAATTTTGAGAAACATCCGATCGCACCGAAGAGCGGCGTATAACACACGTTATGCGTCTCAGGATCGATTGTAATGAGAGAATTCTGCGGCCATGGGTCTTTGGAGTCGATACTTTTTCCATCCGGATGAAGCACCATATTCCAGAGTTCGTAAACTGTTACGCCGGCTTTGAACCAATCGCGGATTTTTTCCCATGTGAATCCTGCATAAACAAAATCGTTCTGCGGCATATTCGGATTATAGTTTGGAAGCCAGAACCAATTGCCGCAGTCGGTTTCGGTTTGCCAGACCGTTAAGCCGGGTGCTGTAACTTTAAGTTGATCCATAAAACTTATGCTATACCACTGCATGCCGCAGAGAGCAATGAATCGACGCGCCTTGGGATCGAGCAGAACCGTCAGCGCATGTGCGGCAAGTTTCGGCTGATTGAATGTGCCGAGCATAATGGCATCGTTTACTTTTTCTTTTTCAAATAACGGACCGAGATAATCACGGATGAATGTGAGATACTGAACCGGTGTCCAATCGCACGAAGGATAATTCGTAAGCGTGCCCGGTTCGTTTTGCACTGCGACAACTTCTACGGGAAGTCCTTCCTGCCGATATGATTGTATAAATTTTAGAAGATAAAGCGCGTAAGCTTTATATATTTCAGGTTGATCGAGGAAATTACCTGAATCAAAACTTTTATTATCTTTCATCCATGTCGGCGGTGTCCACGCAGATCCCCACAATCGAAGATTGGGCTGGATGGACATTGCTTCTTTGATGTAAGGAATGATTCTGAGCTTGTCACGTTCAATCGAAAAATGCTTCATCTCGAAATCGTTTGGCGTTTCATTCAGCGAGTAGCGGTCGATTGAATAATCGTTGGTGCCAATAGGAACACGGCAGATCGTAAATCCAAGCCCCGTTGAGGGATGAAACATTTGTTGCATCACTTGATGCCGATCGTTTGCACCGAGCACTGAAAGCGCCTCCCACCCTTTTTCGTTAAAACATCCGCCGAATCCCTCGATCATCTGTCTGCGTTTTTTGGGATAAACAGTAATATCAGGCGCGGCATCAACAGGTGTTGCAAGAGATTGTCTGTTGAAAAAAGAATTTGCTGTTGAAATATACAGTGTTGCGTTGGGGACCGAAGATTTACTCATAGAAGTTTTCCTCGCTATTATTTATTGCGGCGATTGTATCCACACCTGTTTGGATTCGATGGAAATATCCACGGCCAAAGCTTTGGAACTGAGCACTTCACCGTCCGCATGGATCGTGAACGGCGATGACGACCGAATCGATATTTTGTCCGTGTCGAACATCTCGATTCCATTGACCGTCCCGTGCTGCTCATATTGCAGCTTGAATAATGCTTTTAAGATTCTTCGAAGCGGCATATCGGCAACAGCACAAACTTGAAAGAAGCCGTCATCCGGCCGCGCGTTTGGCGTCAGTTTAAATCCGCTGCCTTCGTACTGTCCGTTGCCGACACAAACAAGAAGTGCATTCAAATGTCTGTTGGAAAATGGAGTTTGTATATCCATTTCAATCGGCTTAAAATGCCTCAATGCATTCATTGCGGCGATGCCGTATAACCATAAACCACGCAAATGGTTAAGCGCCAGTATTTCTTTTGCAACTTCGCCATCCAAACCGATACCGCATGTGTTGAGAAATTTTTTCCGGATAGAGTGCTGAATAGAATTTTCGGTGATCTGAATATTTCCCACATCGTATTTTTTTCGTTTTCCATCAAGAGCGACAGCCAGCGCACTCAACGGATCGCGGGGAATGCCGATTGCCCGAATAAAATCATTTCCGGATCCGATCGGTACAATTCCTAACGGTGTATCGGTTCCTGCAAGAGCGGCTGCGACTTCGTTCACCGTTCCGTCCCCGCCGGCAGCAATGACCGTCTCGACTTGCGATGAGAGTAATTTTGTGAGATGAAATGCATGCCCTGCATATTGCGTCCGTTCAAACGTATAATCCGGACATTTTTTTTTGAGAGAAGAAATAATTTTGTGCTCAAATTTTACTGCACTGCCCTTGCCAGCAACAGGATTGAACACCACACCGATTTTTTTAGACATCAATACTGCCGTAAAACGTAATCGTTGCCGGCCCGATAAGGTGTATATTGGAAAACTCTGTGTCCGACGTCTTTTTAAACTTTACGATAAGTTTTTTTCCGCTTTTGGGGATCACAGTAATTGGCGATTCAATATTCCAGAGTGTCGATGCAACAAGCGCTGAAGCAACACTGCCGGTTCCACATGCATACGTTTCTTCTTCAACGCCACGCTCATAAGTTCTTACAAATATTTTCGATGCGCTTTCCCGTTTGATAAAATTCACATTCGTTCCTTCGGGTGCAAAGTTTGGATGGAAGCGAATTTGTGTCCCAAAAATTTCTACGGGAATATTTTCTATTTGATGAAACTTCGTCACCATTTCATCGACATCGATGACAACGTGCGGTGCGCCCGTATTGATGAAATGATAAGGATAGACCTTCTCATGAATGGTTAATCGCTCGTTCAACGATACATCCCATGGATCGAGCATGGTCAGTTCAACATTGTCTTTTAAAATTTTTGAAGTATAAATTCGATTGTTGGCAATAAACCGTTGTTGTTTACCTGCGACGCCAAGTTTATATGCCAAATACGAAATACAACGCCCTCCGTTGCCGCACATGCCGCCGTAACTTCCATCGGCATTGAAATAGCTCATCGTGTAATCGGCATCTTTTGCTTTTTCGATCAACATCAAGCCGTCTGCACCGATGCCGAATCTGCGCTCGCACAGTTTTTTTGCGAGCGCGACTTTATTTTTTATCTTGCCTGTTCGATTGTCGATCACGACGAAATCGTTTCCGGCACCGGACATTTTATAAAATTCAATTTTCATATACTAGAATTATTGGAATACAGTTCAGTTGAAATCATTATACTTCAACCTATTACCGTCATATTGCGTATAAAAATAATAGTGGAGGTGCGGGGAGTCGAACCCCGGTCCGAAGAGAAGATTCTCACAACGTCTCCATACATATTTTGCCATTTAATCTCGTGCTTAGAAACTCCGGCAAACAGGATTGGCTAAACACCAGCGCGCGAATTCCGCTTTTGGCGGCTTCACAATTTCCCCGTGTGCAGAAAAAATTGCTATCCCATCTGAGCGTCGTTCATTCCACCGTCGGTGGGCAAACAATGAAAGAACGGGTTACCTAGAAATTAGGCAGCCAGTGCGTAATCGTAATTGGCACTTAAAGTTTTACCGCTTGTTAGCATGGACACGGTGACCATGGTATGCAGTTATGAGCTTCCTCATCCACGTCGAAGCCATGTCACCCCCAGTAATTCAAAGAACAATTCGTCTTGTGTAATATACTTTTTTTCGGAGACTAATCCAAACACCACACCTCTCCTTCTCACAAAAGCTTCTATCGCTTCCAATACTCTAAAATAAATGTCCTGCTATAAAAAACTTCATTGTTATTCCTTATGGTTATTATCTCTTAAATCTTTTCGTGCTTTATACAATCTCTCGGTAAACCCGCCTTCCTGTAAATAGCTCTGCTCCAATTGCCGCAGCAGCTGGTCAAGCAGATAATTTGTCTGGTTAATTACACAAACCATGGTGTTTGCTGCTGCTTCTGACGAAGCTTCTTCAATATAGGTCCGATACGTCTTATATGTCCTATTTTCTACGTAAGCAAGCTTCCTCACACTATTCGCTTCCATATCGTCCTTCCCCCAAAGTCTTAAATCATGCTGCCTCAAATAATCTTTGTAATCAATTAGCAGCTCTTCCAAACTCGCCCTTGCAACACCGAC
>DATKMP010000225.1:0-3814 GCA_035541775.1 Bacteroidota bacterium | reverse complement strand
TATAATCTTTGGATTTGGTTTGCACTTTCAACAGGATTGTTGAATGTACCGCCGTCGTCTCCTGCCGTTTCCGTTGCTGCACCAAGCTCTGAAAGCATTGCGACTGCTGGAAAATTGGATTCGCTGTTTCAATTATTTACCAGAACCGGCTTCAACGGCAATGTGTTAATTTCCCGGAACGGCGAAGTCATTTATAAACATTCGTTCGGCTATGCCGAATTGAAATCCAAAAAGCCGCTCAATCTCGAATCGGCATTTCAGCTTGCATCGGTCACCAAGCAGTTTACGGCGATGGCGATCCTGATGCTGCACGAAGAAGGCAAGCTGAATGTGACCGACACGATTCAAAAATTTTTTCCTGAGTTTCCATATAAAAATATTACCATTCGCGAACTACTTGCTCATCGCGCCGGATTGCCGGAGTATATGGGATTTGCCGGAAGGTACTGGCACAATCGAAAACGATTGATGACCAACCACGATGTGATGGACATGCTGATTCACGATCATCCTCCGCGCCTGTTTCCGCCGGATAAAAAATATAAATACAGCAACACCGGCTATGCAGTACTTGCAAGCGTTGTGGAACAAGTTTCCGGCAATCCGTTCGATGCGTTTTTAGAAGAACGAGTTTTCCACCGACTCGGGATGATGCATACCTACATCGGCTCCTACACACAATCCATTGCGGATGAAGATAAAACCAAAGGGCATAAACGCAATCGTCGTCCGGCGGGAGAAGATTATCTCAGCGGTGTGCTGGGCGACAAAGGAATTTATTCCACTGTGGAAGATTTGTATAAGTGGGATCAGGCGCTTTACACCGAGGAATTGGTGCATCAAAGCACGCTTGCCGAAGCATTTACTCCGGCGAGTTACGACCGCCGGCATGATTCGAGTTACGGGTACGGCTGGCGCATCGACGAATTGGATGACGGCAGCAAAATTGTGTATCACGCCGGATTGTGGCGGGGCTATACCAGTTTGTTTGTGCGCAGGTTGAGCGACAAAACCGCAATCATCGTGTTGAGCAATCATATCAACTGGAGCTTCCGCAACATCGACCGTCTGATGGATGTACTCGATTCATCCAAACAAGCAACGACATTATACGGCGGCGAGTAACGGCAGCCGTCGATCGTCTTTATGAAATCGCAATCGACATTTCATTCGCTGGAAGATTTATCGGCATTATCGGATTCGCCGAAATCCGTTTCAACTCCTGCGACGAAACAGCATGACGGCAAAGGGAAAAGTGTCCGGGTGCTGTTGGACAAAAGTGGGCGCAAAGGAAAAACGGTAACGCTCGTCGTCGGCTTGCAGCATAATCCAGTAACAATGGAAGAACTTGCGCGAACGTTGAAGCAACATTGCGGCGCAGGCGGCACAGTGAAAGATGGAGCGATTGAAATTCAAGGCGATCAGCGTGAACGTGTGACAGAAAAATTAACAGCGCTTCATTACACCATTCAAAAATCAAAATAAATACGGAGGCACGTATGGAAGACGAACAACAACAAAATGCAGAACCGATTCTCGGTGAATTTAAAGGCAAGCCGATTATCCGTATCCCGACCGTCGATAATCCGAATCCGGAAACGGCATGGCACTGGGTTTCGTTTGGAAAGAACAAAGCCAAAGCGATCGTCAAACATTTCGATGCGATTAAAAAATTTGCAGAAGAATAACAACGCTATCGGAACAAATGAAGTCCCTGCAATTATATTTTGAAATCCTGTGAAATCATTCCCTTGCCAGCCGTACAAACTTTATAATTCCATTAAGAATTACGAGTGGGGAACGAAGAACGGGCAGGCGTTCATTCCGAAATTTCTCGGTACACAGCCGGAACCGAATGTGCCGTACGCGGAACTCTGGATCGGGGCACATCCGAATGCGTCGTCGGAGATTGAAATTGCCGGCGAAAGAATTCCGATGCATCGCGTTGTCGAACAATTTCCGGATGAAACGCTCGGTTCGTATGTTCGGGAAAAATTCAACGGCACGTTTCCGTTTTTATTGAAAGTGCTTTCTGCGGAACACGCATTGTCGATTCAAACGCATCCGAATAAAACACAAGCGCAGCGGCTGCATCAGCAAGATCCTCAAAATTATCCCGACGATAATCACAAGCCGGAAATCGCCATT
Organism: Bacteroidota bacterium; assembly: GCA_035541775.1. Lineage (GTDB taxonomy): Bacteria > Bacteroidota > Ignavibacteria > UBA10030 > UBA10030 > DATKMP01. The sequence goes on along the minus strand of DATKMP010000225.1, from coordinate 1,666 downwards.
GCAATCGATTCGTTAGATGCACTCGTCGGCTTTCAACCGCTTGCATCGATTAGAAATAATTTAAAAACATTGCCGGAGTTAACAGAATTCATCGGCAATAAATTGATTGATCCATTTCTCTCCGATCAACATCGAACAGATGAAGCAATGCTCGCTCAAAAAATTTATGAAACGATGATGCATCGTGCCGATGAGAAGGAACGACTGTCGATTTGCATCGAGGGTATTCGTCAACGTCTGGAGCAAAAAGGACAGCGTTCTCCGGAAGAAGAACAATTTTTAGAACAATACAAATTGTTCGGTGCCGATGTCGGATTGCTTTCGTTTTTCTTTTTCAACTTGATTCATCTCAAGACCGGTGAGGCGATTTTTACCGACGCAGGAATTCCGCATGCATATATCAAAGGAAACATTTGCGAATGTATGGCCAACTCCGATAATGTCGTTCGTGCCGGACTGACGAATAAATTTAAAGATGTACCGGCTTTGCTCGATATTCTTCGGTATGATTTTGCCGAATGTCCGGTTATGAAATCGCAACCGGATGCGAGCGAAACAATTTATCCAACATCGGCGCAGGAGTTTGAAGTACGATTGTATAAAAAAACATCCGGGTGTTTCGAAGAACAATTGTCAAATCAACGGCCAAGCGTTCTTTTATTAACAAAAGGTTCGTTAAAACTCCAATGGTCGTCAGACGGGACGAGTAATGCTTCTAAATATTCCGCAGGCGAATCGATTTTCCTTCCAGCATCCCTGCCGAAGTTCCGTATTCTCGCACAAACGGATGTTGAATATTTTTCAGTCGTCGTTCCTTGACAATATTGCGAGGCCATTCACTTCCAAAAGTTATTTTGCTGTTTCATTCAAAATACTCTGAATCAGTCTGAGAATGGTATTGGGGCCGTTGGATTTTTTTTGCTCCCGCTTATAAAAGTTCCGATTCCAATTCAAGAAACCCGGCGGCGAAAATTCCTTTTACAGTTGAGTTTATTTTTCGTTGACTCCGTGAACTTCTTTTTGCCGGCCATTTCAAGTCTCCTCATATCGGCAACAACAAGATCGATCGCTGTTTGATTCTGTCGATACAATTCAGCCGCCTGCTCTTCATCAGTGCCTCTTGATTCTCTCCAAAAGAAAACACGCGTGCCACGCAATATAAATGTACGAAGTAATAATAGTGAACCAAACTGGAGTATTCACAACGCTATCTCTTCAGGAGAGAGGGATGACAAAAACCCATCATCAGTTTTCAACAAGCTCAGACTGGCCCCGTATGTTTGGAGAACCCAAAAGGATAGAGACCGATTTCTTCTCTATCCTTTTTTGTTATGACACGAAATTAGTGTTTTAGCAAAATAATTATACCCGCCGTTTGCTCAATGTTTTTTTCCAGTGTGCTAGCTGTTTTTTTACTTCCGCCGGATTGGTACTGCCTGCAGATTTTTTATGCTGCACGCTTGCCTGCGGCTGAATGAGCTCAAAGACATCTTTGTCGAACTTCGGTGAAAGCTGTTTCAGCGTTTCAAGGTCGAGATTCCCGAAATACATTTTATGGGCGATGCAATATTGCACCACTTTTCCCGTTACTTCATGCGCTTCGCGGAACGGCATACCTTTCGTGACAAGATAATCCGCCATATCGGTGGCGGTCAAGAAATCGGTA
>DATKMP010000224.1:0-6154 GCA_035541775.1 Bacteroidota bacterium | reverse complement strand
TTGAAGTTCCGGTTCGTCGAACTTCGATCGATCATATTGTCGTGCTGCAAGACGCTGGCGCACCACTTCAAACAACAGCACCGCCGTCGCGACTGAAACATTCAAACTTTGTATCATACCGAACATCGGAATTTGTAGAATGCCGTCGGCTTGTTGTGCAGCTTCATCCGAGACACCTGCATGTTCATTCCCAACAACGATGGCGACTTTTTTTGTGAGATCGACTTCGTACGGCGATTTCGCTTCAGCCGCAAGATGCGTGGCATATACGGTAAATCCTTCTTCATGTAGTTTTGCGTAACATTCGGAAATATTTTTAAACTGTCGCCGCTCCACCCATTTTCGTGCACTGGCAGAACTTTTTTTGCCAATCTTGGGATAGACATTGTCCGTGTACACAAGCTGCACACCCATTGCACCCGCCGCATCGCACGACCGCAGAATTGCACTCACATTGTGCGGATCATGAATGTTTTCCATCACCACCGTCAAATCCGGCTGGCGATGGCGCAGCACAGATTCCAATCGTTGCATCCGCCGCTCTGATCTCATTCGACCTTCATCACTTTCTGCATAATCAGTGGATGCACTTGCAATAATCCGACACTGGCAACAACGATCACTGCACCGATCAATTGAAGATCGGAGAGCATTTCTCCAAGCAAAAGATATGCGGCAATAATCGCAATGATCGGCTCCAAAACACCAATGATGCCTGCTGTGGATGCTTTAAGCAATCTCAACCCGAACGCAAACGCTGTTTGAGGAATCAAGATGGAAATGATCGCAAACAGCCACAAGATGCCCCAGTCGCTGGTTGAATAATGATGCGCAACAATGCGCCACGGAGGATTGATACAGAACCAGAACAATGCGGAAAATCCAAACGCGTACACCAAAAATGTCCAGATGGGATATTTTTTCAATAACTGTTTCGTTGCAAGAATTTGGTAGGCGTACGTCAACGCAGACATCGGGCCGGTAATCGTTGCCCAGCCACGAAGCGAAATAGTTTTTAGCGATCCGCCCGTCACGGCAAGATAGCAGCCCAGAAATGCAAGCACCAGCGACAAGAGCGTCAACAGATCAAAGGTTTCTTCTTTACTGATGAAGACAGCAAATAAGACCACCCATACCGGAGCAGTGTATTGTACAAGAATTGCCGTCGCAACAGAAGATTCTTTTGCCGTAAAATAGTACGTATAATTTGTTGCTGCAATCCCAACGACACCCATGACACAAAATTTCCATAAATCATGCATATCGATTTTGAATATTTTTTTATTCTGAAAGGAAAAAAAAACGGCAAGCAACAAAAATGTCAAGGTTGTGCGGGTCTGTGCAACGATGAGCGTATCGAACCGCGTCACGATCAATTGTTTCGCAAGCGGTGCCGAACTTCCCCAAAACAACACCGATACCAGTAAAAATAAAAATCCTTTTACTGCATGTGAAGACGATGGCCGTGAATTAGTTTTGAATGCGTTCGATATCATCGGCAAGTTTTCGGTACAGGTCTGCTTGTTTCTGATCGCCGCGCATTTGATACAAATACGAAAGCCGGTGCAGTAACGTTTTTTTATCGGCGACCAGATTCGCGCCTTTTTTTAAAAACTGTTCCAGGACATCAAACGGAGGAATATTGAGATCGGGGTCGTAACAATCAGCGGCATTAAGATACGGCAGCACTTCTTCCGGCTTTGCTTGCGCCGCTTTTTGGTAATACTTGACGGCAAGTTCAAAATTATCGTACGCCGAATGCGTCACCTCAAAAACATTGGCAAGCCACATATAGGTATCGTACGCAAGGTGAGGAAAAACGCGGGCAAGTTTTCCGCCGAATAAACATAATTCATCGGGCACAAGTGCGGTATTCCAAAACAGCAATCGATACAACTCTAAATCTTGAATACCCTGCACCAGAGCATCTTCGAACACATCGAAGATCGTGTTAAAATCTTTGCCGTTCGCAAAAACGGATCGTATTTGTTCTAGTGTGAATCGAGGCATCTGAATCGCCAATTCAAATTAAGCAATGCTGGCGTGAAAGGCAAGGCACGATACATCGTTGGCATTATAGGTTCACAGGTTTAAGATCGAGATAAAAACAATGATCACAAAATGGCGGCGCTTGGTTTTTATACCAGCCCGCACGAAACGTGCGATAGGCTTCACTGTTCAGCACGTTCATCATTCCGCGGTCAAAGACATTGCCAAACTGCAATTCCTTCGGAAATGGTTTTGCACAGCACGGAACGACAAAGCCATTCCAGCACACATAAAAATGTCCCCACGGAAATTTACATTTCTGAAATTCGTTCGCGCTTTCAAAATTCCAATTGCTTACTTCCACAGCAGGATGCTGCTGTTGATTATGATGCAATCGCCGCATTGCTTCACGAAACTCCGCGCTCGAATAGAATTGATAATACTCGGCACTCAAGGCACTGACTGAAACCAAATTGAACAACGCAAAATGAAGAGAAGGAATTCCCACCGCATCGGCATACTCAACCATGTCAGACATTTGGTGATAATTTTCTTTCGTCACGACCATATTGAGCAGCAATGTTGTTTTTGTATTTTTACTTAATTGTACCAGATGCCGAAGGTTTTCATCGAACGTTTGAAAACGCGCGTTCTTCCGTATGCGTTCATACACGTCATTCAATCCATCAATCGATATTTGCACAGTATCGATCTTTCCAAGAGCCGGCGTGATCGTTTCAAGAAATTGCGGCAGCACCGCATTGGTCGATGCTGAAATAATGATCCCTTGATTTTTCGACTTGATGTAATCAATCACGGCGACAATATCTTTGGCAAGGAATGTCTCTCCCATTCCGGTGAGCCCTATTGAATCTAAATATGGCCAGAGTTCGTCAATAATTTTTTGCGCTTGCTCTAATTCCATATATCCTTTATCCATCCGTTGACCATATTCGTATTCACGCGGGCACGTGGTGCAATGCAAATTGCAATGGCTGCTCAATTCTAACATAATATTGGATGGATAGGCAACGCTCGTAGAATGAATTGCGCGCAGCATGCCTTCGTGCAGTTTGTTCCAAAGATAAAACCCGAGAAATTTTCCACGCGGCAGGTGGGATAGCCGTTGAAGTGCTTTTTGGAATCGTCGTTTATTCATAGCGCTTTATTGTTATTGTACAAAAGGAAAAACAAAAAGCCGACAATCTCCAGAAGAAATTATCGGCTTAGAATTTACCGTGATGATTTTATTTCATCAATACCATTTTCTTTGAACTGACAAATGATCCTGCTTGCAATCGATAAAAATAAATACCGCTGGCAAATTTCGATGCGTCGAATTGTACGCGATACGATCCCGCGGATTGTTCTTTTTGTACCAGCGTTACAAGCTCGCGTCCAAGGACATCGAATACTTTCAGCGTGACGGTGGTCTTCAACGGAACATCATAAGCTATGGAAGTAGCCGGATTGAACGGATTCGGATAATTCTGCTGGAGCTGAAATGCTTTTGGCGCAAGAGTGCTTATCGTTTCTATTCCTGCAAGCACATCATTGCCGCCGGCAGCCGTATAACGATTGGAAAATTCCTGCAAATATAAATTCGCGATACGCGTGTTGTTAATAATGAGGGTGTTTTCATTGTTAGAATTTTCCGCCGAGCTTGTCCAGTTATGCGAGCCGGTGATAACATACTGCGACGAAGCCTTCGTTCCTGCATCGATGATACCGTACTTGTGATGTAAAAATCCGGATACATCGGTATTATTTTTCAGGAAAATATCCACGCCGGAATTTTTTAACGTATCGAACACGCTACCCTGGTCCGTGTTGTTGCTCAACACGCCTCGAATTTTCAAACCTTTTTTCTCGAGTGCGATGAGCGCGTTTGCGATATCGCTTCTTGTAAAGGTCAACAGACAAAAATCGATATTGTTGGTCGCTTTATTGATGGTGTTGATAATTTTTGCTGTCGTCCCATCGGAAGGACTGAAAAATAATTGAACCGGCGTATTGTTAATGATAAAATAATGCGGCGTATTATCTAACTTCCGTGCACCGAATCGCGACGTCGAAGCATTGGGCGTGTCGGTATTGCTTCCCCACATTTCATTAAACTCCGTGGTGTATGCATTGGCAAGCGCTTTATCTTGAATCTCGATAACATTTTGTGCGTCGGCTGCATTGCCGTCGTCCGTTGCATTCCATGAACCGGTCCACACCCAATCATCGGTGTCGGATGTTGTGTCGCGGTTATCGAAGATCAAAAATTTATTATGCATCAATCCCGCACCGGCATTAATTGCATCGAAGGTATCAAATATTACGGTGATGCCCGCACTTTTCAATGTTCCCCACGGTGAAGTCGATTGATTATCCGCTTCACCAATGACACGAACTTTCACGCCGCGATTTTTTGCACTGATCAATGCCGCAGCAACATTTGCACCGACGGTTCCACTTAAACTGTACAGAGCAACATCGATCGAGTACGTTGCCGCATTGATTCGGTTGATGAGCTTGCTGCTGATCTCAACATACTGTGCATTCTCTCCTTTTGCAAGAACTGTATTCACCGAATGATTGAAATAAACATTCATCGTTCCGGTTGAAGTTTTTGATGCCGTGGAAACGAGATAATCGTTGGTATATGTTGTACCATTGGTATTCGCCGAACCAAGCCGGACATGGTACATCGTTGCAGGCATCAAACCGGTTATGGTAATTTTATGATTGGTCACTGCATTGGTATCGGTAAAAACATGCGTATAGGAAATTGTCGTATCATAGCTTACCGTACTTGTTCCCACAGCATCGGTCGTCCATGTCAAGGTGATGCTTGTCGATGTCATGGCACTTTCGTACGGTGCGCCGCTGGTAATGCGCGGGCCTGCGCCTTCCAAAATAAAATCGGTAAAGGAGCGAGGAATCAATTGGTAATATGATGTGTATTGACCCAGCACGCCGACAACATCGAATTTTCCGGAAGGCACGGAAGAGTTTGCAACATTCGTTTTAGCACTGATGCGCACTTCCAGCGTATCCTTGCCGGATACTAATTCATAATTCGTCCCGCTGCCGGTAACGGCCCACGTCGTTGCCGTTGAACCGCTGGTCGTAGCGACGGAAGCAATATTATTTACGCGGATCAATTTGCACTCATACGGCTCGACTCCATTTTGCGGTTGAGCTTGAATCTGACTGATCGTGAGCACCGTTGTATCGACAGAAACTCCTTGATCGACTGTTTGAAGCAGCGAGCACGGATTGAGTTCAAACATATTGTAATACGGAGAAACCTTTCCGAATAAAATGACATCATCGCCCGGGTCCACATTATTGGTCACGGAAGAATCGAACACGGATATTCCTGCTGTCGCATCCTGAAGATACGAGGGCCCGCCGAGTTCATCGGCAACGGTGACGACGCCTCTGACGACAACCCATCTATTTGCATAAAGAGAATTTCCGGATGCGTCTTTCACTTTTATCCAGCTCATCGGACGCGGAGAACCGATGACAATGGTCGATGGCTGCGCCTGCAATGGAGAAAATGTTACGCTATCTTTTGACGATTGCACATTGAACGTGAACGAATCCGTCGTATCTGCCGATGTAACACCGGGAATCGTAACAACAATACTGTCTGTTCCCTTCACAACGAAGTTGTAAAAAACAAGCGTGTCCGCATTGGCCGTAGCTGAAACAACTGCCGGCTGAACGGTTATGGAAGAAGAACTCCAGAAAAATTGTTTCGGTTTCACAATCTTAAAACCGCGCACGGTATCTCCCGCCGGTTTAAATGTAAAGGTGAACGTCGGCGATGCATTGTATTGCCACTTTGCCGGCATCAATGCCATCGTCCCAATACCATTCGCAGCAGCAACGCCGTACGGATTCACTTCGATGGGACTTGAAGAGTTTTGCGGATTGGCTGTCGAACTCGTATTCTGAAAAAAATCCGAGGCATTGTCGTTCGAATCCCACGCATCGCCGAGTGCATCATTTGCTGTTGCCGATGGACCGCTTTTTCTTTGAAATGATTTTTTATCCGAATTGGTATTCGTCGGTGTAAAACGATTGCCTTCGCCCGCCAAAGTCGTTCCCGCGTCCCACGCAAATGCATCAATGACGGTAGTTCCATCGAGTAATTGGACACAAGATC
>DATKMP010000223.1:0-14158 GCA_035541775.1 Bacteroidota bacterium | reverse complement strand
CGAAAAAGCAGATATTAAAATGATGGCCGTCGAAATTGAAAGGATCGTGAACAACTTTCAAAATGAATTTCAGAATGGGAGCTTGGCAGATCAGAAAGATCAGATTCGGAGATTTGTCTCAGCGGTTGTGGTTTATCGATCAGATAGACCGAGAGTGCGTTGCTATATACGAAAAATCCCGTTAATTCAGCAATCAACGGGACTTTCCCTACAGTGCGTAGCGGGGGGGGGATTCGAACCCTCGACCTACGGATTATGATTCCGACGCTCTAACCAGCTGAGCTACCCCGCCATCGAATGGCGTTGTGTCCTTGAAACCAACGTTAAATCTATAGCATACCTTAATATAAGAAAATATTTTCCTGAGCGCAATGAGTTGTTGATCAATGACTATGATATGGAGAATAAACTATCTGATATTATGAAACATCTATACGCTGTGATACGTTCTATTAACACAGAGGAAGAGTAGTGTTGAATATTTAACATGAAAAAAATATTGCGGGTAAAAAAATATTGTCGAGATCTATATGTTGCACGCTCATAAACCATTATGGCGTCCAGAAAGTGTGATACATTCTCGCGATCTGCATGCGCTTCCGTTGCAATTTACATCGTTACAGAAAATTGCATTTTTATGTTTATCAGAAGCAGAGGGCGGTTTAGAGTTAACGACTATTCGTCTGGCTGAAGAATTACAATGCCGCGGGGCGTCAATACTTGTTGTTGCGTTGCAGGATTCTTCGTTGCTGCAATCGGCATCCGAAAAGCACATACCCTCTGCCACCATCAATCCTAAAATGAAATACGGCGATTTCGTGAGTGCCCGACGCCTTGGAATTTTACTGCACCGACAAAAAATTGAAGCGATCGTCGTGATGCGTTCTTCGGATATTCATTTAGCGGTGATTGCAAAAATGTGGTGCCCTCGATTACACATTGTATTTTATCAGCAGATGCAATCTGGAATAAATAAACGCGATGTTCTGCATACATGGATTTATTCCCATCTGAGGTTATGGATAACCTTAACAGATTCGATGCGAACTTCGGTGCTGCAAAATACGCGCATGCATGCCCGTCATGTTCAAGTCGCACATTTAGGGCGGGATACAGATACATTTCATCCGCATGCGTTTTTGCAAGAGGACGCGAGAAACGCATTGCGTCTTTTCCACAATAAAATCATTGTTGGAATGTTGGGGAGACTCGATCCACAGAAGGGGCAAAAAGAATTTATCCGTTCGATTCCGCAGATTCGGCTGCATTATCCTGACGTCCGTTTTCTTATTGCCGGCGATGAGACCCGAGGGTCTTCTGGGTACAAACAAGAATTGTTGTCGCTCGTTCATTCACTGGGTATCGAAGATGCTGTCAAGTTTTTACCAAGTATGAAAGATGTCCGAATGTTTTTTGCGGCTATTGATATTTTTGTTATGCCCTCTTACTCGGAAACCTACGGACTGGTATTGATTGAAGCTATGGCGATGCAAAAACCTGTTATTGCTACCAATGCCGGCGGTGTGCCGGAAATTATTCGCTCTCATCAAGATGGACTGCTTATTTCTTCGAAAAGCATTCCTGAACTGACAGCAGCAATTCTGTATTATCTTCGTGACCAACAACGCCGCCGCGTGTTTGCACAAAATGCAAGGCGCCGTGCGGTAGAAATGTTTGACTCAAAACATTGTGTTGATCGAATTGTGGCATTGCTCGATCCGCTTGGTGATGAATATTGATAAATCGATTGCTAGTTATAACAAGAGCCAGATGGTGGTCTGGCTCTTTGTGTTTTGGAATGCATCAATTAAAGATGCAGGTTGTTGCTCTATCAATTTATTTCAGACGTCGAAAAATAACGAATTGATGTCCGTAAGCGATCGGTGTTGTGAACTCGTTGGTATCCAGATGTTCAATATTTTCTTGAACACGTTTGGGAAAACAATAGATGTTCACTTCGCCGAGTGAACTATCATCTTGGTTCACTGTATCGATGCTATATGGCATAGTTAATTCATGAAGATCGTTTCCGTGTTTCAGTGCTGCATAAACGGAATCCGCATCCTGCGCAGTATTACAAGAAATTTTTGCGATGGACATATAAAGGGGATTGACATATTGAATGGAAGCGCGCATTCGCATCCACTGCTTAATGGGCTTTTCATCGATGCGTGCAGGTGAAAATTTCCATTGATGTATAGATGCAATTGCCGATGTATCCCATTCCGCGTTGCCGCTGGAAAGGCGCACATCTTTTACCAATCCATTTTCGTCCACGAGGACGTCGATATCTAATTTCCTGGGGAGCTTATTGATCGTCGGCGGCATTTCAGGCAAGGGTTCCTGGAAAAGTATTTGCGGCGACGAGTTCGTAACGGTTTGTTCCGATGTTGAACAGCCGAAATAATACAAGGCAACAAGAACAAGAATTACCAAGATCTGTTTCATAGATACCTCCTGAATAATAATTTGATTCGTTATAAAAAGAGAATTATTTTCTCATTCAAATAATCACATGGAATAAAATTAATCGACTGGAAATATATATTGTATCGTTATGAAAAATAAATTATGCGTGTCCTGGCGTGTATGATTTTCGAGAAAAGGTAGGGTATTAAATGGAAAAAATCAAATCAAAAAATCATGTTTCGTCGAAAAATTACATGATTTTGATAGAGGGAATTGCTGATACGGCACATCTGAAAAAGTGCATTTTGCTTGATAGTCTTCGTTTCTGATCGAAAAACGAAGTCTGACGATTTCGGCTACCATCGATGGAAGAGTTTTCAGATGTCTTGATAAAAAAGTCTAAGTCATGAAATCCCTTACCAGGTAACTTTACTTTTTTCACGCGAATCGTTGTTCTCGTTTGTTTGATTCCATTCGGCGCTTGTGTGCTTATCGCATAATGGCAATGGATACTTGGCGTTGAAGAGTTCAGTCGTTTTCTGAGGACAAAATTCTCGTGCTTTCTTTTTGGTTTCTACACAAATGGTATCGGTAATAATTCCATCGGGTTGAATAAAATATTCTAATGGAAGTCCGATGGAAGGATCTTCATACGTCTTTTGCATGAAGCGTCCGAAAATTGGCGCGGCAGCACGTCCACCTTGTCCATCGGAACTTTGAAAACGAATGCGGTTGTCGTTAAATCCTACCCATGCTCCTGCCACCAATTGTGGTGTGAACCCAACGAACCAGGCATCGGCATAATTATTCGTTGTTCCGGTTTTTCCTGCGCATACGCCGTTGAAAAATGAGCGGACGCCGCTTGTTGCTGTGCCGCCGTTGACAACACCTTTCAGCATATCCGTCATAAGATAAGCCGTTTCTTTGCTGAGCACTTCTTTTTTCTCCGATGCATTTTGTTCGATGATATTACCATCGCTGTCTTCGATGCGAAGGATAGAAAGAGGAGAGACCAGCACGCCTTCGTTATCGAAAACGCCGTACGCGGAAGTTAAATCCAACGGAGAAACTTCTGCGGTGCCAAGAGCGATAGATTCGTATGGGGGAATGGGAGACGTGATGCCCATTCGGTGGGCATATTCTACCACTTGTTTTGCCGGAGCAATTTCTAAAATCACTCGTACCGCAACAAGATTAATGGAATGTTTGATCGCCTCGCGAAAGGTATATTTTCCACCGATGTCATGCTCAAAATTTTCCGGCGTCCACCGTGTGCCATCCGGCATAGGAATCGTTACGGGTTGATTCAATACTTCATAGCATGGAGGATAACCATTGTCAAGTGCAACAGTGTACACGAACGGTTTAAAGGCAGAGCCGGATTGGCGGTGAATTTGTGTTACATGATTTAAACCGTACTGATACGCACGATAATTTCTTCCACCCACCAAAACTTTTACCTGTCCGGTGTGGGGATCAATGACGACGAAACCGACTTCAATGGTTTGCGCTATTTTGCGTACCGAATCGATAAACGCACGGTCGGTGCGAAGATAATGGTCGATGCTGTCTCGCATCGACGCATTTCGTGATCGACGGTACGCTTCGTTTTCCTTGATGGAGGTATTGATGGCATCGGTTAAAATTTCTGGATGCTCTTTCCAATCCCATGTTGCATCGAACGTTTGCTGATACTCGCGCAAATGTTCTTCGATTGCTTCGTTGGCATATCGCTGCATGCGGCTATCGAGCGATGTATAAATACGCAATCCATCGCGGTACATATCAAAGCCGTACTTTTCTGCTTTTTTCGTGAGCTGTTGTCGAATCCATTCTACATAATGCGGTGCGATGCCGGAACGAAATTCCGATTCCATATATTTCAGACTCAACGAATCCGCACTGATTTCTTTTGCATATTCTTCCGTCAGCAGTCCTTCTTTTTCCATCTGTTTGATAACGACGTCGCGGCGTTCCAGTGCGCGATCCCAATGGCTGATCGGATCGTAATAGCTTGGGCCTTTCAGCATGCCGATCAGCAGCGTGTATTCTTGCGGCTCCAAATCGGATGCGGGCTTTGCGAAATATGTCTGTGAAGCAGATTCGATGCCGTAGGCATTTTTCCCGAAATACGCGACATTAAGATAAAGTTCCAGAATTTCGTTCTTCGTAAAATTCCGTTCGATCTGAACGGATGTGATGAACTCGCGAATCTTTCGTGTGATTTTATCGAACATCGATTCATGTTTGAATTGCAGCTTGTACAAATTGCGCGCAAGCTGTTGCGTAATCGTGCTTGCGCCCGCTTCACGGAACGTTACGACATTCAAAAACATCTGGCGGAAAAACCGCGGCAGGTTCACGCCCCAGTGTGTATAAAAATCTTTGTCTTCGGTGGCAACGAGGCCTTTGATGAGGCCGGAGGGAAGTTGATCTAACGCAACGCGCGTTCGGTTCTGATATGCAAATTGCCCGATGATTTCTCCATCGCTGGAATAAACTTTTGTTGCAAGGTCCGGCTTTGGATTTTCCAATTGTTCTAATGTCGGTAATCCGCTAAGAATATAAACAACGTACCAAGTGCAACAAGCAATGATGACAAACAACAAAGAGAAGAAAATTAATTTTTTATGAAGAAAAAATTTGTGGGTGCTTTTCATATGTGTATGTCGGTACTCGGGATCGTGAAAGTACCGTTCCATATTATCTGAGCTAAATTTCTGATCTGCCATGGTTGCATATCTTTATTATACGGCAAGGATGCACATCGATCTATCGGAAGAGATGCGCTATCCCTTCCATTGTTGTAAGACCATTTTTTTACCGTCGAAGACGGCATAGGTGTTTTCAAATATCCAGTCGCCAAGATTGACATACGTTCCTGTGAGAAATTGTTGTATCGTGGGAACATGATGATGTCCCATAATAACAAAATCGAATCCGGTGCGAATTTTTTCTTGAGCAAACCGTACCATGTCGTCGCCTTCATACGCGCGGTTACTGGTGTATTGACGGCTCGTATGGGAAGACCATCGGGCAATGCGCCCGGTAAGATCGGGATGAATCAACGCAAATAAAAACACGTTGATTTTTGCGCGCAATATTTTTTTAAGTATCCGATACCCGACGTCGTTCTTGATTAACCCATCGCCATGATGAATAAGGAACCGTTTGCCATGAATTTCTTTTTCCATCGGTTCGGTATATACTTCCATGCCCAGTTCGTCGTGAAAATATCCGCGCATCCAAAAATCATGATTGCCGACGGTAAAGAAGACGCGAATTCCTCGGTCATGAATCTCTGCGAGTTTTGCAAAGAGCCGGAAGTATCCTTTGGGCACAACCGTTTTGTACTCAAACCAGTAATCGAACAAATCGCCGACGATGATAATTTGTTCGGCATCTTTTTCAATAAAATCTAAAAAACGGATCAACCGTTGTTCTTTTTGCCGGTCTTCTTCCGGCGTTCCGAGCCCCAGATGGACATCGGAGAAAAAATACGTTTTGTGACGAGAAGGTGTTCTTGATGCAGAACGATGTTTTCGCGGTACGCTCGATTGTTCCATATCTGTAAATACGGAAAAAATTGAAGGAGAATCAAGGCAGGGACGCGATGAAAATAAATTATCAGCGATCAATGTTGTCGAAAGAAGCTCTTGGTAGTAGAGAATACAAATAATAATCCGTATTTTATTTTGGCAATAAGGATGGAATGAACACGAACATGAAATTAAAACTTTCTCTTCAGAGTAGAATATTCATTGGTTTGAGCGCTATCGCTGTGGTATCGTTGACGGTTATGTGGATGATTGTACGCCCGCGATACGAAGCGTCGGTTATGAACGAACGTGTCACCATTATTCAACAGGTGCAGGAATATGCCGTACAAAACCTCGACCGTGTTTTGGCATCGTGGGCGCAGGTAACGCAGTTTGTTGCCTATCAAGTTACGGATCGTCCGCACGAAGGTGAATCGGTTTTACGCAATGTCATGACCCTGCATCCCGAGATCATGCAAATCCGCATCTACTCTCCGAATTTTAAAGACGAACTTTCGAGCAACAACATTAATTATACCATTCCGAGTTTTGCATTTCATGATAGTGTTTGGATTCGCTCAAAAATTGATTCTTCATTGCAGACAGCATGGTTTTGGAATGCGAAGAACGGGCAGCCGGTGATTGTTACACGCATGCGATTTCAGGCATCGTCCATTCCCTTTGTGTTGACGGTTATGTGGGACGCAAAAATTTTGCAGGATTATTATTTGCAGATGCCCCTTGGCGGTGAATATGCCGTCAACATTCTCACTTCGACACGCACGTTGTTCCAGAACCAAAACACATTCGATCCGCGGAGCGTGGCAGTTTCCACGGAGCAAATAAATCGACTCCAAACATTCCGACAGGGAACAAACGATTGGCATGTCGTTTCTGCGGCATTTCGTACGCTTGATCTCCGGATGGTTGTGGCAATTCCGGAACACGTCGTTCTTGCACCGGTTCATGAACTTTTCCTTTATACCACGTGGTTTGTTTTGGGGTGTTTGGTCTTGATGTTGCTGCCTGTTTGGCTGTTGGCATATCAAATCAACAAACCCGTGAAGAAGTTGGTGGAGGACGTGAAGAGATTGAGTAATCTTGATTTTACGCAAGAAATTCATATTCCTCGCATTCGCAATTTACATGAAATGGGAACGACGATCGAAGTGATGCGCCAGGCATTGGAACGCTATCAGCGGATGAATGTCGAAAAAATTATTTTAGAAGAATGGAAAAACAAATTATTCATGACGCATACCGATGAAATGATCGGCCTGACGGATGGCACAGGCGCATTTCTGTTTCGCAATGAGCGTTTCGATGAATTTTGTTCTTCCCTCTTGCCGACTCGAACGTTGCAAACCAAGCAAGACGTGCTGACGCATCCCGCGGTGAATACGGTTAAAACGACACAGCGCGAAGAGCTGGCTGAATCGCTGCATATCCGGTTAGTGCAATCGGAAATTCGCGTGCAGACGACAGCAGAAACCGACACGTATTTTCGCGTGAACGATTTATCGATTATGCGCGAGGAAGAAAATCTTGGCTCGCTCCTCATTTTCCATGATTTGACGAATGAACGTCTGATCGACAAAATGAAAACGGAGATGATTAATATTGTTGTGCATGAGCTGCGAAATCCTGTAGGAAGCATTATGGGCTTTGCTGAGATCATGCTTACCGATACATCTATTACTGAAGACGAACGCAAAGAATTTTTACAATTGATGCTCTCCAGCAGCAAAAAACTTTCTGATCTCATCAATCGATTCTTAGATATTTCCCGTTTGGAATCGCGGCGAATCGATCATCCCAAAGTACCCATAGATGTCGTCGAATCGATTACATCTGCCTGCGAATTGCTGAAGCCGCAACTGCTTAAGAAAACATTAGCAATAGAATACAATATTCAACCGGATATCCCCGCGGTAACGGTTGCACCGGATTTGTTCCGCGAAGCAATTTCGAATCTTGTTTCCAATGCGATCAAGTACGGTGGAGACAGCCGAACGATTGAAATTTCACTGTCCGCAACTTCGAGCCATTTTGTGTTTTCGATTCTCGACCATGGGTACGGTATTCCGGCGGAGGCACAGGAAAAATTATTCACAAAATTTTACCGTGTTCGGGCGTATAAATCTGCAAATGAAATTGGCACCGGCCTTGGTTTGGCATACGTCAAAGAAATAGTCAATTTCCATGGGGGCATGATTACGCTTGAATCGAACGAAGCGATCGGTTGTAAATTTACAATGACGTTTCCGATCAATTTCCATCAGCGCGAAGAACAGAATGCGTAGATGCCGATCGCTTATCGAAAAATATTGAGCGTCATCGGTTGTATCCTTTTGAGTTTTTCAATCATGGCGGCACAAAAAAGAATCGTGCAATTCGATGCCCAGCGATTGATAGAAATGAGCGTCAAATTTACAGGCGATTCTGCCTGCTGGCCTTTGGTCGTAATACTTGCCCAGCATAACAACACGGACAATACCTTTCAGTTGAATGCCGCGGGGCAAAAGAAACTGCAAAGTTTCGGCGTTGTGCACAAGCAGGTGTTGCAAACCAGACTTGCCTTGAGTCAACAAATTAAGTCGGGAGCAAAAGTGTTTGCCACGGAAGAACTCGACTCTGCGACTGCGTTGAATCACCGGTATGACACGTACATTGTCAATGGAAATATGGACGATGCACAGCATATCGCGCAGCAATTTATCAAGAGTGTTCGGACGATTGAGAAACTGATTGCGGACAATCGTACAGAAAACATTGATGCTAAGCTGGCTCAGAAAACCAACATCGTTGATAAGCGCCGCGGTCTGCTTGGCGGATGGCAAACGGCATACATTGGCGATTTGTTTGCTGCGTATGATGGATTGCGTACGGGGTTAGCAAGCATGGCGCAATTGTATTTTTCCGACGGTGTGGATGTTATCGTCGATCCGAGTACCACCATCATCATTCGTTCGTCAAAAAAAGATAAATTAGATCAAACGGTGAAGCGCAACATTGCTTTGACGAATGGCAGCTTACTTGCGAAGCTTTCCGAAAAAGCAAAAGAGATAAATAAATTTGCGTTCATCGCCGGCTCATCCGAATCGATGGTGCATTCCGGAAAATTTTGGGCAAATACAACGCAGGAGCAAAGCGCCAAACTTTCCAATTATGATGGTACGATTGATGTGTCGGCAAGCAACATTAAAGTGACCTTAAATCAGAATCAAGGAACGATTATCGTTAAAGGAAAAGCACCGATGCCGCCGGTCAATTTACTGCCGTCGCCGCAGCTGGCTTGGGAGAGAACAGATACCGTGGTGTATTCCCAAAAATTTCTTTTACACTGGTCGCCAATACCAGATGCGGCGCAATATCAAGTTGAAGTGAGCCCGAGCAAAATTTTCAACCGTGACACAAAACATTTTATTGCGAAAGCTGCAGATTTGCAGTTGACCGGATTGCCGCTTGCATCGGTGTATGTCCGCATTCAAGCAATCGATAGTCATGGATTGCGCGGCGTCGATTCGCCGGTGTACAGCATCTTACGTGTAAAAGAAATGCAGCCACCTGCGATCCAAATTGAAGGATGGGATCTGGATAGAAAATATTCGATGTTGGATGCAGTCGTCATTCATGGAAAAACAAAACCTGATGCTGCTGTTACCGTAGATGGAAAACCGCATAAGGTCGATGCAGACGGAACATTTACTCTTCATGTCGCCGTTTCAAAACCGGAGACGAGAGTGAATATTGCTGTCACCGATCAATCGGGAAATAAGAATTCTCGTACGCTTTCTATTGTTCCGATGGATCCTGCAAAAGTATTTAACATTGCATGGAACTGCCGTGTCGATGGCGACACGCTTCAAACGCAGGGTGAAACCGTGGATGCCCATGGGACAGCATATCCCGGCATCAAAATTACAGTTGCCTATGGCGATCAACAGACGGTTGTTCGAACATCGCCGCAAGGAGATTGGGCAGTATCGCTGAAAGTGCTAAAAGGAGCGTCGTTGCAATTGACCTTCGATGCAGTAGACGATCAAAAAACAATCGGAACAAAATCTTGGATTGTTCAATAATACATAAGATGGGCAAATGAAAAATCGATTTTTGATTCTTGGAATGTTGATGCTCTGCACAGCAGTTTTGTATGCGCAGGATGTTTTTATGTTTGTGGCCGGAAAGAAAACACAGTCAGCGACGACCGGCGATGTTACGCATCGATACGAATACTGGATTCAACCGAGCGCCTCTGCACCACAAGCGACGATCGAGATTTTTGATGCAGGACTCGGCGGCAATGCCGATGTCGTGATTGGCAACGCAGATACGAAGACGACCTATCAGTTATTTATCAAAGGAAAAGAAACAGGCGAGCCGGTTCAATCGTTAGTTACGTTCACGGAACAAAAATATATCAACCGCTGGGTCGAATTTGCAAACGTCAATCCTTCCAATGCGCCGGATGGCTGGATTTTGCGCGTGAGTGCATCCGACGGCCACGATGTGAATTCTTTCAAAATCACCGTCGCCGATTCACTCGGCAATTCGTTGATCGGAAAAGGATGGACATTGTATTCGTTCGATCTTTCACTTTCGCTTATCAATGTTCCAGAAAATCAAGAAGTACAGATTCGTCCTCATCCATCGTACCAAACATCGATTCCCAATTTTCGTCCGCTCGGTGAAGAGAGCGCACAAATTCTTGTACGAAATGTGTTTGGAAAAAGTTCAAAATTACTGGTGCCAAAAAACTTTATGGAACAGCATGCACCACAAATAGAAAATGCATGGATATTGTCGGTGAGCGGTTCGGCGATGAAAATAAATAATTTGGTGATTCGCAGTAAAGAATCATCGCCGATTGTATGGGAATGGAATCCTATTGTAACGCAGCGTCCAGTCATGCCGCAGGTCGATATTCATCAGCAGCCCGGAACGGACTGCAATACGGTGCGATTATATATTTCTGAAACGTCGCGCCGATTGTTGCAAGGAGCTGTGCCGTTATGGGTGTTCGGCGATACACGTGTCGATGGCGATTCGGCGTTGATTCAGTTTCCTGGTCCCGGTGATTTTGTAGTACAGATGCTTCTGCCGACATCTGGAATGTATGAACCCGCGTACTGGACAACCAATGTGCCAGTGCACATCAATGCGCCGCCCGCAGCGGTTATCACGGGAGCGCGGGCAATTGTTTCTCCGGGCGAACTAACGGTACTTTCAGCGCACGAATCGCATAATCCATCGGGGCATCCGCTGCATTTGCAATGGCTTGTGAATGGTGAATTTTGCGGAACGGAACCGGTGTTGAAATTTTCCCGCTTGCTTCCGGGAATATACGAAATCAAATTGATCGTAGATGATGGAACGACGAATTCTGCCTGCAATGTTTCCACCGATATAAAAAAGATTCGCGTGAATGCGCAGCCGTACGCCGAAATCAATGCTCCCCGAGTTCTTGGCCGTACTGCGCCGACAAAATTTGTTGTGAAAAATGAATCGGATAATGACAACGACAAATTGAAATACACATGGAGCGGTACGGGAATTGTGGGGTCGAATGTTGGCCATTCAATTATGATCAAACAAGATGTTGCAGGGACGTATTCCGTTTCGTTGACTGTGGACGACCAAACCGGAACGACAAATTCGACGTACACTACTTCTGTTCAATATCATGTCAATGCGGATCACGTTCCGTTGTTCACAACTCCGGAGCAACTTGCACCGGGTGATGAATTGTCGCTCGTCGCAAATAATATTATGGATCCGTACGCAAGAAATCTAACGTTCAAATGGAGTTGCAGCAACGGTTTTGCTGCGAGCGGTCCGGAAACAAAAACATCGTTTCAAGAACCGGGCGACTATATCGTCACCTGCACGTTGGATGATGGCGAAGGAGTAGAAAATTCGATCCAAACGTACACGCGTCCGATTCATATCAATGCGCCACCCGTTCCGGTGATTACTGCTGCAGATCGATCAACCTCGGCTCTGCAAACATTTTCCGCAGAAAAAACTACCGACGCAGATCAAACGAATTTACAATACGCATGGAATTTCGGAGACGGCAGCACGGCGACAGGAAAACGTGTTACGCATCTGTATCAAAAAAGCGGACGTTATACCATCACGCTGACAGTCAATGATGGTGAAAAACAAACGAACAGTGTTCAATCTATCATGCATGAATTAGTCATTAATAAATATCCTATTGCAGTATTTTCTGCGCCGGTAATCTGGCAGCCCAATGTTTCGCTGATTGTCAATGGGACGCAAAGTTACGATCCTGACGGCAGCATCAGCGCTTACACGTGGCTGTTGAATGGAAAAGAAATCGGAAATGATTCGATTATCTCAGTCATATTCTCCGAACCCGGCGATTATGCGCTTGCATTGAAAGTGAAAGATAATTCCGGATTCGACGATGCGATTGGAATTAAAACGGCGACGATTCACATCAACTATCCGCCAATTATTAAGTGGAAAAAAACTCCAGAGGTAACGGAGCCGAATGAAGTTGTAACATTCGATGCAGCCGGAACGTACGATCCCGATGGAAAAATAAAAAATGTTTTTTGGACATTTGCTGATGGTACGATGCTGAACGGTTTCAAAGTAAAAAAATCATTCACCAATACCGGCGTAATGACAGTAAAAGTTACAGCCGATGACGGCGCTGGATTTTCGAATTCTGTCCAGTCAAAAGAATTCACGATCCTCGTCAACAATCCGCCGATTATTGTAACGAAGACATTTATTCACACCAATTCACAAAATGTGTTGTTCGATGCAAGCCAGAGTTATGATGCAGACGGACAGACATTGTACTTTACTTGGAAATTACCAGATGGTTCTGAACGACACGAGGCATCGTTTTATTGGAATGCTCCGAAAGGCGGCGTGCATTTTGTGACGTTGACGGTGAATGATGGACAAGGAAAGAAAAACAGCATTGTTCATGAAACGGTAAAAATATTAATCAATCGTCCGCCGGTAGCTGTTGTCGATTCATTATTATACTCGTGCATGGGGCAAACGATTTTATTCAACGGTTCGCTTTCGTACGATCCTGATGGCGATCAGATGACATTCTTGTGGGATTTCGGCGACGGACAAACTGCCACAGAAACAAATCCAGCGCATCGATATAACAAACCAGGATTTTATTCTGTGAAGTTGACGTTGAACGACGGCTTTGCGTTGCAGCCGACGACGGCAACCATTCCGGTGATCGTTGAAGGTTCACCGCAAGCGATTCTTTCATTCACCGATACAGCAATGTGCGTCAATACTCCGATTTCGTTCGATGGCAGAGCAAGTACCGATCCGAATGGACCGATCGGTTCGTTCTCGTGGGATTTCGGCGATGGAACTTCGGCTCTTGGTGCAACGGTCATGCATGCCTATTCAAAACCCGGTGTGTATTACGCCGTACTTACGGTGATGGGAAATGGAAGCGGCAGATGCAGCCGTGTGAGTCAGGCAACGGCAACGATTCATACTGTTGAAGGGCCGATTGCGGAATTTTCTGTACCAGAAGTTGTAAGCATCGGTGAGCAAGTTATGGTGGATGCATCGCGTTCAAAGGCAACGGGAAAAATTCTTTCTTCCATTTGGGAAACTGTTGTCGGCGATAGTACCTTGCATGCATCTGGAATGCAAACATCTTTTGCTTTCCCCAAAGCCGGTACGTTTGAAATTCGATTGACAGTGACAATGGAAACATCAACACCTTGCAGCACATCGACAGCGGTAAAAAATATTCACGTCAATGCGCCGCCGACGTTGGTGTGGAATGTTCCGCACGATATTGCACTCGGTGAGTTGCTTGTACTGGATGCGTCGCATTCGTACGATGCTGACGGGATAATTGCAGAGTACTTGTGGACGTGCGATGGGAAAAAAATCGGCAGCACACCGATTGTTACACTGCCGATGACAACAGCAGGAAATCATACTATTGCACTTCAGATTATGGACAATTCCGGAACGTCGTCGCGGTACGCTTCGCAATCGACAACCGTGCATGTGAATTCCAAACCCAATCCGATCATTGTGATTGACGAACCGATATATGAAGGCGAGTCGACAATTCTTCGCGCTGCCAGTGCGGTCGATCAGGACGGCGATTCGCTCAAATATATTTGGAAAATCGACAGCAGCATTTTTGCTGAAACGTCGGTACTTCTTAACGCGGGAAA
>DATKMP010000222.1:0-4690 GCA_035541775.1 Bacteroidota bacterium | reverse complement strand
GCTGCTTCGATGGTTGTCACGCATGCTCCTTTGCGGTTTGGAGGATTTCGGAATAATCGTACGGACCTTTTGTGACAACCGGAATTTCATGGAAATTTTCCGTCGGCGGCGGAGAAGCAACCGTCCACTCCAATGTCGCTCCGCCCCACGGATTTGCCGTCGCTTTCTTTCCCTTCCTCAATGAAATAAGAAGGTTGATAATGAGAACAAGAATACCGATTGCCATCACCCATGAACCGACAGTGGCAACACGATGAAGCGTTTCAAACTGTGCAAGATAATGGTAATACCTTCGCGGCATACCGAGATACCCCATGATGAGCATCGGAAAATACAAAACATTGAATCCAAGCGTCATCATCAGCCAGCCCCAGAATGCGGCGCGTTTGTTGTACATCCTGCCGAACATTTTCGGAAACCAGTAATACAAAGCACCGAACAACGCGAATCCTGTCCCACCGAACATCACATAATGAAAATGCCCGACGACAAAATACGTGTCGGTGACATGAATATTGACCGACAGCGCGCCGAGCATCAGACCGGTCAATCCGCCGATGCTGAACTGCACGATGAATGCGAGCATAAACAACAGCGGCGCTTCCAATTCAATCGAACCTTTATACAGCGTGGCGACCCAGTTGAATACTTTGATCGCGCTGGGAATGGAAACCAGAAATGTGAGAAAGGAAAAAACAAACATGCCGGTATTGCTCATGCCGACCGTGAACATGTGGTGCGCCCACACCAATGACCCGACGCCGGCGATTGCCATACTGGAGTACGCAATAAACTTGTAGCCAAAAATTGTTTTGCGTGCGAACACCGGAATAATTTCCGACACAACGCCCATGGCCGGAAGAATGATGATGTACACCGCCGGATGCGAATACATCCAGAACAAATGTTGATAGAGCACCGGATCGCCGCCGAGCGTCGGATCAAAAATACCGACGCCGAACCACCGTTCAATCGTCACCAGCAAAAGCGTAATCCCGACAATCGGCGTCGCTAAAATTTGCACCCACGCCGTGGAATACAGCGACCACACGAACAGCGGCATCTTGAACCAGCTCATGCCCGGAGCACGCATGCGGTGAATCGTCGTAATAAAATTCAATCCGGTGAGAATCGACGAGAAGCCGAGAATGAACGCGCCGAGCAACGCAGGAATAATATTCGCGGTGGAACGAATGCTGTACGGAACATAAAACGTCCAGCCCGTATCAGCCGCACCGCCGGGAAGAAAGAGCGACGTCAATGCCAGCGTTCCTCCGGCAATATACAACCACCATGAAAGAAGATTGAGCCGCGGAAAGAAGACATCTTTCGCGCCGATCATCAGCGGCAGCATAAAATTTCCGAACACCGCCGGCAGCGCCGGAATGACGACCAAAAATATCATGATAATGCCGTGCAGCGTGAAGAATGTATTGTATGTCTGCGGCGTGACGATGGTATTTTCCGGCTGCAGCATTTCCAGCCGCATCAGCAGCCCGAGCGTCATCCCAACAAGAAAAAACGTAATGACCGCGGCGAGGTACAACAGCCCGATGCGTTTATGATCCGTACTGAAAATCCAGCCGAAAATTCCTTTGAATTTTGTTTTCTCGTGATAAAAATCGACCGCCATGGGTTCTGCAGCCATGTTATGACCGCCTTTCTTTTTTCTTTGGTATGACGATGAAGACAACGACAAACAATCCGACAAGTCCGACAATGACCAAGCCGCTGATGTGGACAAAGTTCAGCGTGTAATGCTGCCCTTCAGGATCGTAGGTATAGCACATATTCAATATTTTTGAAATTGTCGGCCCTGTCTTGCCTTCCGACGCTTCGATCACCGCAAGCTTGACATCAAGCGGAAGCTGATGAATGCCGTACAGATACCGCGTGATTTTTCCATCAGGGGAAACGGCAATGACAGCCGTCGGGTGAATCCAATCCGCACCGCTTCGCTCGTAAAAGAAACCCATGCTGTCGGTGAGTGCTTGGACGATCGCGCTGTCGCCCGTCAAGAACCGCCAGCCGTTCGGATCGACCGTTTTTTTAAGCTCGCCCAAATAGTTGTCGCGTTTTTCCTGTGCTGTCTCCGGCCGGTCTGTAAAATCAAAACTAATTGTCAGGATTTGATAATCCTTGCCGAGATTCAAATCCATTTTATCGATGACCGTGGTCATTTCATTCAACAGCGGTGTGCAAATGCCGGTGCAGCGGAAATACACAAATGTAATCAGCGTCGGTTTATTGATCAGCGATTTTAGCGGGACAAGATTTCCTGCTTCGTCGTACAATTCGACATTCGGAACATCCGACCCGAGTTTTTCTTTGATACCGATAAATGGTTTTGCGGGTTCTGCCGAGGTGATGGGAATGAAGAACGAACAAATAAAAAATAGAATTACAACATGTTTCATTTCAAATGCTCCTCTTGCAATATTCGATGCGTATATCGATAGAGATCATTCCATCGTTCGATGGATAATCGCGTAATCTCCGGTTTAAAGCCGGAGGATATAGGGCTTTCTGCAATGCCGGTCATACACTCATCGAATGGTTTCATGGTTTGTTCTTGATACAACAACACCGTGAACGCCTTTGTTTCATCGCCGATGACCGAACGCAACAGTTGTGCACTTTCCGATGAATCACCATCAAATTTTTGTATTGCATGTTGGATAGCGATATTTTCCGGCACAGATTCTTTGACGACAATCGTCATCGCCTTTTTTACAGGAATCTGTCCGCTGATATTGACGCCCTCCGATAAGTGAAAAGCGGCATCGAGCTGTTTTAATTCATCCTGCGAATCGTTCGGTTGACCGGGAAGAAGTGTGCGGATATAATGGATGATGGCGAAACGATCCGCGGGTAATAAAAAATTGAACGATGTCATTCCGCTGCCCGGAATTCCCGCATCGATGGTCTTATACATTTGCGAAACTTTCGTCCCGTTTTTCCATCCGGCGGAAGAAGTAAAATTCCGCGGCTTCGGATTGAGCATCGCAGCAGCAGCACCATCGCCTGCACCATTGTCGCCGTGGCAGGAAACGCAATTTGTTTTATATAATTCCTTTCCTTTGGCGATGGCTTCGGCAGACGCAACGCCGGTCCTCATCACATCGATCGGCGGAATCACGCGCGGTGTTTGCAATGGCAAATCTTTTATCATAACAGTCGTGTCTTGTGCAGTCGGTGCAATGGTATTTTTACCAATCGTGTTCAGATTGACAAGATATAATAATCCGATGATCACAAGAATAATGAGCACATAAAGATATGAATAGCCGAAAAGCTTCTTCGGCTGTCGCAGAAGATCTCGCCACTCAATTTCTTCACGATATTTCGATTCGTGTTCTGTCATAGTTATAGATGAAACTGTAATCCGCGCTGTAATTTCGGATCACCGATAGGAAGAAGATTGATTCGTTTCATTTTCCAGTTCATCAAAACAATAATCAAACCAATGATGAAAAGCACAAATCCAATTTCCATCCAGCCAAAGACCGGCGTTGTAGAATAACTCGGCATGACTAACCAGTATAAATCCAAATACTGCGCAGCAAGAATCCAGAGTGCCATAAATTTCAACCGGCGCGGATCCATCTTTGCATCCTGCGGAAGGAGCACGAAATATGGAACGGCAAAATGTACGATGATCAACAAGATCGAAACGTATTGCCAGCCGTCGTTCCATCGCGCAAGAAACCAGATTGTTTCTTCCGGTAAATTGGCATACCAGATCAACAAGAATTGGCTGAATGCGATGTATGCCCAGAAATTCACAAACACAAACATTAATGTCCCGAGACTGTAAAAATGATCGGGCCGGAGCGTTGAAAAATATTTATGATCATGAAATTTTACAATGACGTATGTTGCAGTCGAGACCCCTGCAAGAGCAATTCCGGAAAAATAATAAATTCCATAAATTGTGGAATACCAATGTGCTTCAAGACTCATCGCCCAATCGATCGCGATGAGTGTTAAGCCAACGGCAAAGATCGGCATAAACACCGCAGACAAACGAATATTCCACCATGTATGTTTCGGATTTTCATCTATGTCCTGCCGCTGTGAGTTTCTTGTAAAGAGCAAGTAAAACGTTGTTAAAACAAAAAAGACAAAAACGAATCGAATGATGAAAAAAGTCAAATTAAGATACGGCCGTTTCGATTGCAGCAATGCATCAGAGGCAGCATGCTGCTGTGCCCATGGAAATATTTCGGAGAGATGAAAAAAAAGAGGCAATGCAAACAATGCTGCAAATGGAATCAGCGCGGCGAGAAATTCATTCACGCGCCGCATCGGAACGCTCCAAACGGCGCCGGACAAATATTCCAGTGCAACATAAAACAATGCACCGATTGCAATGCTGGTGAGAAATAAAAAGCCTACGAGATGTGCGAACGCCGCATGTTTGGGTTCAGCAGCATATGCAAAAAATGAAAGAACGAAGCCAAGCAGCAGCAAACACCATCCGGATGCAACGACTTTGGCATTCATGGGTTTGCGTTCCGGCACTATGGATTCAATCTGATCGTTCATTTTAAATCTGTGTCCTTCGCATTCTGTGCACGCTGTAACACGCGGAGATAACGAATGATGGCCCAGCGTTCTTCCGGCGAAAGCTGCGGTGCATAACTCGGCATCGCGTTTTGTCCTTCGGTGATGACATGATAAATTCTTC
>DATKMP010000221.1:0-6859 GCA_035541775.1 Bacteroidota bacterium | reverse complement strand
CCTCCTAAGTAACAACGGTAGGAGTAAGTGGAGCAAGTTGTAAACCGAACTCAGCGGCTTTTTTCTGAAGTCGTTTGAGCGTTCGTTCTTTGGAAAGTTGTTCGAAGTGAAGTTCGCCGAGATCTTGATATTCGGAGTGATGTTTGAGCATCGCGTAGACAATACGAGCAAGTGTGTGTGCTGTGGTTTTGATGGCATGCTGAGGTCCATGAAGTGCTTGCATACGTCTGAAGAAAGCGCCCAGTGCACTTTTACTGTGGTAGAGACTTCGAGCAGCCAGTCGAAAGGCCTGTGCCGCACGGTTGGTGGTTCTTCTGGAAGCGGTGGAGATAATTTTTCCACCTGTGATGTTGTTGTTGGGCGATAGACAAAGCCATGCGGTAAAGTGTTTCACAGAAGGCCAACGATTCATATCAAGTCCGATTTCAGAGAGAATGGTTGGGATGGAGATGGCGCTGAGACCATCGATTGGGGTTAAGTCCACCCCCGTCAGACGGAAAAGACAGGAACGCAGATCGAACGGCAAAGGTTGTGAGACACGTTTGTAGCGTTTGGCAGGCGGCGGCAGTGAAACAGAAGACTCAGGAACTGCTTGGTTGTAGAGTTGTTCCAGACGGAGATCGCAATCAAGGATTTGTTGGGAATAGAAATCGAAAAGTTCCAAAGCTTGAGCAAGTTCGAAGAGATATTCATCGAGATAGGTGCCTTGCAGAGCTTTGACAATATCTTCTTGCGAACGTCGGCAATGTCCATCGCGGTATTGTGCAAGCACTTCCGGGTTGTGTTCACCGGCAACAATAGCACGTAGAATCATGAGTCCGGTTACGCCGGTAATATCGCTCAGGACGGTATCAAGCTGGATGTTCATTTGATGCAAAGCTTTTTGGATATGCTGGACATGTGCAGCACGATATTTTAACAGCATATCCCGATGGCGCGTGATGGTACGAAATCGGCGAATGTCTTCCGCCGGGCGAAAAGAGTTGGACAGCAAACCGTAACTGTGCAGTTGCTGAAGCCATTGACAGTCGAGGACATCGGTTTTCTTGCCGGGCACATTCTTGACGAACCGTGCATTGACGAGACAGACGTTGATGCCTTCGTGTTCGAGGATGTCGTAGAGCGGCACCCAGTAGACGCCGGTCGACTCCATGGCAACAGAGGTGATGCGGCAGTCTTTGAGCCAGTGTGTAAGAGCATAGAGATCGCATGTGAAACTGGAGAAGACGCGGACAGATTGAGTATCACGGTCAGTTGGAACAGCAACATAGATTTCGCTTGCGCCGAGATCGATGCCAGCGGTATTGAGATTGATGGTGGAAAGAACAGTGGTGGGTCTGAGATGAGCCATATCATCCTTCTTTCAGTGAAGTGGAAGAATCGTGAAGTCAGATCAGACCCGACTGTTGCAACGAGAGAAGTATCCTCCTAAACGGGGTATTCCAAAGAAATCGGAATCCACCAATGAACGAAGCACGAACAGTCGGAACCAAGCTAACCAGCGGGCGTGAACATAAGCACCAATGGCGGGACGGTCTGAGCTGTCTGGCTGACACCATGAGGATACGAAGCAATGGACTTTGAAACAAGCAACTGTTACTTTCTGAAAGAATCGCGAGCGCGTGATGGTGCTGCTCACCAGCGGCTCAAGCTGACGGAAACTGCTAAAAATATTTTTTATTCTGTCGCTTTTGCTGCAGGTTCGATGCGGTAGGAATGCGTGATTTCCGCGCTTGCAGAAAGCTGCGCCGAGACACTGCAATATTTTGTCCGCGATAATTCTATCGCGCGTTCCACATCTTCGGTCTTGATGCCGTCGCCGTAAAAAACATATTCAAGGTGAATAGTTTTAAAAATTTTCGGATGCTCTTCGGCTTCTTCGCCGCTGACGTTACATTCGTATGCAACCACCGGCGCGCGTTTCTTTTTTAAAATCGGAATTACGTCCATCGATGTACAGCCCGCAAGCGCGGCAAGCAGTAATTCTTTTGGCGTCGATGCGCCTTCCATTCCGCCCGCTTCGCTTTTTGTATCCATCACCACCCAGTGATGCGAATTCGATTTTGCTGCAAAGGTATTTCCTTTCAGTTGCCGGAGATAAATATTTTTTGTCATAGATTTTTATTTGGTGTTATGGTTGTGTATCTGATTTCTTGAGCGTCGAAAGTTTCAGCGGACAATACAACGGGCATCGCCCGAGAAAACTTGTCGCGATAAGCACGACTGCGACAATACCGAGCACCAGCGCCAGCGTGCCGCTTATTGCTCCTGTAAAATACAATCCCGCAATCACAAGTGCAACCGAGACGCGGATCGCGCGGTCAAGTGTTCCGACATTTTTTTCCATCAGTCAATCCTTACATAAATTACTTTGTTGAATATAGGATGCAGGAAAGCAAGAAAAGGTTCATCGGACGAAAACTTCATTGCTTCTTGTAACGCCTCCAGTTATATTCTTGGAAGAACTGAGGAGCATCATGAAAACACATTCGCTTACTTTAACAACGCCATCGGATTTTCATTTTTGGCGGACGGTGTACAGTCACGGCTGGTGTTCGCTGCCGCCGTTCAGGGTGGATAAAGAACTTGCCTCGCTCCATCGGCTTTTGGAATTATCGGATGGCACGCTGGTTCACTGTGTCATCACTGCGCCGGCTTTGGAAAAATTGAAAATCAGCGTCCAAAGCGGCAAGCCATGTTCATCGCGGCAGCAGCAAGAAATCCGAAAGCAAATTCGTTCGTGCTTTCGATTGGATGAAGATTACGCGGAATTCTTTCAATATGTCAAACACTATCCGTACTACCGATGGATCGCCAAACTTCACACTGGAAGGTTGCTCCGCTCGCCAATGGTTTTTGAAGATATTGTCAAAATGATCTGCACGACGAATTGCAGCTGGGCGTTGACCGAAATCATGGTGAACAATTTTGTCGAGTCACTTGGAAAAAAATTCAACGGAGGCATGCACAGCTTTCCAACGCCAGAAGCGATTGCAAGTACAAGCGACGCATTTTTGCGCAAAGAAATTCATGCCGGATATCGTGCGCCGTTCCTGTTAGAATTCTCCGAAAACGTGGCATCGCATAAAATTGATATCGAGGCATTTCGTTCAGAGAATCTTTCGACGGATGAATTATATAAACAGCTTCGGGCGATAAAAGGCGTGGGCGAATATGCCGCCAGCAATTTACTGCGCTTGCTCGGACATTACGACCGGTTAGGATTGGATTCGTGGAC
Source organism: Bacteroidota bacterium (assembly GCA_035541775.1). GTDB lineage: Bacteria > Bacteroidota > Ignavibacteria > UBA10030 > UBA10030 > DATKMP01. The sequence continues at coordinate 3,621 of DATKMP010000221.1, read as the reverse complement.
ACGTGGAAAATATTATGAACTGCATCACGGCGGGCGAAAAGTTTCCGATACAACAATCGAAAAACATTACGCATCGTATGGCAAATGGCGCGGACTAATCTTCTGGTCTGAAATGACAAAGCATTGGATCAAGCAAAAGTTTCCGTTTTAATCGAATTCGATATTGCCTTGCATACTTCTGCTCAAAAAAAACCCTCGCCTTGAAAAGACGAGGGTCTGTAAAATTATCGTTGAATCAATGCTTTATTGTACGATGTAGGGAATGCCCCATTCGTGCGAGGTCACAGCATCTTGACTATCAAATAAAGAATTTTTTGAGAGCGCACCGACGGTAATGGTATGGTCGCCGGGATAGTCGCCGATCCAGCTCCGTTTATAAACATGCGTGTACGTTTTTCCATCGCCGTTCGGCGTCACACTCAGCTGCACCATACGTTCGCGGATCCGCACAACCGAAGCGTTGGGATGATACAGAACAACGACATCGCTGTCCGGTGAATTGCTCACCACCGTTGCTTGGACCGTAAATTTCCGTGTAACATCCCGTATCAAAGTGTGCAATCCAAACCGCCCTGTGCGTCCCATTTGCAAATAATATTGATCCGGCGGGCTTGTAATATCAATGGTATCGCTTCCGATGAAAAATGTAACATCGGTAATCGAAATCGTATCAACGCCCGAGGACGTCGTACCTTGCATCGCCGAAACAAATTTTTCAGTCCACTTGGTACTATCTTTTCCTATCACTTTCACAAATTTTACATTTCTCGTCGTCGTCATGGTAATTGGTTTCTGCACCGTACCACCGGTGGACCATATCCATAAATTTCCCGTTAAGGTATTGGTGATCGTTGCAAGAACTGTCGAATCATCAAGCTGCGTATATACTTTATCGCCGGTCCAGCTTGTAAAATGCCTTCCCCATGCGCGCGGTGAGATGACGGTATCGGTTTTGGCGAGCGACGGAGAATTGGACGCGGCTCCATCGTCAAAAATTGTTACATCGTTTGTCAACAATGCATCTTGAGAAATCATTGCAGCGATAGACTGCTGATCGCTCGAAGAAACCGGATTCATGCTTGCCGGCCCCGTGGGAGATGATTTTTGGCATCCGATGATCCCTAAAGAAAAAATAATACCGGCACATACGATATATATTGCAGTGCGCTTCATACATCCTCCAACAATAATTTGTTTATAGTGTTTGTGTTCATATTGTAGGTTTGATGCTTCAGAATAAAATTGGTTTAATGAATTATCATGGATTATCATTCATCGTGCTTTGCATCGTTTTTTCCTGACTGCCGTTAAGGACAATAACGTATTCCCCGCGCGGCTGTTTCGATTTGATTTCAGCCAAAACGGATTCCGTCGTTCCGCGCAAAACTTCTTCAAACTTTTTTGTCAGTTCTCGCGCAACAGCCACACGACGATTGCCGAGATGTTCTAAAATATCTTCCAGCGTCCGGACAATTCGATGCGGCGATTCGTAAAGAACGACGGTGCGCGATTCCATTTTCAGCAATTCAAATTTTGTCTTCCTTCCTTTTTTCAGCGGGAGAAATCCTTCAAAGACAAACCGGTCGGTCGGCAACCCGCTGACAATCAATGCCGAAAGAACAGCGCTTGCTCCCGGTACAGGAATAATGTGAATATTATTTTCTAATGCTTGCTGCACAATGTGGAAGGCCGGATCGGAAATGCCGGGCGTTCCGGCATCGGAAACAACCGCTACCGATTGCCCCGCGAGCAATTTTTCGATAAGCTGCGGCGCGCGCGCTTGCTCATTATAGCTGTAATAACTCACCATCGGTTTAACAATGTTGTAATGATCGAGCAAAATTTTTGTCGTGCGCGTATCTTCCGCAGCAATCATATCGACCGATGATAATATTTTTACAGCGCGATAGGTCATATCTTCCAGATTGCCGATAGGCGTTGCAACGAGATACAGAGTTCCCGCTTGTATCGATTCACTCATATCTGATTAGATTCCCCAATCCCGCACGTACCGAAAATCGACATTCACCGTACGATAAGAAACTTTGGCAATCACCGGCGGGCGGCGTTTAAATTGATTACGCTGAATCATCCCGCGTACTTTTTGAATCAACGCGGCATCGAATCCCTGTTTCAACAATTCCTCGTCCGGCTGACGTTCATCGATCATTTCGTACAGCAACGCATCAAGCTTAGCGTACGTGATGCCCATTTCCATTTCATCCGTCTGCCCTTCCCATAAATCTGCTGAAGGCGGTTTTTCGATGATCGGCTTCGGCACGTCTAACGCTTCTGCAATTTGCCAGATTTGTGATTTGTACAGATCGCCGATGGGATTAATGGCCGAAGCAAGATCGCCATGCTGCGTTCCGTATCCGACGAGAATTTCTGTTTTGTTGCTCGTACCGATGACAAGCGCACGTTCGCGAGCGGATAAATCGTACAGCACAACCATGCGCATTCGCGCCATCACATTCCCGCGGCGAAGTGGATCTGTAATTTTATGTTCATCGCAATATGCGTCGACCATTTTGGTAATTTCAACGGTTTCAGATCGAATACCAAATTTATCCATAAGTATTTTGGCGTCGGTCAAACTATTTGCACTGCTTGTTTTGTAAGGCATCATCACGCCGAGAACATGTTCGCCGCCGAGCGCTTTCGCTGCCAGCACAGCCGACACCGCAGAATCCACACCACCCGACACACCGATCACTGCGTTCGTAAATCCGGCTGCGGTCGTTTCATCAAGAATGAATCGTATCAGCAGTTCTCGCACGAGTTCTGCATTTACTTTTAAGTCTGCTCTATTTGTCCGTCGTGATGTTTCCATAATGATTAATGGATTTCTTTTCTTATTCCAAGTTGTTTACGTATAAGATTACATAATGAATCTGCTATTTCGTTATGCCGTGGTATCGGCGCACTGCATTGTGTTAATGGATTGTGAAAGATATCGTGATTTGAACCATGACGTTTTAAAAAACACCCTTGACGTTCAAGTTCTTTCACAAACTCTTTTCGCTTCATACAGCGATCGCTAATACTTTAGTTTTAACCGGATGCAAGGGAAGCGATGCCTCTTCTTCTTGCATCAACTTATATACTTCTTTAATATTTTGTTCAAGTTCGCTTAAGGTCTTTGCCTGACTAAAAACCCCTGGCACTTCTTTTAATCTGCCGACATACCATGTTTTTTCTTTCCAGTATTCCAATGTAAACGTTTGCGTCATACCGACCTCTTATTTTTATAATCCCACACGCTCGAACATATAATCGAGATGTTTCAGACTGCGTCTGGCATCAAACAAATTGTCCAACTCTTCTTTTGTAAGATGCGGTTTCACGGCATCACTTGCAAGCAGTAATTCTTTAAAATCTTTTCCCTCTTTCCAGACCTGCATCGCCTGTTCCTGAACCATCCGGTAGGCATCTTCGCGTTTCATACCTTTTTTGGTCAACGCGAGAAGAACTTCCTGTGAAAAAATTAAGCCGTGCGTTAAATTTAAATTCCGTTCCATGTGTTCCGGATAAACAAGAAGATTATCGATGATCTTTGTCATGTCGCCGAGAATAAAATCAAGAAGGATGCAACTGTCGGGCACGATAACGCGTTCGACA
>DATKMP010000220.1:0-6870 GCA_035541775.1 Bacteroidota bacterium | reverse complement strand
CGATAACAGTAGAATCCTTAAAAACCTTGCCATAGGTTATGGAAGTTTGTGATGCTGAAAATCCTGCTTGCACGCCCGCTCCGAACACTCGAATAGTGTCTGGTGATGTCGGGTCATTGCTCGTTAAAATAATATATGCTGAATCCATTGCAACTGCCGTCGGCAGGTATGTTACTGCAATTTTTTGAGAGGAGGATGGCGAAATGGTCGCCGATGCCGCTGAAACAGTAAAAACGGATTTACTGGAAGTGATTGATGAAATAGATAACGTTCCGTACGCGTTGTTATTTTGAATCGTAATTGAATCGACGAGGCTTGTACCGACATTCAACGATCCGAAATTATAATTCGTTTGCGAAAGAGCGATTTGCGGCAACAATGTTCCACCAACGCTGGTCGCCCATGTTGTTCCGACACGGATACCATCAACGGTTCCTTTCGGAGCATTTGCAGCAGTTCCCTGTCGAATTGCTATACCATAAATCGTATCAAGGTCTGCACCGGTTCTATCAGCGGTTGATTCTAATAATGTCGGAGCTGGTTCTGTTGATCCAATCGCTGGATTGACCCATAGAGCTACAGTATCATTCGTTGTACCTGCAATAATAGAATATTTTAGAGCAATCAAATATGTGGTATTGAGTGAATAAATCGAATCAGTATATACAATATTGGTCGAGGCTTTTGAAACACCAAAACAGATATTGCCATTCGATGCTTTTTTGGCAAACACTCTGCCGCCAAAAGTGGTTGAATTTTTAAAGAAGTGGAAAAAATAATCTCCTGCGGATTTGGCTGTTGTCAAGTTCACAAGAAAGGAATAATAAATATTTCCTGATGTAATACCATTCGGATATGATGCCCATGTTTTATTAACATCTTGTCCAGTGGAGTCTAATGTCGCCGCATTTCCAATATTGGAAGATGCATAACCGGTATATGATAATCCGGTTGCTGTGACCATCTCCGGAAGTGTACCAGCACCACTATGTGCCGACCATCCGTTTGCGGTTAAAGCAGTTCCAGAAGTATAATTAAAATCTTCGATCAGCAACTGTGCCGATGCGGAAGCTGTGCATAGAAGCATCGCACATCCGAGCACAAATAAAACTGTAATAGAACGTCTCATAAAAAATCTCCTCAAAAATGAATTGATGGTGACTTACAAATTAACAAGTTCAATAAATTAAAAACGTTAGCGAAAAGCAAGGCGCTCCGAACAATTTAAAGATTTCATAACATACGCCGAGAAGCAACCGACCTCGTTCCATCTCCCCCTCTTTAATCGTATATCAATTCTATATTGTCGTTTGAAAAGTATCGATAGCATTTTAAAATCTCCCTCACGCTGGTAGTGCAAGGGGATTGTAATTTAGCAATTATCTCTGAGATGTCAAGTGCTAAAATGATAATCAATAAACATTTTTTGGCTATGCCGGACGCCGGTTTTATCCAGTATTATCAGTATCAAACCCATTCACATCCGGCTTAAAAATCCAAAAACCAATAACGCCAGCACAATGCGATACCAGCCGAAGACATTGAACGTATGCGTTTGTATATACCGAATCAACCACTTGACTGCAATAAACGAAACGATTGCAGATATAACGGTGCACAAGATCAACATACTCCAATTTTCCGGAACGGCAACTCCAATCGGATGATGAAATGCTTTGAAAATTTTTAACCCGCCTGCCGCAAGCATCGTCGGTATGCCGACAAGGAATGAAAACTCGGTTGCCGCAGAACGATTCAATCCGAGCAGCAAACATAAAATAATCGTCGAGCCAGAGCGAGAAGAACCGGGAAAGACCGCTGCAATAAGTTGACCGACAGCAACGGCAACAACGATGCCCCATGTAATTTCATTGCTCAACACTTTTCCGCGCAACCGCCATTCGAACACAAGAAATAAAATTCCGCCGATGAGTAATGCCAACGCAATAGGAAATGGATTTTCTTCTAATTTGAATCCGCGCCGTTCTAAAATAAATCCGACCGCTCCTGTGATACAAAAGGCAGTGATGATCTTTAAGAGATAAACTTGCGTTTCTTTTTTCCGCCATTCGAAAAGGAACTGGCGCAGACGATCTTTGAAGAGCGGCAATACTGCGATGACCGCTCCGCATTGGATAACGATATTAAATAAATCGGATTCTTTGATGCCAAGTAAATGTTCCGTCAATAATAAGTGTCCTGTGGATGACACTGGAATAAATTCCGTAATCCCTTCGATGATGCCGAGAAGAATGACATTGATCAGTTCATGCATGTTCTAGTTCCTTTTCTGATTTCGGTTGCTGCAATAAGATACAATTCTTTTCCCTTTCACAACACAAAATATTTCTTCCCTGAAGAGAACTTGGTTAATCAGCAAAGTTTTTTTTAATTTAATAGAGAATTTGAATTGAGGTAATGAATGTCGGAATTATTATTAGGCGATGAAGCCATTGCGCAAGCAGCGCTCGATGCGGATATCGCCGGAGTGTATGCATATCCCGGAACGCCTTCCACCGAGATCACGGAATATATTCAGAAGGCAAAACACGTCCAAAAACTTCCCATCCACGCAAGCTGGTGCACGAATGAAAAGACGGCATACGAAGCCGCGCTCGGCGTTTCGTATGCAGGCAAACGTGCACTTGTATGTATGAAGCATGTCGGACTCAACGTTGCCGCCGATGCGTTCATCAATTCTGCCGTCACCGGAACGAACGGCGGATTGGTATTGGTTTCTGCGGACGATCCTTCCATGCATTCTTCGCAGGATGAACAGGATTCCCGCTTCTATGCAAAGTTTGCAATGATTCCTGTGCTCGAACCGTCGAACCAGCAGGAAGCGTACGATGCTGTTCGCTATGCTTTCGATCTATCGGAAGAAGTAAAATTGCCGGTCATGCTTCGCATCACCACACGTCTTGCACATTCGCGTGCTGGTGTCGTTACAAAGCCGAAAGTACAAGTTTCTCCGAAACCACTGCCCTCATCTATTTCACAATTTGTTTTGCTTCCTGTCAACGCACGCAAGCAATACAAACTTTTACTTTCTCTTCAGCCCAAATTATTGGAACTGGCTGAAACGTCATCCTATAATATTTTGGAAGATGGAACTGATACATCGCTCGGCATTATCGCTTGCGGCATTGCGTACAATTACGTCAAAGAGAATACCGAAAAGTTCGGATTGAAGTATCCCATTCTCAAAATCTCTCAATATCCTTTTCCGGAGAAATCGGCAAAAGACTTAATCGATCGCTGCAAACGAGTTTTGATATTCGAAGAAGGATATCCGATTTACGAAGAATTGCTTCGCGGATTGTTAAATCGCGAACAAAAAATCTCCGGCCGCCTCGACGGAACATTGCCGCGCGATGGTGAATTGAATCCCGATATTGTCGCTGCTGCTTTGAATCATCCGCAGCAATCTTCCTTCGCAACGCCGGAACTTCTTGCCGGACGCCCGCCGCAATTATGCAACGGATGCAGTCACCGCGATGTGTATGAAGCGTTGAACGAATCATTAAAAGATGTCAAAGAAAAACATGTTTTTTCCGATATCGGCTGTTACACGCTCGGAGCATTGCCGCCATTTAATGCCATCAATACTTGCGTGGATATGGGCGCATCGATTACCATGGCAAAAGGCGCCGCAGATGCCGGACTTCGTCCAGCAGTAGCCGTCATAGGTGATTCGACCTTTACTCATTCCGGCATAACCGGATTATTGGATGCTGTGAACGACAACTCACCGCTCACCGTCATCATCTCCGACAACGACACCACGGCAATGACCGGCGGGCAGGATTCTCCGGGCAACGGAAAGCTGTTCAACATTTGCAAAGGCATTGGTGTAAAGGAAGAGCATATTGTAAAACTTCTTCCCCATCGAAATCAGCTGGAAAAAAATGTTGCCGTGATGAAACAGGAATTTGCATATGAAGGCGTTTCAGTCATCATCGCCAACCGCGAATGTATTCAAACGGCTTCCAGAAAGAAAAAGAAATGAAACACGATATTATTGTAGCCGGCGTCGGCGGACAGGGAATTCTTTCTATTGCAGCCGTCTTAGATTTTGCTGCATTAAAAAATAATTTATATGTGAAACAGGCAGAAGTTCATGGAATGAGCCAGCGCGGCGGCGCGGTGGAATCGCACTTGCGCATTTCCGATCGACCCATTTATTCCGATCTGATTCCACGAGGCAATGCGGATATTATTGTCTCCGTGGAATTGATGGAACCGCTCCGCTATCTTCCCTTTCTTTCACCTGATGGCTGGATTGTCACCAGTACGACGATTGAAAAAAATATTCCCAACTATCCCGACGTTTCGGAAATTACTGCGTCAATTCAAAAGCTTCCCCATTACAAACTGATCGATTCCGAAACGCTCGCGCGCAACGCCGGTTCGGCTCGTGCCGAGAACATGGTGATGCTCGGCGCTATTTCAAACCTTATCGATATTCCGATAACCGATCTGGAAGACGGCATCCGATTTCTTTTTGCCAAGAAAGACACAAAGGTTGTCGAAACCAATCTCGCTGCACTTGCTGCTGGTAAAGCGGCAGGAGCGATTTCGTAAAAAAAATAAATTTTTACACAAAACAACACGTCCAATTTGTTGGTTTACGTCTAAGGCAATTTACAGCGAAAGCCTGTTATTTTAACAGCACCATTTTGATAGTCTTGGAATAACTGTTTGTCTGCATGGTGATGAAATAAATTCCACTGGAATATTGTTTGGCATCCCATTGTGTTTGATATTGCCCTGCAGGCTGCTCCCGATCGATAAGTGTTGCGACCTCTCTTCCAAGCACATCGTACACTTTTAAACTGACCTGTGTTTTCGCTGCGAGCTGGTAATTTATTTTTGTCGATGGATTAAATGGATTGGGATAATTTTGTTCGAGCGCAAATGAAGAAGGAACATTACTTCCTTCTTTCTGCACACCTGTCACTAAAGAAGCAATTTTTGCACTGATCATAAGATTGTTATATGCGGGCGTATAGGACTTTGTATAGTTGGGATCGGCCCTGTTATACCATCCAAGGACACCGTTCGCTCCCGTACGATATGATGATGTTCGGTCAATTTGGAATGAACCATTATCAAGTAAAAGTTGAAGTGAGTCAGTGCTATTCGTTGTTCCTAGAACAATTTGGAAATCAGTTCCCGCAGTAACAGGAACATTGGAAGATGTCATATCGATAACATTAACGGTACCTTGAGTTAAGGATGATATGGGAACACTGACGCTGTTGCCAATTTGGGTTCCAGGGATGCCATCGATACTTCCGGCTATGCTTTGTGCCGCTGAAATAATTAAATTTCCTGTCCCGGCGACGCTGCTGGTGCCGCTATTAAATTCGATTGAAATGGAAGAAAGATTTCCAGAAATAGTGGGAGTAAAACGCATTGCAACTTTTTGATTGGTTGCCGGCAGGATAGTGTAATAACTAATAGTATCGCTATTATACATTAATGTCACTTGATTCGAACCGATGCCGCCGACAGCGCTCGCCATCGCCTTATAAATATTCATCTTCCCATTTCCCCAATCAGCATTCCAGACGGTTGAAGTATATGAATCGATTGTGGTATTGCTGTTGAGATAATTTTTTACTTGCGCTGCGGTGATCGTTGGTTTAACGCTTAACAATAACGCAGACGCTCCCGTAACATGAGGACAAGCCATACTCGTGCCCTGCATAAATAAATATTCGTTCTTCACAATGACAGAAGATGTCGATTCACTCGAATCCATGCTGGAAAACGCCGCTACAATACCTTGCCCCGGAGCTGCAATATCCGGTTTTTGCCGATTGTCTGCTGTCGGGCCAATGCTGCTAAATGTAGAAATATTTCCTGTGCGGTCTGTTGGGCCATTCTGCCAACTTTCTCCTGTATAGTCTGTCCAGAACCACTTCGTAACATAGGATGCAACGGTAATGGCTCCAGCAGAAGTGCCTGGAATTCCAACAGTTTCATTTGTATTACCGTTCGAAATGGCAGCAGAGGCATTGTTGAGACTGCTCTCAAGCCATGCATTATAAGGTGTCGATGATGCCGTGGTACTGAATGTTATAGTCCATGTTCCTGCTTTCGGGATGGCAGAAGTGCCATCATAGACGCTCAGTTGTAAATGACGATGTTCATTCTGAGGATCTATTTCATCATAGAGATCGATGGTGCCGTCAGCCTGATTGGGACTTGTGACATCGTTATTAAGTTGGCTCGAAAATACGATATTAGAAGGCGATGTCACAGTAGCACTGATGGAATTGGTATTTTGCAGCCATAAATCCAAAACAAAATAATTATTTTCCTGTCCCACAGGAGTTGTGGGAGTGTATGACGGAACGGTAATAGTATATGTGGCTGTTGATCCGCTGATCAATGTTCCATTGATATGAATCGCATTCGATCCATCATTGCCTGCAGCAACACAGACTACATGCCCGGCACTTTGAACAAAATTATTGATGGCAACTTCATCCGGATCCGTTCCGTCATGAGAACCGATTTGTCCGCCGAAACTCATATTGACCACAATCGGTTCATGTAATGCTGCAGCTTTATTTTGAGCGTACGTCAAGCCGTCGATTTCATTATCGGTAGTAAAATTACCGTTTCCTCCTTTGACCACAATAATATCTGATTCTGGCGCCATACCGATATACTTAAAATTCGATGCCTGCCCATTGCCTGCTGCAGTACTTGCCACATGTGTTCCATGTCCGTAGGTATCTTGTTCACGAATAAATCCTTTTGTGATGCCGTTGAGTTCATTTTCAATTTGTGTTTTACTATATTCGACTCCGTACGTGAATCCTGCGGGTGATGCTTCCGATCCTGTCGGCGTAAGCG
>DATKMP010000219.1:0-19450 GCA_035541775.1 Bacteroidota bacterium | reverse complement strand
CCACTGCTTGCAACTCGCCAAGGAGAGAAGCTAACCGGCGCTCGCCGTACAAATCGAGTCCGTAGTACGTCGAATCCTGCGCGATAACGACAAGTTCTTTGACGCCTTTTGCCGCAAGCAAACGCGATTCGTGCACAAGTTCTTCGATAGGCGTGGAACGATGACTGCCGCGCATCAATGGAATGGCACAGAAGGAACATGGATTATCACATCCTTCCGAAATTTTCAGATACGCCGTATGTGTCGGTGTGGATAAAATGCGTTCACCGATGAGTTCGCGTTTGTAATCGACTCCGAGGTCGGCAAGAATTTCCGGCATTTGCCTTGTGCCGAAGAATGAATCCACTTCGGGAAGTTCCTTTGCTAATTCTTGTTTGAACCGTTCGGCAAGGCAGCCCATCACGACAATTTTTTTTACTTCGCCATGTTTTTTCTTTTCAATCGCTTCGACAATCGCATCGATCGATTCCTGTTTCGCATCTTGAATAAATCCGCATGTGTTGATCACAATCGTATCGGCGGTGTCGGCATCGTGCACCACTTCCACATTGCCGGGCTGTAATTGCAACTGCGCTTGCAGCACTTCCGAATCAACTTGATTTTTCGGACAGCCAAGCGTCACAATGTGTATTTTAGATTTTTCCGGCATGCAATTTTTCTTCACGACAATACAACAAAATCAATATACAAATATACAATTGGCGCGACATAAATTAAACTATCGAATCGATCATACACGCCGCCGTGTCCGGGAATCAATGATGAAGAATCCTTTACACCGGCATCGCGTTTGAAACGAGATTCGATCAGGTCGCCGATCTGCCCGAATATTCCGATCAGCACACCGACAACAATCGCTTGGTGCAATGCGAGATATCCGAGCAGCAAATATTTTCCTGCAATCATCGTTCCGACCGCTGCAAGAAATCCGCATACCGAACCTTCCCATGTTTTTTTCGGACTCACACGTTCGAAGAGTAAATGTTTTCCAAAAGATTTACCTCCGAAATATGCCGCCGTATCACACATCCAGATCGATGCAAAAATTGAAATCACGGTGTACCCGCCCCAGCGATTAATTTGTGAAAGCTGCACATCATCCGCAAAACCAGCAGAGAAAAATTTGTACACCGGAAATCCATACGGAAATAATTCGCGCAAGAATATCAGCGTGCCGAAACAAAACGAAATAATAAGCACACCAAGAATCGTCGCCGCAATGTTGATGGTCGGCGATCCTTTCGTGCGGAATAATTCGATCAACAGGACAAACAATAAAAACTTCAAAAGCACGACCGAAAATAATTGATGCTGCGAAAACATCGAAAGCCGGACGCCGTGATCCAAAAAGAATTGATAAATTTCTACTTGCGTGCGTTCATAAATAAAAACACCATTCACGATAAAACCGAAAATAATTCCGACAGTCTTTAACGGGAACGCTCCTTTTTTTTCTGTCATTTCGTAAAATTCATACAAGGCGACAGCGGAGATAAGCGCCACCAGCATAAAAAAGAAATATCCGCCCAGCATCGTCAGCCAGAGAATCAGCGGAATGGCAACGAGTGCGACAAGAATACGCGATGTTAAATTACTGAATTGAGACATACCTTCACCACCCATGATTATGATTCGATTATTGTCATAAGATTTAAATCCGACAGTACTGCGATTGCTTTCTGCAACTCTTGCTGCGTTACCCAAACGGCTGCGCGGTCGATGGAAAGAAAATGCAGAGCAACATGATCGTGCAGTGAAAATATTTTACTTTCAATTTCAGCAGCTTTTAAATTTTGCCGAATGGCATCGGCTTCAAATTCCGAATCAGCATAATGCACCACGCTCCAATGGCTGACCATTTCTCGATGTGCGGGATCATCGCACAGCATTTTTACTCCGCTGGTTGTTTTGCATGTTTCGCAGAGCGGTTTGTAACACACTGCGCACATTCCGATTGCAGTCCGATCTGCATGTGTTTCGCATTCATACGCTGCATCGCGCGCCTGCAAGACGCCGCAATGCTCGCAAAACGGCAACGAATCATTCAATCGCTTACCGCAATGACCGCATGCCGCACTCATAACACATTCTTCTCCGCACAAACACTGCGTGTGACGCGCAGGTAGATCAAGAACGACCAGACAAAGAGAATACCGAAAATTAAAAATTCAAAGAGCACCGTGGAGACCGCCGGCGTGAACTGCACCGTTTCCAGCATGGTATCGTTTGCCATGCCGAAGTATCCCGCAAGCACGGCAAGAACATTATTGATGAAATGTGCTGCCATCGGCACAACAAGCGATTGCGAGCGGTACCGCAGAATTCCAAAAAATATTCCCAGCCCGACTAACGGCACAAGTTCAAACGGATTGACGTGGTACAAACCGAAAATAATTCCTGTCAGCATTGCTGCTGCCACCGGCGGCATGATTTTGTTGAAGGTGTGTTGAATGAGGCCGCGAAACAGCAATTCTTCTGCGATGGCAGGAACAATCGCGACAACCAAGATCACAAAAAACAATTCCGGCAACGAATCCGAATGGATTAATACCGCCGTTAAGTTCTCCATCATCTTCTTGAGGGGATCGAGAAAATCTTGCAACAGTTTCGGTACCGGAATTTTATCTTGAAAGAACATATATGCTTCACACACCCGTTGCAGCGAAAACAGCGCCGCCAGCGCAAGCAGCGATTCCTGCACGCTCGGCATACGGAGTGAAAATAGTTCATGCGTTCGCCGGCTGAACAAACGTGCGAACCAAATCGTTGGAACGAAGAGAAAAAATATTTGGCCGGCCATGGTCAGCAACCGCACAAGCTGTACATTGCCCGGCGTCACCGATCCTGTTCCTGTCGCAAAAAAGACGATCAATCCTCCGCCGACTTGATAGAGCACAAAAATAATAATGAGGGTAGCGATGGCAAATAAAAACGGGTGAATGTTGTGGCGTTCGACAAAGGACATCGGTTCAGTATTCGCTGCTCGTTGCGGCGGAACGGCCTGGGTTGTTTCCGAAATATGTTCTTGCAATTCGTCCATTCAATCTTCTACTTTTGCTTTGATCGTTCCATGGATGCCGGAATATTCGCGCAGTTCTGCATCGATGGAACCGACAACCACTTTCGTGCTCACCTTTACCGGAATTTTTCGTTCATCATTCGTCATCCAGATAATAATTTTTCCGTTGCTCTTAAACAAACCGCCTTCTTGTACTAACGGTTCCACACAAATGCAATTGAACGTTCCTGCTTTGACTTCGACTTGTTGATACCCGAGAAATTTAACCGCGAGTTGATAGGTAGAATCGTTGTAAAAATTATTGAGATAGCGCTTTTCACCGGGTTTGCACTTCGAAAAGTCCATCGTGCGGACATAAAACAATGCCGAGACAGCATCATGAACATACGGCGGAATACGATACTTTCCTTTTGCCGTTGTCGCAATATTATTCGTTTGGTCGAACGTTGCCGCAAAATCGAAACTATATTTTCCTTCCCGCACGCGCTGTGTAAAATGCCACGGAAAAATTCCTTTGGCATCGACTAACGTTTCATAGAAATCATCGACTTTATAAAAGAAGGAAAACGTCGGCGTCGATACGACGGTCGCAAGAATTTGAAAGCATTCACGCCCGTTCACGGTTTTCATTGCCGGAATGGAAAATTCCGCTTCGCCGGCTTTGATAAAACTAAATCCCACATCAAATTTTAAACGCTCGCCGATGGTGAATGCCTGCTGCTCGATCGTGCGCAATTCTGTTGTTGAAGAAGGAATGGGATCCTGAATTTGCTGCGCATGCGCGAACATTCCTAGAACTATCAAAACAAAAAAAAGCAAGAACAGGATGTTTGCCGTATGAGGTCGTACGTGTATTTTAGACACCAATGTATCGTTCTCCAATTTTATGACGGATAGGCACGCAGCAAATTCTCCGCTGCGCCGGCAACTTGTTCCGGCGTAATTTGATCCATACATGTATTTCCCTGACACTCCCCGCCGTTGCACCGCGGACATTGTGCCGGATCGGGAACAAAAATCATTTTTTTTTCTGTTAACGGCCCCCAGCGTTTGGGGCTCATCACGTTCAGCGGCGGATAAAATCCGATCACCGGTATTCCCACTGCTGCCGCAAGATGCAGCGGGCCTGTGGAGTTTGCAATAAATAATTTTGCTGTTCGTATCAGCGCGGCAAATTCCCGTAATCGCAATGAACTGATGAACGGAACCGCGGTGTTGTTGCTTTGCTTCACTACCGATTCTATCAGCGTTCGCTCTTGTTCACTTCCTGTCACAACAACTTTCAATCCTTTTTCTGCAAGCAGTATGGAAAGCAATGCAAATTGTTCCGGTTTCCAATCTCTCGCAGAACCGCCGCTGCCCGGGTGTAAGAAAACGACTCGGTCAGTATCGATAATACCGATTTTTTTTCTCGTCTCCTCTGCAGCGGACACATCATCAATTGTTAGAACAAGTTCCACATGCGGCGGCGTGGAAACATCACAATCCAGTGCATGAAGCAGCGAAAGATTATATTCTGCTTCATGCTTTGCGGCAGTTTTTCGGTGCTCGTACACACGCGCATTGAAGAGAAAAGAGTACCACCGGTACGCTGTTCCCACACGCACAGGAATTCCCGCAAGCCACAGCAATAACGCAATTCGAAAACGCGGATACACCGTTACCGCCGCATCAACGCGGGCACGGCGAAGTTCGCCAAGCATTTCAAAAAACGATTTTTGTTTCCCCTTGCAATCATACGTCAGTACCGAACGTACTCCACGCTGCGTTTCTGCAAGATCGCGCGTATATTCCCGCAACAGCATCGAAACAGACACCGCCGGAAAATTTCTGTGAAGTGCCGTAATGACAGGCAGCGTTAAGAGAACATCGCCAATTCGATCGGTGCGAACAACAAGAATATGCTGAAAATTATTTTTTTCCACTCTTTAGGGAGCAATTTCGCTCATATCAATAATATACAAGAAGGTGCAAGCAGAAGCAAGAAATCGCATAATGGTGCCTTGTTATTGCAAACAGGAAACACGATCTTTCGTATGAATATTTTTGATGAATGACGTAAAAAATGGACGGCAAGACAAGAAGTAATATTGCACCCGGCAAAGAAGTCGCAATCGTCTTAAAAAAAGATCAGCGTACGGGTCAGTTGACGGAAGGAATTGTGAAAGACATTCTGACCAAAAGCCCTTTCCATTCACGTGGCATGAAAGTCCGTCTTACCACCGGCGAAGTTGGGCGCGTGCAGGAAGTGAAAGAATAGAACTTCCTTACCAATTCATCCTGAGTTGTATCATCGGTGCGATGAGATCGGCCATTTTCTTTGCGCCAAAAATATTCGGATGCATGTCGCAGCCCCAATCTGTCTTGGCCATGATACTTCTGGGAATTTCTATAAAGAACACATCCTTATCCCTTCCCTGCATTCGCTGCTGTTGCTTCACAACTTCCCGCACATAACCGGTTAATGGTTCTTCCACCATCGGACTGCTCACACAAAAAATGGTAACACCCGGATAAAGAAGCCGAACTCTGTCGATCAGCCGATGATATGCAGAGAGAAAAATTTCTTTATCGGGAAATGGTTGTGTTGAAAAATCATTCGTGCCAAGATCGATAACGACGACCTGCGGAATCCATTTTGTAAAATCCCATTTCCGGGTAGAATCAAAACAGCACGTACGATCATAAAACGACGGCATGGGATCGAACGATGTCTTGTTCGCATCACCATAATTTCGAACGACTCCTCTTCCGGAGAATGAGATGAGATGATAGTCTGCCTGTAATGCTCGTGCAGTAATTGCGGCAAACGCCATGCCGGCATTTTCCGTTTGCGGACTAAAATGGCAATTGGCTGAATCGCTCATAACTCCGTATCCACTCGTTATAGAATTTCCAATAAATTCGATCCGTCGATCAGGCCGTTTATTCGGTGGAAGAAGTTTTGCGCCTCGGTCGAGAATGAATCCTTTATAGATTCCTTTTCCAACAAGCGGTTCTGTTCTTTTTTGAATAAAGATGGTGTGCGGAACGAACGGAGAAAGTCCTGACGCCACCTTGTAGTTCTCTGAAGTGTCCGTCGTCAATAACTTTGGAGCGTTCTGATCTATGATGATGGCAAATTCATCGGTGGTATCCCGAATCCTGACAGAACAACTCGATCCCTCGAACTGTGCAACAATACCGACTCCCGCCCAATCAAAAATTACTTCTTTTGGATTTGAAAAATCGAATCGACCCATATACTGAATACAAGAATCATCGGCATCGATAATACCGGTAGCGATCTGTTCGGGTTTCGTAATAACCGCCGAACAGGAAGCCAGCAACATTGCACTAACGCAGCATATAAACAGGGAATATATTTTCATACTAAAATTCACATTCATCTATCACAAGATTTTCAATCTCTCTACTGCAAGATTTCCGATTTCTAAACGGGATATGATTGAAAAAAATCTGAAATCTAAAAAAGAAACTATATGACCGCATCCTACCCTTCCCCTTCATGGGAAGGAAATAGGAAACAAAAATTTCCTCTCCTACAGGAGAGGATTGAGGTGAGGTCATCAACTCTCTCGGCTAAAAGCTAACAGTTGATAGCTATTTTTCCGCTTTAAGAATTTTTGTTTCGCCTTTGTATAATTTCTTCACCAGTTCAGCATCCGCAACGGAGCCGACAATACTGCCGTAATGCATCGGGATAAGAAGTTTGGGTTTGAACGCATTCGCAGCATCGGCGGCTTGCTGTGCCGTCATCGTATAAGTTCCACCGCACGGAAGCATGGCAATATCGGCTTTAATGGATTTCATTTCGGGAATAAAATCCGTATCGCCGGCGTGATAAATTTTTTCTCCGTTTGATAGTGTGATAATATACCCCACCCATTTATTTGCTTTCGGATGAAATTTTTTATCGATGTTGTACGCAGGCACTGTTTGGATTTTGAGCTTGCCGACGGAGTACGATTTACCGGGCTCAACCGCAATCACCTTGCCTTTGATCTGCGCAGCAACATCGTTCGGCGCGACAAACGTTGTTCCGTCTTTTTGGATTTTTGCAAGATCTTCCGGCGAGAAATGATCGTAATGACCGTGCGTAATAAAAATAATATCTGCCTTCTGCAAATGTTCCGGCAGTTGAAACGGATCGATATAAATTTGCGCAGTTCCGTCTTCGATCCGGAACGACGAATGGCCGAGCCAGTGAATATGAGAGGTGTTCATAGAAGCTCCGAACAAAAAGTGGACAATCATTAGAAGATAATATTTCATAGGGCGCCTTCTTTTACTGCTTTACTTGCAATATATTTTTGTAAATACTATAGAGTTCACGTGGAATTTTAAAGAGGTATTCAATTTTTATTTTCGACCCCCCCCTTTCTATCCATGTATTGAGCGGAATTTCATATATTGTTCTTGTTATTTCTTTATAACCATACCGTTGAAGTAATCTTGCCAAAATTTCACAATCGAATAGCCATGTCGTTTCAAATTTTGTTGAAGAAATATGTTGTGCATATTCATTACTAAATATTTTAAGTCCACACTGGGTATCATAAGCCGGAAGTTTTAAAATAACGCTTGTTAAAGTTGATACTATTCTTCCTAAATAATGGCGAACTTCGTTCCTTTTAATTGTTGCTCCAAGCCGTTTAACTCTGGAACCAATAATCATTTTACACGAATCATCGTTCTCGATCTTATTGATAAGCAATTGTATTTCTGTCAATGGACTTGAAAGATCAGCATCTAAATAACCGATATAATCAAATCGATGCCATCGCAATGATTCTAAGATACCATGCCGTACAGCTTCGGCCTTACCGACATTTTTCGGTAAACTTAATACCAAAATATTGTTTTTATCTTGCTGTAAAATATCATTAAGAATAAGATCAGTCGAATCAATACTGCCATCGTTAACAAATAAGAAAAAAATATTTCGATGTTCTTTGATATAACTGATAAACAAATCGCCTTGAAGCCGTTTTGCTTCATTATAACATGGCACTATAACACAGGTTGTTTTTTGCATATCACAAAAGTAGATAATCCCGGAATATTGAATGTCGTTATCTTCGTTATTATTCGCGATAGATAAAAATCTAAATAAAGTGCATTTTTAATGATGCTTGTTATAAATTTTCCTTGCGACCAATGACCTACTCCTTGCTGGTGTAAAGAAACATTGTGCTGCATCAATTCATAGACCTTCTGAACAATTCTCGGTAACAAGAGAGAGAAGAAAAAATATCCTCGGTCCACCGTTTGTAAACCAGTCGCTTCGACAACCTTCGTGAGATTAGTACTGGCATATCTGCGATAATGGCCTAAAAATTCATCGTGGGAACAGAAAAGAGATTGAAATGCCGGTGCAGTAATTATGAACTGCGTTTCGGGAGAAATAAATTCACATTTCATTAGATTTCTTAAAAAAACAACATCGTTTTCGATATGTTCTAAAACATCAAGGAGCAAAACAAAATCGGCAGGTTGCGTAATGACTGGTTGAAGTCCATCTAACGACGATTCAATTATCATTCGAGAACTTTGTTCCGGCGATAAATTGTTTTTCATAGCTTCTTCGTTGAAAGCTGTATCGACGCCAAACAAATTCATCAATGGGTATCGTTCGTGTAATTGTTTCAGAATAAAAAGGTCGCCGCATCCGATATCCACCAATGTTATATGATTTAATTCTGTTTCAGTTTTCAATTGACTAAGGAAATATTGAAGCACTTTGAATTTTGCAAGTTCCCAGGGATGCCTCGATGCGCCTGCATTTGCCGATTGTTGTTCTTTGATATCCATCTTTTTATTTTTTCTTTTTCAAAAGCGTATATTGCCGTGTACATAAAAAACCAAGAGAAGCCAACAAAAAGGTAGCCGTGCCCCATACACCGAAAGTAAAATAGGGATCGGAATATTTGATGACAATACAATGCGAACCTTTGGGTACAGCAACTGACATTTGTGATCCATGTGTTTCAAGAATCGGAACTGGAGTTCCATCAATAAATGCACGAAAATATTTGTTGTAAACGACATTCACCACCAGATCACCTGCGGATGCTTTCTCCGTTTGGACAGTTATTGTATTGGTCGTGAACACATATCTCAAAGGTTTACATTCTACACCATCATCCTTCCATCCGATAATTGGTTTGGACAAGGTATCGCAATAAATATTCCTTGTTGAATCGCTGGAGTACGAAACAAATTGGCGAAGAAACGCATATGAAAAATTTTTATCAACAATATACCATCGGACTCCCCAAAAGCGGAAATAGGCGACAAGTTTTTGTTGATCGGCTGCGGAAAAATCGGGACTTAATTCCAAATTTGCTTTATAATTCAAATCAAGGCTTACAATCCGGTTCCGCTCCAACAACAGCGGTTCGTATCCACTAAAATGATAGAGACCGAACAATGTCGCATAATTAAAACCCATGAAGGGAACCGTGCAACCGTACAACGTTTGCGAATTTACCTCACGAAAAAATTCCGGGCCTATCGTTATAATCCGTCCATCTCTGACACGATCGTTTACGGGTTGTTGCAATGGAACCACATCCAAATGTATTCCAAACATCCTTTGCGGCTTTACTGAATAATATGTATAAATGTTGCCGATTTGAAAAGCAATCAAGACGGTAAAGAGAAGGATGCTTTTGGCTGATGTCATTACTTTAAAAGATTTTACTTTTGACCAAAAAGAATCGAATCCGAATGTTGCAATAACAATCAATGAATAACTAGTAAAAAATGCAGCCTTAAACGGCCAACGGAATTTATTAAACACCGGTAAATAAAATACGATCCGCGTTAACAGAATATCACTTGCAAACAAAAATGGAATAAGCCCAAGTACGATAAACAGCAAGACATATTTATATTTTGGATGCTTTACAAACACAACTGCAACAATAGCAAAAATAATCGCAAGATACGTTATGTGTGAGATATAATTTTGATTCATCCAAACATTATTATTGATTGCCGCTGAAAACGGATCGAATATTCCATAGAACCAATCTCTGATGTCATAACTAAAGCTGCTGAATTCCTCCCAGTAAAAATGATTGCTTCTATTCGATATGTTTATATGATTTATAACTGGAAGAAGGACAGGAAGGATAAGAGATACAACACAAACGTAATGCAGAAAATAATATTTTACATAATCAAAAGGGTTAACTGAAAACCCGTTGTCTTCATGATATCGGGAAGATATTGCCAACAACATAAAGACAAAAAGACATTCATACGTAATACTATAAAGAAAATACTGCGGCCATCCTAATAAAAACAACAAGGATTTAAAAACAATTAAAGCAATAAAATCACGGATCGAAAACCGTTGCAATAATTTGAGAAGAAAGAAAAAATTCCATGGAAGATATGCTGCAAATCCGAGTATCGGAATCCAAGAATCACCGACGGAAACAACAAATCCACAGAACACCCACGTCAATCCACCGAAAAAACAACTCGCTTTCTTTAAGTCCCAGGCAGACATAAAATAATAAAATCCAACTGCTCCTATCATGAGGTGCAGTATTGCTATAATATCGAGCGCAGCAAAATAATGACCCCAGAAGAACTTGCTTAGCGCTAATGCCACATAATTTAAAGGATAGAATGGTGCTGATTGTGCAGAAGAAAGAAGCGGTGTTCCACAAAATTGGTGGAAATTAAAAAGCGGTATTTCTCCTTGGAGCAATGCCCTAAAATTCGCAACATACTCGGGTAGAAAATAATCGCGATTATCATCCTGTAAAAAAAAATATGGGTGCCAAATTTCAAAGATCATTACCATTGTTAATGTTATACAACATAATAACAAAGGGAAAAATATTCTTTTCACAAATTTACTTACCATGACACTATGTTTTTCAGATACGACATAGAATAAAAAATTAAATAATTTTTACGATAACTATACTAATTCGCATTATTTTCTATTGGACAATAAACGATATTAGTATTCCTCGACTTTATTACTTCTGTATCCCTTTTAGCATACTTATTGAAGTATCTAACGGCTCAACCACAAAATGATATTGCGTAGTATCATATTTCAGTATAAAAGGGCGACGGTCATGGAAATACCTTACAACTTTTTGGTTGGAGACTGAATCTGCGTACTGGCAAAAGATAATATCATCGTTAAATTTTGGCGATGGATTGCGGAATCCATCCACCCAGCCCGTCGGAACATAGGATTGAATTAACACAAGAGCTTGATGAATATTTGCATTTTGTACTGCTCCATACGGTTCCCGGATATTGTTCGTGAGCCGTGCAAGATGCATCATCCGTTCAGGAACGTACGTTACGAAAGCCAACAAAAACGAAATAGCAAAAAATGTCGTAACATACTTTGCTGCATGTTCAGAATGTTTTGCAAGAACATCTTTTACATAAAAAATGCCGCGTGCGCTGAGAAGGAATAATGGAATGATTAATTCATAATAGTACACAGGGCCAATATCCGAGACACCGGGTGAATAATAAAAATAATATGACCCGGCAACTCCCGCCAGAATACCCAACAATAATCGATCACCGAACTTTTTATCCGCGAATGAAAACAGGAACACAAAGAGCAAACTAATCGGCAATCCAAACAATGCAGCATTCAACCGGAAACAGAGCACTAGGAAATTCTGAATGCCAAACATCGGTGTATGGCCGTATGTTCCAAACCCAACTGTTTCGACATTGCTGTAATATAAAAATGGGAAATCCAACATATTTCCCGTAACTAAATAATTATACCATAAAGTCACGGCAACAACCGTCGCGAATCCGATGATCAATGGAAGAGAATCCTTTATTCCCTTCGCTGGAGATTTCCAGATATCTCGTACAACAACAACAACGGCAAACGGAAGCAGGAATCCCAACGCCGTGAGCGAACGGACATTGAACGCATACCCTGCACTGAATCCCGCAAGAAGGAGCAGAAGAAATCGCCATGACAATGCTTCGGTGCGGCGCGCCCGAAGAAAGAGATAGAAAAAAAGAGCAAGACAAAACGCTTCCGTTGTATGACTGAGCCGTGTGGAAGACATAAAATAAAAGAATGGCGACAACGCGCCCAGCAGTAATGCCGTAAATGCCAACTTTTTATTTTGATATAGTTCATCCGCTATAAAATACACTAATAGCAAAGTCAACAAACTTTCGAGAATCGTTATTGTATAACGGCTTCCAAGAAACATTCCCAGCGCGATGATGAAGGGATGTCCTAAGGTATATTTACCAACCCACACATGCCCATCGTTAATAAGGAAAACATTTTCAAAACTTGCTGCAACTGGAGGCGGTGGATTAACAAGCCGACCTGCAAGTAATGTTTTCGCCTGAAAGTCGTACACTAGTTCATCATCTGTTATTTCTGTTGCATGGAAAAGGAAATTCACAGACAGAATAATCAATAGAAGAACAACGACCAAAACAGCCGCAATACTTTTACGATTTACTCGAAAATGAAAGAATGGAATTTGTATTTCCGAACGAACAAATGCTACCGTTAACAAAAATGTCGCCGGCAACAGTAATAATATTTTCCAGAGCTGCGCTTGCATCCATTGCGTCGGAATCCAGCGCATATATGCCGAAACATTGCCGCCGTACACAAGACTGACCAATTGAAAATAATTTTGCAACGATGCAATAGCGAAGTATAACCCTATAAAAGCGATTCCCCCAAGAACGAACCACATGCTTTTCCACAATTTCATTTTGTCATTTTCCCTCATGATATTCTGTTTCTGTATTCACATGCCACAAGTTCGTTTTGGTTTTAACGCCGGCAAGAATATTATCGACCGCCGTCATCGCGGCAAGCATGGAATGATCCATATTATTGTAGCGATGCATGCCGTTGCGTCCGATGAGAAAAAGGTTTTCAAACTGATCGACATAGCTGCGAATCAAATCAAATCGTTCGTAACCGCCGAAGTACGCGGGATATGCTTTGGGCATTCTTAGAACAACACCATCAAGCAATGAATTCGGATCGATTAAATTCATCGCTTCTAATTCTTTTACACCGAGACGAATGAGTTCATCATCGTTCATCGTCCAAAGAGTATCGCCTTCCTGGCAAAAATATTCTAGACCAAGCCATACATTGTTTGAATCTTGGACAAGATACGGGCTCCAGTTATTGAACACTTGAATACGCCCGACTTTGACATAACCTTCTTGAATATAAATCCAATTATCGGGCAGCGTTCCGTCCGGTGTTTTTAATTTCGGAAACAACAAACCGATGGTCATAAAATCGCGATACTGAAGATTCTCGGCAATTGCTCGTACGTCCGCCGGTACTGCACCGCCCATTCCTAAAATCAGATCGCGCACAGGCATCGTAGAAAAAACATAATCCGCATGAACCGCAATAATTTCGCCTGTTTGTTCATCCTTGATTTTTACCGTTGCGACTTTCGATGGATCATGTTCTAGCCCCATAACGGGATGTCGATAATGTATTTCGCCGCCATGGTGTTCTATCCATTCTCCAATCGAATCCCATAATTGCCCCGGCCCGTATTTGGGATAGAGGTAATAATCCACTAAACTCGTTTCCACTTTTTTCTGATGTCTGCCGAAACTTGCCAATGCCATAGTCGTTACCGCATGCACAAGAACTTTTGCAACCGATAATCCCTTTATACGCTGCGCGCCCCAATCCGGTTTTATTTGTGTACAGGGAACACCCCACACTTTCTCCGTATAATTCTTAAAAAATGTTTTATACAGTTCTCTCCCGAATCGATTGATAAAAAAATCTTCAAGCGATTGCTCATGCCGGATGGGAAAGAATTTTGCCCGAAGATAGCTGAAGCCGATTTTCATAACGCTGATGAATCCGAGATTTCGAAGCGTCGTAAAATTTAATGTTACCGGATAATCGAAAAATCGCCGCCGAAATAAAATACGAGAGAGCCGTTTGCGTACCAACATAACTTTATCTGTCTTCTCAGGATTTAATTCACTCTGAAGATCGACGGCATCGGCTCCAATCATTGCATCGCCCAAAATTACTTTGACCGGCTCTTTGGCATCATCATCAATTTTCTGAAGTGGAAATTTCGAAAGCCACCATTTCGTCACGCGCGCTGATTTAGAAAAAAACCGATGTCCGCCCAGATCGATTCTGTTCCCGTTATGATTGAACGTGCGCGCAATGCCGCCCGCCATTTCTGTCGCTTCAAAAATAATCGGGTGAATATCCGTCCGCGTTAGTAATTCATACGCAGCCGTTAATCCGGCAGGACCGGCGCCAATAATGACTGCTGTTTTTTGATCCATCGTGTGCTTGTTATCCTTCCAACTCTCTTCTCGCCCGTGCATAGCCCGGTTTCAGCACTTCATAAATAATCGGGATACGCTGCTTGTAAGGAATGAACGCGCTCTTCATCGCATTGATGGTGATTTTTTCTAAATCATCAATCGTCATGCCGAATTTTTCTACCGCCGTCCAGTATTCGTCCGTTAACGTAATGTTGCTCATTAAACGGTCATCGGTGTTCAGCGTGCAACGGAATTTGTAGCGATAGTAAATTGCAAACGGATGTTCTTCCATCCTCGGCACCGCGCCGGTATGCACATTGCTGGTCAGACAAATTTCTAATGGAATGCGTTTGTCCAACACATACTGCGCGAGCGTTCCCATACTCAACACTTCGCCGTTCTTGATGCGCATGTCTTCAATGAGACGCGTGGCATGGCCGATGCGATGTGCGCCGCACCATTGAATCGCCTGCCAGATGGATTCTTTGCCGAATGCTTCGCCGGCATGAATGGTAATGTTGAAATTTTCCCGCTGAATGTAATGAAAAGCATCCACATGTTTCTTCGGCGGATAACCGCCTTCTTCACCGGCAAGATCGAAACCCACCACGCCGCGATTTCGGAAATCCACAGCAAGCTCTGCTACTTCTAAGGAAACGCTCGGCTCCATGTGCCGCATAGCGCAGATGATCGCTCCGTATTCCACGCCAAAATCTTTTTTCCCTCGTTCCAATCCTTTGAGAATCGACATGACTACTTTGTGCGTATCCAAAAATTTTGTGGCATGAAAAACAGGAGCGAAGCGTGTTTCCACATACACCACATTGTCCTTCTTCATGTCTTCCATCATTTCGTAAGCGACACGTTCCAGCGCTTCTTCATTTTTCATGACCGCACAGGTGTGTTCGAATCCTTCGAGGAACAACGATAAACTGCCGCGCGTGGCGCCGCGATGAAACCATTCGGCAAGTTCGCCGGCATCATGCGTCGGCAATTTTGTATAACCCTGATTTTTCGCAAGTTCGATCACCGTTTGCGGACGGACGCCGCCGTCCAAATGGTCGTGCAATAACACTTTCGGCACGCTTTTCAAAAATTCTTTTGTCAGTTTCATGATAATCCTCTTTGCTTTCAAGGAACCAGGATATTTCCGGTTCCGTTCCTAAGTAGTCCAATGTAATGCTGTGTGTGCTGAAATTCAACTTTTCCGGCATATTCCTTTCATCAAACGGCAATTGACTTTTCATTCTAATCTAATTATTATCTGAACAGTGGAAGAACGGTTCTTACCGTATCCGCCAGACATAAACGCGGCTTATACATCATTGGTTGTTTGTAGAAATGGAACGGCATGGCTGACGAAAAAATACAAGTGTTGCTTGCAGACGATGAAGATCCGCTCCGGATGACCATCGCCGCTTGGCTGGGCGATGAGGGCTTTGCTGTGGACGAAGCTGCCGACGGCGTTGAAGCAATCAAAAAAATTCAGGGGAAAGATTACGACATTGCAATGTTAGATATTAAAATGCCGGGCGCCAATGGATTAGAAGTGCTGCGCTACGCCAGAAAGAATTCCACACAGACCGAAATTGTGATGATGACCGGTATGAGCGACGTGAGCATGGCGGTAGAAGCAATGAAGCTCGGCGCAAAAGAATATCTCACGAAGCCGGTCGATATGGATCAGCTCGTGCCGCAGTTGAAAGCCATTATTAAAAAACGCGATGCCGATGATCGGATCAGAAAATTGCAAGCAGAACATACGGCGCGGCTATTGTACGATTTGCATAATCCTATCTCCGGGCTCCGGCAAAGCATCGGTTATTTAATGAAAGGCATGGCGGGATCGATCGGCGATCATCAAAAAGAATTGCTCGGATACATGACAACATCCATCGATAAAGTCATCGCGCTGCTCAACGATATGATGGATTTGACCAAACTTGAAGGCGGCAGAGTTCGCCTCAATAAAGGTATTGCTTCGCTTGCCAGTACCGTGCAAACCGTGTGTCAGGAATTTCGCGTGCCTATCCAATCAACAAACATCACCATGGATGTGCACGCCGAAGAAGATTTACCGCCGTTGGAATACGATCAGGAAAAAATCGAACAAGTGCTTCACATTTTTTTAAGCAACGCGATTGCACATACTCCGCCGCAGGGCGCGATCGTCGTTCAAGTGCGGAAGGTTGCCATCGTGCTTGAAGAAGGTCGCCCGCCAACGGAACATGTGATGGTATCGGTGTTCAACAGCGGAGAAGGAATTCCGGCCGAAGAACTATCCCTTGTCTTCGACCGGTACCGCGATCTCGTGGCTGGACAAAAGAAAGAAGTTTCTATGTCCGGATTAGGGTTAATTATTTCACAGCGTATTGTTGAAGCACATAACGGAAAAATTTGGGCAGAGTCGGAAGTCGGCAAAGGCGCGACGTTCTACTTTGCATTACCTATTCGATAAGAAAACGAGTTGTCTATGCCGAAAGAACCAATTTCCATTCTTGCCGTCGACGATGAAGAATCGTTTTTACAAGTTGTCCAGTCGCTTTTACTGGAAGAAGGATATAAAGTAGAAACAGCCGTGGACGGCGTTGCTGCCATCAATATTCTTCAACAGAAAAATTTCGACCTTGTCTTGTTAGATATTAAATTGCCGCGCGTGGATGGCATTGAAGTGTTGAAATTCGTCCGGGAAAATTCCTTCGACACGCAAGTCATTATGCTTACCGGCGTGCACGATATCAAAATCGCCGTCGAATGTATGCAGCTTGGCGCGTACAATTATGTGACCAAGCCGTATTCCGGCGACGAATTGCTTAGCACCATCGAACGGGCCGTCGAGCGCAAACGCCTGAGCATCGAAAATAAAGTTCTGAAATCCGAACTTGCGCGCCACATTTACGCGGGCAACATCATCGGCGAAAGCAAACCGATGCTGGAATTGTTGAACATCGCGGCAAAAGTTGCGCCGACAGACTCGCCTGTCTTGATTCAAGGCGCCAGCGGCACGGGAAAAGAATTGGTTGCAAATTTCGTTCACAAAAATAGTTTGCGGCAAGATCAACAATTTGTCGCACTCAACTGCGCTTCCATTCCTGAAAATTTATTAGAGAGCGAACTCTTCGGCCACGAGAAAGGCGCGTTCACCGATGCCCATCAAATGAAACAAGGCATCGTCGAAATTGCCAATGGCGGCACTTTGTTTCTCGATGAGATCGGCGAGATCAACATCGGGCTGCAGCCAAAACTTCTACGATTTTTACAGACCGGCGAATATCGCCGTGTCGGCGGCAATAAAAATTTGCGCTCCGATGTCCGTGTCATTTCGGCAACCAATAAAAAATTAACCGAAGCCGTTGTCGAAGGAAATTTTCGCGAAGATTTAATGTACCGCATCAACGTCATTACGCTTGCTGTGCCTCCGTTGTGCGAACGGGTTAGCGATATTCCCTTGCTGGTCGATTACTTTCTCAAGAATCGTACACGCCCGCGAGGTTTGATTATGATCGAACCGAAAGCGCTGGAGTTCCTGATGAAATATGATTGGCCCGGGAATGTGCGCGAGTTAGAAAATGTGATCGAACGCGCAAGTATTCTGTGCAAAGACAACCTCATTCAAGTCGATGATATTGCCCTGCCGATCGGGCGGCGCCCCGTCACTGCAAAAGACAACGCCGCAACAGCCGGCGGCATTCAAATCGGCGGAGCAATTTCTATGCACGACATCGAAAAATTACATATTGCCGGTGTGTTGAAATCGGTTGGATGGAATAAAGCAACCGCAACGCAAATTCTCGGTATCAGTTTGAAAACGCTCTACACCAAAATTCAGCAATACAATCTTTCAAAAGATTAATGGTGCAATTCGGTCCGTCACAGTTCTCATTGACAAATATGTTGATTTATTTTCTTCGGCATGGCGAAGCAATGCGAGACAGTGCAATGAGCGATGCCCAGCGCCTGCTGACCGACAAGGGGAAAAAACAGGCAACCGCCGTGGGTGCTTTGTTGCAGCGCATGCATACATCGCTCGACAGCGTTTTCACAAGCCCGCTTGCGCGTGCACGAGAAACCGGGACGATTGTGCAATCGTTCGTGTGTGCCCATCGATTCAATTCCACAGAATATCTGACCAACGGCGCCAATCCAAAACAGCTTGCCAATCTTTTGGAGGAGCAGAACGTTGAATCGATTTTGTTGGTCGGGCACGAACCGCATCTCTCAGAAACTCTAGCAACATTCCTTGCCGACAATCGTTTCATCCATGTCGAAATGAAGCCGTGTTCCCTGGCGCTGATGGAAATTGACAGCCCGTCGCATTTCGGTACCGGCGTTTTACGATGGCTTATTCCTGTCGATGTAATTGAATGATATTCTTTCAACAAGATTTCGTACATTGCGTGAGGAACATTTTGCTTACTGGAAGGAATTTGTATGGAACTGAAAATTGTAAAAATTGAAAAACCCGAAGCGACGAATTTCATTCTCGGCCAATCCCACTTCATTAAAACCGTGGAAGATATTCATGAAGCTATCGTGCAAACCAATCCACAAATAAAATTCGGATTGGGATTTTGCGAATCGTCCGGGCCGGCGCTGGTGCGCTTCACCGGCAACGACGATATCCTCATCGAGATGGCAAAACAAAATGCTATGGCGTTGGCGTGCGGACATGTCTTCATCGTTTTTATCGAACACGGGTTTCCCGTGAACATTCTGAACACGATCAAAAATGTCCCTGAAGTTTGCAATATTTATTGTGCAACGGCAAATCCTGTGGAAGTGATCGTCGCTGAAACGGAACAAGGACGCGGCATTCTCGGCGTCATCGACGGCATGAAAACGCAAGGCGTGGAAACCGACGACGATATCAAAGGAAGAAAATCTCTGCTGCGTAAGATCGGATACAAAATCGCATAAAAATGCAACCATTAATTATCAATTCAACTCAAGATCGTGAAGGGAGTATGTATGTCCACAACATTAGAAAATTTAAAAGAAGCGTTTGCCGGCGAGAGCCAGGCATTTCAAAAATATAAAGCGTTTGCTAAGAAAGCGGAGAAAGACGGATTCAAAAATGTCGCGCTGTTATTCAACACGACCGCAGAAGCGGAACGTATTCAT
>DATKMP010000218.1:0-14848 GCA_035541775.1 Bacteroidota bacterium | reverse complement strand
ATCTACATGTTTGCAAAGGAGGTGTTGCGAGAGCCGAAATCGGTAAGAAAATGTATTGTTTTGCACCAAGGGCTTCGTGAAAAATGATGTACAAATTCCTTCAACTCATTATTAACAAAGGAGAATATTTATGAAACGGTTATTCACCATAGTTTGTATTGTTGTGCTGTCGATCGTTCTTTCTAGCAGCGTCTATACTCAGAATAATTCAATCGCGAGTGGAACGCCCCTGAAAATTTATGCTTCAGGAGATTTTCTCAATAATATTATCAACGCCAATCTGGCAAGTGCGAACCCGGCATCGGAATATGATCTTGTTTCGACGGATACAACGTATGTATTTAACGGACCGATTACGTCAAACAAAAATCTGACCATCGTCGGCGTACCGAATGCAACGACGCAGCGCCCGCCATGCATTCAACCATGGACGTTAGCAGATTTTTCCATCCCAGCCAATCTGTTCGTGCTGAATGGAAGCCAGACCACCGCAACATTTTCCAATTTATATTTACTCGGCCTTTCGAACGACAATCAACCTGCTGGAACAGGAACAACAGCGGGCAGCGCATCAGGCACCGCAATTCAAGTTTCTGCGGATAGTGTTTCGATTGTTGCCAACAAAGTTATTTTTGAGCAATGGCTTGGCTTTGCCATCGGCACAAGCGGCAATTGGACCAATGTCACGGTGACCAACAGTGTCTTCCGGAATATGGCGCATCCCAGCCAGTATTATGTCGGCGAAGCATTCAGAAATGAATGGTCGGCAAGCGGAACACCGATGGGCAATATTGTTATGGATAACAATGCATTCGTTTGCTTGAATGGTTATGCAAGCGCTCCCGTAACAAAGCAAATTTGTAAATATTTTGAATTCTGCCACAACGATGTAATTTATACGGCAAAAAATCCGTTGTTCATCTTTGGTGCGACAACAGCAAAAGTTGACAATAATATTTTCTACGGTACATATTCTATTGGCGTCAATTATACTGAAAATCCATGGTGGGATAATTTAACAGAACCTGATACAACATATTCCGTTATTGCTTTTCAACCGATGGACTCTGTTGTCGGTGCACAGTTTGGTGCTGGTGAATCGGCAAGAACCATTGAAGTGTTGAATAATAATTGTTACTGGCCATCCGCCATTACTTCTTGGTGGTCAACGTTCAATGCCGGACAAACGTGGTCATCCACGGGCAATGCAATTCTTACACCGACATGGATGAATGCTCGTACAACTGCAGCGTTCAATGATAAAACGACATATCCCCATTTGAACGCGACCGGCAATACTGCTGTCAATCCAGTTTTTGGAAAAGCACTTGATACAGTTCTGACTGGCGGCGGAGTCTATGGAACAGGAATGATTCCGTGGATGCAGCAAATTCGTTTGAATGCTGCTCCGAGTATTGCGTGGGGATATAAGATGACCAAAGTCGATTCGACAAGTAAAAATTGGGTTCCGACTTGGCCATTGCCTGAAGTTGCAGATTTAAAATATACAGCAACGTTAACCGGAAGCGATGGAAAAGCAGTCGGTGATACGAACTTTGTCAGTGGCGGTTCGATGGCAGTGCGTAGTAATGAAAATACGCCAGTGAAGTTCGGATTATCTGCTGCGTATCCTAATCCGTTTAATCCGTCCACCAACTTTAAGTTCACGATTCAGAATTCCGGCTTGATCAATTTGAAGATTTATAATATTCTCGGTCAAGTTGTGGGAACGATCGTCAATAATCAATTCTATTCTTTGGGAACATATTCGATCAGAATTGATATGACGAACATGGCAAGCGGTGTTTATTTTGGCGTCCTTGAACAAGGGAACAACCGCTCGGTTCAAAAAATGATGCTCTTGAAATAATCCTTTCTCTTTGACATCATTGAGCACTGGTGGCACTGAAAAGTGCCTCCAGTGCCATTGTTAAAATTTTAAAATTATTATTCGGATAAACTTGCGTCGATAACTATGAAAAAGAAATGGAAGCTGTTGTTTCGATACGTGCGGTTGTATATCCTCGGCGTGAGTATTTTTTCTTCTTCAGTTTTCAGTCAATATCGTATTGTCGGTTATTATGCATCGTGGTCGCAGTCAGTGCTTCCGGTGTCTTCCATACAATTTTCATCGCTGACGCATATCAATTATGCATTTGCTACGCCGAATGCCGACGGAAGTATTTCCAGTACCAATGATACAAATCTTATTAGTGCCGCTCACCGTGCTGGATGCAAAATATTAATTTCTCTTGGCGGTGCAAGTTCCGGCAGTGTTTTTTCTTCCATGACATCGGATACTACTAAACGAATGGTATTTGTCAGTAATCTTGTAACGATGATGAACAAATACCATTATGATGGTGCCGACTTTGATTGGGAAAGCCCGTCGAGTACGGCTGATAGTACCAATGAACTTTTGTTGATGAAACAGGTTTATCAAGCGTTTCAAAAATCCGATACATCGCTGTTAATCACGATGGCGATCGGGTCAAGTCCCTATACAGGTCAATGGAGAAATTATAGCGAGCTCAATCCGTATGTCAATTGGTATAATGTTATGACGTACGATCTCGATCAAGGATGGAGTGGAAAATCCGGTTACAATGCCGCGCTCTATTATTATACCGCTATGGGAAACGATTACTCCGTCGATCAAAGCATAACATACCTGACTGTTACTCGACAAATTCCACCATCCAAACTAACACTTGGCGTTCCGTTCTACGGAAAAATGTTCAGTAATTGCACCAGCTTCAACACAACGTTTACATCACCTGAAACGACTCCATTCTATTATGACATCGTCAACAATTATTCAACTTGGACTCGCTTTTGGGATAATGTTGCAAAAGTACCGTATCTCTGCAACGGTGTTTCACTCATCTCGTACGATGATTCGTTATCCGTTGCATTGAAGTGTGAGTATGCGAAAACAAAAAAATTAAGCGGTATGATGATCTGGGAAATTAGTCAGGACGTCATCGGTTCAAATCAACCTTTATTGCAAGCCATTGCAAAAGAAATGACAACATCCACGGGAATAGCAGCGCAATCTTATGAAACGCCATTACACTATTCGTTGCAAAATAATTATCCCAATCCGTTTAATCCGACGACCAATATTCAATTTACATTGCCGCGTGCCGGATATGTGACATTGAAAGTGTACGATGTTTTAGGAAGAGAAATTGTTACGCTTATTAATGGATGGAGAGAAGCGGGAACAAACGTCGTAACATTTAATGCATCTTCTTCCTCGATTGCCAGCGGCATTTATTTTTATCGACTTGCTTCCGGAAATTTTACACAAACCAAACGATGTCTTGTTCTTAAATAAAAAATGCAGCAAAAAAATACCAGCAATATTCAATAACCATGGAACGACCTTGAACGATCAAAAACAAAAACATCCTGCTTTATGGGTTCCGACATTATATACTGCCGAAGGTTTGCCGTTCGTTGTGGTGAACGTCGTTTCTGTTTTAATGTATAAAAGTCTCGGCCTCGCCGATGCGCAGATCGCGTTCTTCACAAGTCTCGTTGCATTTCCTTGGGCATTGAAACCGCTTTGGGGTCCTCTGCTCGAAATGTTCAAAACAAAAAAACATTTCGTCCTTGCGACACAATTTTTGGGCGGCGTTTCATTTGGCTTGTTAGCATTATCGCTTCATCTTCCCGGATTTTTTACATGGACGATTATTTTCTTCGGAATTATCGCAATCAATTCCGCAATTCATGATACTGCTGCCGATGGTGTCTATATTAATGTGCTCACGCCGAAAGAACAATCGGAATATGTCGGATGGCAAGGCGCATTTTATAATGTCGGGAAAATATTATCTCAGGGCGCGTTTGTCTACCTTGCGGGCTATTTAGAAAAAACGATTGGTGTTGTTGCTGCGTGGACCATAGTGATGAGCGGGTTTGGTGTTCTTCTTATCGGCATGAGCATTTACCATTGGCGCATGCTTCCTTCCGGAGGACAAGCGCCGCAAGTAAAAAATGTTCAGGAATCGTTAGCGACGTTCTGGGATGTGGTGAGAACATTTTTCCAGAAAAAATATATTGTCTGGGGAATCATCTTTCTTGTGCTGTATCGTTTTGCCGAAGGACAGGCGATTCGAATCTTTCCGTTGTTCATGCGTGCTTCGCGCGATGCCGGCGGCCTTGGTTTATCGACGGAAGAAATCGGAGCGCTGTACGGATTCTTGCCGCCGCTTGCATTTGTTTTAGGATCGGTATTGTCCGGATATTTCACTGCCAACCGAGGTCTCAGAAAAGCGTTGATCGTCTTGTGTGCATTCTTTAATATTCCGTTCGTTGCTTATACCATCTTAGCGCTCTACCAGCCAACGAGTCTTATTTTAATTTCGTCACTCGTGACGCTCGAGTATTTCGGATATGGATTCGGATTTGTCGGTCTGACGCTGTTTATGATGCAGCAAATTGCGCCGGGAAAATATAAAATGGCGCACTACGCATTTGCAACATCGTTAATGCAATTAGGATTTTTGCTGCCTTCGATGGTGAGCGGCATGGTGAGCGATTACCTTGGCTATAAACATTTTTTTATGTGGGTGCTTGTAGCAACGATTCCGTCATTTCTTATAACTTGGTTTGTCCCATTTCGTGAAACGGAATCCGTGTAACGATTAAAGAAAAATTGAACGCAAGATGAAAAATAAAATTTTGTTATCGAATCTTTTCATTTTACTTATTTGTGTGAATACGTTATTCGGACAACCACGAAAAGAAGTTGTCGGATACTATCCTTCGTGGAAGTGGAGAACGAATCCGAATCACCTAATGACGCCGGATAAAATTCCATACAATAAATTAACCGTGGTCGTCTATTCTTTTTTCAAACCGATGCCGGATGGTTCTGTCTGCGGGCGAGATTCCATCGGCGATCGATTTATTTTAAATGGAGAAAATGTCCGGATAAACGGTGAAATAAAGTCCGGAACATCGCTTGTCACAGAAGCACATCGTCATGGCGTGAAAGTATTAATTTCTATCGGCGGCTGGGACGATGCGACGGAGTTTCCACAACTGTCGGCAAGCGAAGAAAAACGAGCGAGGTTTGCTCAATCTTGTGTAGAACAAATTCAGAAGTATGGTTTCGATGGAATCGATATCGACTGGGAATATCCTTGCTATGCCGATCATCGGGGAACGCCGGCAGATAAAGAGAACTTTACCAAGCTTTTGCAAATCACTCGCGAACGTCTTGATGAGTATGGAAAGAAAACAGACAGCCATTTTCTTCTCACAGCGGCATTGCCTGCGGTCGATCGTGTCACACAAAATTATGAAATGGAAAAAATTGCGCCGCTTTTGGATATGCTGAATATTATGACGTACGATCTTAATGGAGAATGGGATTCGTTAAGCGGACACAATGCGCCGCTGTACGCGCCGACATCGGATGATACGCTTCGTAATCTTGATGCTGCATTCAACTTGTTCACCGTAAAATATCATATTCCGGCATCGAAAATAAATCTCGGCGTGCCTTTCTACGGGCATACGTATCGTGATTGTCAAGCATTATATTCTGTTCATCACGGTGTCGATACGATACATTTTTCCGATCAAGGATGTTTTTTTGCCGATCTGAAACAAAGCAAAGAAAAATTTATTCAAAAATGGGATGAGCGGGCAAAGGTTCCGTATTACATCGTACCAGCGTGGAATGAATTGATTTCGTACGATGACGAAGAATCGGTTCGGCTTAAAGCGCAATATATTCTTGATCATCAGGCATGTGGATTAATTATCTGGGAAATTACCGGCGATTATCTTCTCGATGGCAGTACGCCGCTGCTTGATGCTATCAATACCGTGTTTAAAAAGTAAGTCTGAAAAAGGGATTGCTGTATGAGGTATGGACATTTTGATAATGAAAACCGAGAGTATGTGATTGACCGGCCTGATGTGCCGGTTTCGTGGACGAATTATCTTGGAGTGAAAAATTTTTGCACGGTGATTTCGCACAATGCCGGCGGCTATTCATTTTATAAAAATGCTGAGCATCATCGCATCACACGCTTTCGTCAAAACGGCGTACCGCTTGATCGTCCCGGGCATTACGTGTATATCCGCGATGATGAAACCGGAGAATATTGGTCGATCTCTTGGCAGCCGGTAGGAAAAAATATTGAATATGCACGGTACGAATGCCGGCATGGATTATCCTATTCGAAATTCCGATGCAATTATCATGGCATCGATGCTGAACAAGTGCTCTTTATTCCTATCGAAGATGATGTCGAGTTGTGGGATGTTAAAATTAAAAACAATACCGAACGCGGAAGAAAACTTTCGATCTTTTCCTATTGTGAATTTTCCTACCATCATATAGAAATCGATAATCAGAATTTGCAAATGTCGTTGTACGCCAGCGGCACCAACTACGCCGACGATATCATTGAGTACGATTTCTTTTATGAACCGTGGACGTATCATTGTTTTACGAGCAATGTCACTCCGGATTCTTTTGATTGTGTGCGGGATAAATTTCTTGGCAATTACCGAACCGAAACAAATCCGATTGCCGTCGAAAAAGGAGTGTGCAGCAATGCTACCGAATTAGGCGGAAATCATTGTGGCGCGCTGCATAAGAAAATCACGCTCAATCCGTTTGAAGAAACCCGAGTGGTGTTTATGCTTGGAGTTGGAAATCGAGAAGAGGGAAAACGGATACGCCAAAAATATTCGAACATAAAAAATGTCGAACATGCATTTACTGAGTTAAAAAATTATTGGAACAAAAAATTAGAAGTGTTTCAATGTAAAACTCCGAATCAAGGCCTCGATACGATGATCAACACATGGACTCTGCTGCAAGCAGAAACGTGTGTTGTGTGGTCAAGGTTTGCTTCGTTCGTTGAAGTTGGTGGAAGAACCGGATTGGGTTATCGTGACACATCGCAGGATATTATGGCAATTCCGCATACCAATCCAGAAAAATGTCGAGAGCGTATTGAAGAGCTTTTACATGGCCAAGTTCAACGGGGATATGGTTTGCATTTATTCGATCCCGAAGCCTTCAAACCGCAGGAACAAAAACTTCCCGGTGTAAAATTACCGACCGTCGTTCCAACGCCCAGCGCCGCGGATATTATTCATGGCATGGAAGATGTTTGCTCGGATGATGCATTGTGGATCGTTGCATCGGTGTGCGAGTATGTGCAAGAGACGGGCGACATCGATTTCTTCGACAAAATTATTCCATTTGCCGATAAAGGTAAAGCGACCGTGTATGATCATTTGAAAAGATCGCTTGATTTTTCTGCTGAGCAGGTTGGATCGAATGGCATTTGTCTGGGCTTGCGTGCGGATTGGAACGATTGTTTAAATCTCGGCGGCGGACAAAGTGCGATGGTTTCGTTTATGCATTATTGGGCACTGCAATATTTTATCGAAGCTGCACAATATCTTGGACGAACGGACGATGTCAACAAGTACACAGCGATGGCAGAAAAAGTACGTGAATCCTGTGAACGAGAACTTTGGGACGGCGAATGGTATGCACGCGGCGTGACACGTGCCGGAATAAAAATCGGCGTGAAAGCGAACGAGGAAGGAAAGATTTTTCTTGAGAGCAACAGCTGGGCAGCATATTCGGGCGCAGCATCTCCGGAACGCGCAAAAAGTGCAATGGATGCAATTCATCAATATCTTGCATCGCCGTACGGGATTCATCTCAATTGGCCATCCTACACAAAACCGAACGACGATATCGGTTATGTAACTCGCGTGTATCGCGGCATCAAAGAAAACGGAGCAATCTTTAGTCATCCGAATCCTTGGGCAATGATCGGCGAATGTAAACTCGGGCGCGGCGATCTTGCAATGAAATTGTACGATGAATTATTGCCGTACAATCAAAACGATAAAATCGAAATACGGGAAGCAGAGCCATATTCGTATTGTCAATTTATCATGGGAAAAGATCACACTGCGTACGGAAGAGCGAGGCATCCGTGGCTAACGGGCAGCGGCGGATGGAATTATATTGCGGCAACAAAATGGATTCTCGGAATTCGTCCGACGTATGATGGATTGCTGATCGATCCATGCATTCCAGGAAACTGGAGCGGCTTTGAGGTGCAGCGGCAATGGCGCGGCGCAACATTTCATATAAAAGTTGAAAACCCAAAAGGCATTCAAAAAGGAGTCAAATCGATTACGATGGATGGCACGCCTATCAAAAGTGTTGTTCCACCGCAAAAACATGGCTCGACTCATTCTGTCGTCGTTGTGATGGGATGAAGAAGGTTGAAATAGAAAAAATTATTTAGTGAGAAAGTAAACAGGAAGTATGATGCAAAACTATAACGGTACTTCTTCCGTAGAAGAAGTCGAATTAAAACGAAGCGGTAAAAAATTTCGTTACGCGCCGACAGAGAAAATCAATATTATTGAAGTGGATAATTTTCCGTTATTAGGGAAACTCACGGCCTTTCGTTTTATCGAATGGGTGTTGAAAAATCCCGGAGGTGTCATTTCGTTACCGACCGGAAAGACGCCGGAACATTTTATCAAATGGGTGACAAGAATTTTAGAACGATGGGAAACAAAAGAAATTCAATCGATGCTGTCTGAATACGGTATGGATGGTTCCAAACGGCCCGATATGCGAAGTCTTTCGTTTGTTCAAATTGACGAATTCTATCCGATGGATTCAACGCATCACAACAGCTTCAATCACTATGTTCGTGAATATTATATCAAAGGGTTCGGCTTATCGCCGGAAAAAGCATTATTGATTGATGCAACATCTTTAGGATTGCCGGCTGGCAAAACGATGGAAGAAGTGTTCCCGGGCGGAATTGTCGATCTCTCGTTGCGCGTCCGGCAGTTACGGACAGAATTGGAATTGATGCAGCGAAGCGTCATCAATCGCGTCGATCGGTTTTGTATGGAGTACGAACAAAAAATCCGAGAGCAGGGAGGCATCGGATTTTTCTTGGGTGGTATCGGGCCGGACGGCCATATTGCTTTTAACGTTCGCGGCTCCAGTTTTTATTCGGTCACGCGATTGACAGGAACGAATTATGAAACACAGGCAGCCGCAGCAACGGATCTCGGCGGAATTGAAATTTCACGAAGCCGGCTGGTCATTACGATCGGCCTTTCAACGATCACCTATAATCCTTCTGCGACTGCTATTATTATTGCTGCCG
This sequence comes from Bacteroidota bacterium, assembly GCA_035541775.1. GTDB lineage: Bacteria > Bacteroidota > Ignavibacteria > UBA10030 > UBA10030 > DATKMP01. Next base: position 5,654 of record DATKMP010000218.1, on the reverse strand, counting down.
GCGATGCCAAGGCGCGCATTGTCCAATTAGCGATTGAAGAAGACAAAAATCCGCAATATCCAGCTTCAGTCTTGCATGATCTGCCGCATGCACGGTTTTATGTCACCAAAGGTGCAGCAAGCCTTCTCGACGAGCGAAAATTTATCAGTCTTACTCAATCTGAAACGTTCGACGATGAACACGCGGATGAAATTGTCATACCGCTTGCCACTCGCTCGGAAAAAAAATTGGATGCATTAACCGAAGAGGATTTTCAACAGGATCGTTATGCTGCTGAATTGTTGCGCCGTTCCGGGCGTTCGTATAAGTATTTTACGGACGGAGCAAAAAAGCGATTGATTGCAAAAATTGAAAAAGGACTCGATCCTGTTTCCCATACAACATTTTTCCATACCGAACCGCACCATGATGATATAATGTTGGGGTATCTTCCCTATATTGCGCATTTAGTGCGCGATCCAAGTAATCGTCATAATTTTGCCAATCTTACATCCGGCTTTACTTCTGTTTCCAACTTTTACTTTCTTTCCATTATGTTGAAGCTGCAACGATATTTGGAAAATGATTCCTTTACCTCCTTGCTCTCGATGGGGTACTTTAATCCAAACGATGTTGTAACGCGTGCAGAAGACATGTATTTATTCCTCGATGGAACAGCGGCACATATTCAAGAACGGAAAGATGAAGCCGAGGCACGGCGGTTATTGCGCAATATCATAACCTTGTACACTATTTCCAGTCTTCATGCAATTCGCCAGCGCGTTCACAATATTGTCAATTATCTTCGTACACAATATCCCGGTGCAAAAGATCCGCTCGATATCCAAACATTAAAAGGCATGGTGCGGGAATGGGAAGTAGAGTTGCTCTGGGCACACTATGGAATCGAACCGAGCGCCATTCATCCGCTGCGTCTTGGATTTTATCGCGGTGATATTTTTACGGAAGACCCCAATGTGCATCGTGACGTTATACCGATTTTTGAATTAATGAAACAAGTAAAACCGAATATTGTTACGGTTGCTTTTGATCCGGAAGGCAGCGGTCCCGATACACATTATAAAGTGTTGATGGCGGTTTCTGAAGCTTTGCGGATGTACGAAAAAGAAAGCGGCGATTCGTCGATAACCGTGTGGGGATACCGCAACGTGTGGTACCGATTTAAACCGTCGGAAGCAGATATTATCGTTCCTGTTTCCCTTAATACGTTGTCGATGATGCATACGGCCTTTATGAATTGTTTCGGTTCGCAGAGTGCCGCGTCGTTCCCGAGCTACGAACATGACGGGCCGTTCTCAGAGCTTGCGCAAAAAATAGTCGTGGAACAATTTTCTGCAATAAAAACATGTCTCGGTAATGAATATTTCCAAAAGCATTCACATCCGAGATTGCGTGCAGCGCATGGTTTGATTTTTCTCAAAGCAATGGAATTATCAGAGTTCTATCAGCGCGTCCGAGAATTACGCAAAGCGATTGAATCGAAATAACATGTATCCTCACCGTACCATCTTGTAGAACGAAGCTTGGTAGAGAAGCCATAGTCATAAAACTTTTTCAACAAGAGTTTTGTGCATCGAAGGGGTTTAACAAAAACCGATTACCGTAACGAACAAATCATGGCTTCTCTTACCGGCTTTTATTCTAAAAAAGCAAAGCCCAAAAATCTTCTCAATGAAAAGTTCTTGTTTCGCTTCTCATTCTTTGATATATTAAATATCATCCTTGCCGGAATGGCGGAATTGGTAGACGCGCTGGACTCAAAATCCAGTCTGGTTCACCCCAGGTGAGAGTTCGAGTCTCTCTTTCGGCACAAAACTTTTTATCAAACCGATAGTCAGGGTTTCTTTGTTGATGAGCGCAAAGAAAAATCGGAAAATCGTTGGAGAATGTATCGGCTGCATTGCTACAATTCTGAAAGAGAATTTTTCTTCAACGTGGACGAATGAAATTTATTTGGTTTAAGATTTTTATTTTGTTCTGCATTGCGGGCGCTCCGCTATGGAGTCAAACCGTCCAGCGAATTGTTCTTCCTTCGACTTTGACTTCTCGTTTTTTCGTCTCTCAACACGATTCTTCCGTTCAATTACCGCGTCAATTTATTTTTGAACACAGCGATACGCTTGTTTTAGATTCTCTCCGGCAATTATTCCCATCGACCGATTATACACTCGATTATCGCTCCGGAAAAATTCTTTTCACATCATCATTGCTCGAAATATTAAAACGCGATACTTTACATCACATTCTTCTCGTTCGTTATCAAGCATTGCCGATTATGTTTCAGCCGGAATATTCTTTGCGCCATTTAGAAGTGCGAAAAGATTCGACAGGCAAAAGGCAAACCTATGTTGCATCCAGCGTGGCAAATATTTTATCGGAAGATTTATTCGGCGCGGGATTGAAGAAAAGCGGTTCACTTGTCCGGGGATTTACCGTGGGAACGAATCGCGATATGTCGCTGACATCCGGCTTGCGGTTGCAGCTTTCCGGAAAACTTGCGCAGGATATCGAAATCAATGCCGCATTAACGGATGAAAATTCTCCGATTCAGCCGGAAGGCACGACACAAACGCTGCGCGAAGTCGATAAAGTGTATGTGGAAATTAAGAGTCCAAACTACGACGTAACGCTCGGTGATTTTAATCTCAACATCAATCAGTCGGAAGGCGGAGAGTTCGGGCAGCTCAATAGAAAATTGCAGGGTGCGCATGGTACTGCGGCATTCAACAAAATCGGCGGCGTGGATTTTGACGGATCGGTTTCCGTAACAGCGGGAACAGCGCGCGGAATTTTTACCACGAATCAATTGCAGGGGATGGACGGCGTGCAGGGGCCGTATCAGTTATCGGATAAAAACGGACAGAAACAAATTTTGGTTATTGCCGGATCCGAGCGCGTGTATTTGAACGGCGAGTTGATGACGCGCGGAGAAACGAACGATTACACCATCGATTATTCTATCGGCGAGATTACGTTTTCCAGCAAACGATTGATGACGAATGCCTCGCGCCTTGTTGTGGATTTTGAATATACGAACGAAGAATATACGCGGAACGCTGTGGGCGGCAGTGTGGCGGGACAAACGCTGGGACGCGCGTTAAATTTCAATATTTCGTTTTATCAGGAAGCAGATGATCCCGATGCGCCGGTGAATTATGCGCTCACGGATTCGATGCGAAGGATTCTTGCACAAAGCGGCACGAATAAATTTAAAGCATCGGTTTCGGGATTGAATTATGTCGGACCGGATTCAGGTATCTATATTCTCCGCGACACGGTGATCAACGGAACATCGCATCCGCTGCTCGTCTATGCGCCCGGCAATTCAGCGGCATTATTTTCCGCAACGTTTTCGTACGTCGCATCGATGCCGGCGGATTCATTAGGATATACAAGGATTGCAGCGGGAGAATTTCAGGCCGCGGGACTTGGCGCGGGCAATTATTTACCGATTCAATTTTTGCCGATGCCGCAATTACATCAAGCTGTGGATATACATGCGCAGGCGAATGTCACGAAAGATTTTTCTGTGGCAGGGGAATATGCCGTCAGTAAATTCAGTGCCAACCGGTTTTCCGCCGACGACAGTGTGAATGAAGTCGGCGGCGCGATGAAATTCTCTGCGCGGTACAATCCGAAACAAATTATGATCAATGGAAAAAATTTCGGAGCGATAGATATGAATGTGTCCGAACGATTTGTCGATCACCGCTTTGTTTCGTTAGATCGCGTGGACGAAGTTGAATTCAATCGCAAATGGGATGTTTCGACAACAACAAACGCCGATGAACAAACATACGAAATGTCTGCAGCATATTCTCCGATCAAATCGATTCAAGGCACCATCGGTTATGGATCGCTGGAACGAACCGGAGAATCGAAATCCGACCGGACGCAAATCGATGCGGCGGTGACCGACACGGCACTGCCGATAGTGCAATATCATTTCGAAAATATTCACTCCTCCGACTTTATTCAGAAGAGTAATTCTACATGGATTCGACAGCGCGCAATTTTGGATTATTCGATTGCACAATGGCATCCGGGCTTTCGTGTCGAGATGGAAGACCGGAATGCAGCCTTGAACGGGAGCGATTCATCATTGACCGGCAGTTTTACATATTTAGAAATTGCGCCGAAAATTAGTTCGCCGGAATTTTTCCACATGACAGCAAGCGCCGAAGTGCAGTTCCGTTCGGATGACAGCGCCGCCGTTGGCTCGGTCGATCGTGCATCGAATGCGGTGACGCAATTATATTCATGGCAATTAAAAGATTGGAAAACATTATCAAGCACACTTACGCTCAGCATTCGCAACGTGGAATTTACCGATGAATTTAAAAGGCGCGGCAATACCAACAACGATGCAGTGCTCGTTCGTTCCGAGACACGGTATTCGCCGCTGCAGCGAATGATCGAAACAGAATGGTATTATGAATTTTCCGATCAGCGGTCGGCGAAAATGCAGCGCGTGTTTGTACAAGTGACGAAAGGTACAGGCAATTATAAATATCTTGGAGACTTGAATGGTAACGGGATTAAAGATGAGAACGAATTCGAGCTAACGAATTACGACGGCGATTACATTGTTACGTATTATCCCAGCGATGAACTCTATCCGGTTGCCGATTTGAAAACGAGCATGCGTTTCAAATTGCAGCCCGCGCGATTGCTTCCTCATCCGACAATCGAAATCGAAAAAATTCTGAAAGTCATTTCCACCGAAACGAATGTACGGGTGAGCGAGACAAGCGATATTCCCGATACGAAGCAGATTTATTTATTGCACTTCAGCAAATTTCTGAACGATAGTACGACGCTCAACGGTTCCAATCAATTGACACAAGATGTGTTTTTATTTGAAAACGATCCTGACCTTTCATTTCGGTTTCGGTACAATGAACGTAATTCCTTGCAGCAGCTTGTTTCGTCGGTCGAACGCGGATACCTGCAAGAACGTTCTGTACGCGTGAGGTCGCAGTTGATTCCGGAAATCAGCAACCAGACAGATTTTACAAATACCACCGACCGGCTTATTTCATCCGTGCAATCGATCAGCCAGCGCGATCTCTTGTCCGATGCCATACTGACCGATTTTTCTTATCGGCCGGATAGGATTTGGGAAATCGGATTTACACTTGGTGTGACAGAAATTGTCGATCGGTTTATCAGCAGCACAGCGACCTCCGATATCAACCAGCAGGGAATTCGCGTAACACAATCGTTTCCATCGATCGGGCAACTTCGGATAGAATTCACGCGCAAGGAAACCACGCTTTCCAATGTTCCATCGGCTGCCCTTGGTTCTCTGCCGTATGAATTTACTCAAGGTAATGTTATCGGAAAGACCTTGCTCTGGCAGGCAACATTCGATTATCGTCTCACATCCAACATACAATTATCTGCGAACTATTCCGGAAGATTAGAAGGAACGAATGTTCCTGTGCATCAAGTGCATATGGAAGCACGGGCATTTTTTTAAATTTGTCAAGACAGAAAAAAAATATTTTTTGAGAAAACAAAGTTATTCTTGCCTTTGTTGCACCTTTTACCTATACTTTTTTACACTGGCATCGAAGTGTATCAATTGACAATGTGTTTTGCATGCGGCGGAAAGAAAAAAATTCCCATGGCTTGTTCCCATGGAGGCAGGT
>DATKMP010000217.1:0-9795 GCA_035541775.1 Bacteroidota bacterium | reverse complement strand
AACGGAGCCGCTGTCTGAACAACCGACGAGGTTGAATTCGGAATCGTTATCATCATGGGATAGGATTCAACGATAATAGAATCTTTAACGTTTGTGCGCAATCGATAGTAATAAGAATTCCCTGCGGTGGCCGTGGAATCGTTAAAGGAAGTAGCCGTTGATGCTAATTGTGCGAAGTCGGCAAAATTGCCGTTATTCACTTTTCGTTCTACCACAATTCCGGAATCATCGGCCGTATTGTTTCTCCATTGAAGCGTGACCGATGAAGCACCATTGAAACTGATAACTAAAAAATTTGGCGATTCTTTATACGTATGAATAATAACATCTTTCACTTCGGTCCATGTATGCTGTGTACGATCATAAAATTTAAAATCGCCGCCGTCTTCCCACGCCATAAACGGCACGTTATAGAACAGAGCTTTTTGCGCAACGGTTGCGTAATAACACATGCGCGAATTATAATCGCTGGTGTCGATCGCACCATATTCACTCAACACTGCAGGAACAGTATGTTGCGATGACCACGACGCAACCTGATTGAATTTTTGTGCGATGGCACTGATATCGCCCATCGATCCGAATGTACCTGTTCCCAAGAGACCGAACGGATACGGATCGTATGAATGATAATAACCGATCAAGTAATTGTCTTGCGGAATTGCTGCGGCGAGAAGTTCGGCGGAATTCGACCAGTGATTACCGGAGAACAACACGATGCGATGCGGATTGGTTTGGCGAATGACGGAAAGAGCTTTTGCATTCAAATCGTTCACATTTGCAGCCGACAATGTATCCGTTGCACTGATGGTCGGTTCGTTGATGATTTCGAATAACAAACTGTCCGATCTATTTTGGAATCGCGTTGCAATCTGACTCCAGATGCTGTCGAACCGTGCTCGCTTGCTGGGATTTGCGTACGCCGAATCGTCTTTGATCCATGATTCGTGGTGCGTGTTGATGATGATCATCAAGCCGCGTTTCAATCCCCACGACACCACGGTATCGATGCGATCGAGAAATGTTTTGTTGATGGAATAGGGAGTGGTGCCGGACGTGTGCGTATCCCACGTAATAGGAATCCGCACGCTGGTGAAACCTGCATTTTTATAATCGTCAAAATTACTTGCGGTCAGAGCCGGATTTCCCCAAGCAGTTTCGGAAGGCGCATCAAACGTGTTTCCAATATTGATGCCTCTGCCTAAAGCTTGTGCGGCAGCTTGAGGTGTGAGTTGGGCGTTGGCAGTAGTCGTCATGCTGAAAGAAACGAGAATCATCGTTATAAAATATTTTTTCATGGAAGGCAGTCTCGTATAGTTAAGTAAAAAATTAAATTTTGTCGTTAAAGGGACACAATAAAATAATTGTATAAATGATACAAATTTATTGAGATAGATGGTATCACTGGGCAAAGATAAATTTACTGTTGAGTACCGTTACAAGGTGTATGATTGAGGCAAATGATTCCTGCAAAGAACATTGCTCTCGTGTCAATATTTTGGTATATTATTCTTCAAAATGAAGAAGACGATATCGAAGAAAATAGCCATTGCTATAGACGGGCCAGCAGCATCTGGAAAAAGTACTACCGCTAAACTTGTTGCGGAGCAATTGGGCTATCTTCACATCGATACCGGAGCGATGTATCGAGCAATTACTTGGAAAGTGCTGCAGAAACAAATATCGCTGGATGATGAAAAAAATATTATTGCCTTAGCGCAACATTCAACGGTGCGATTGTTGGCGACGCAGGAGGGCAATAAAGTGCTGTTGGACGACGAAGACATCACGAACGCAATTCGAATGCCGATGGTCTCCCACGCAGTCAGTGCCGTAAGCAGCTACGATGCCGTGCGTACAGTGATGGTGCGCGAGCAGCAGCAAATGGCGGCCGAAGGCGGCGTGGTTTTAGATGGCCGCGATATCGGAACCGTTGTTTTGCCGGATGCCGATTTGAAAATTTTTATGATTGCCAACGTGGAAGAGCGTGCGCGTCGCCGAAAACGAGACCTGGCAAAGCAAGGCGTTGAAGCGAATGAAACGGATCTCATTCACGAATTGGAAACGCGAGATAAAAAAGATTCGACTCGTGCTGCAAGTCCGTTGAAGAAAGCGCAAGATGCCGTCGAACTGGACACGTCGCATCTTTCGATTGATGAGCAGGTCGAATTTATTGTCGCGCGAGCACAACAGATTATCGATTCAAAGTAGTATGAATGTTCATATAGATAGTTCCTCAGGATTTTGCTGGGGAGTTATCCGTACCATTGACATCGCCGAACAAGCATTGCGCGACGGCACGAAATTATATTCATTGGGCGAAATTATTCATAATCCCATGGAAATTGAACGGCTGAAAGGCCAGGGGCTCGAAACTATTTCGCTCAAAGAATTAGAACGCTTGCACGGTGCAACGGTACTGATTCGTGCGCACGGCGAACCGCCATCGACGTATAAGAAAGCGGAAGAACGCGGCATCACGATTATCGATGCAACGTGCCCCGTGGTGACGAAAGTGCAAGAACGAATCCGACGATTTTTTTTAGACGGATATCAAGTCGTGATCTTTGGAAAAAAAGATCATGCGGAAGTTCTTGGCTTGGTTGGACAAACGAACGGCGAAGCGGTGGTCATTCATTCACTCGAAGAAATTGATGCCGTGAAGTTGAATCGCAAAACGGTTTTGTTCTCGCAAACAACCATGGACAAGCCGACATTTTACGCAATCAAAGATGCGTTGTCGAAGCGGATCGAAGAATTGGTTGTTGCGACGATGGAAGACACGGCAATCGATTTTCATGCGAAAGACACCATCTGCGGCCAGGTTTCTGGGCGTGAAAAGAAAATTCGAGAATTTGCCGCTGAGAACGATGTCGTTATTTTTGTCGCCGGCAAACACAGCTCGAACGGTAAAGTGTTGTATGAAATCGTGAAATCGGAAAATGCAAAATCATATTTTATCGAAGATGCACGAGCGTTGCAGAACGATTGGTTTGTTGGCGCGGACAATGTCGGTATCACCGGCGCAACGTCCACGCCGCAATGGTTAATGGAAAACGTAAAACAAGAAATTGAACAACGGTACGGAAGTATCGAACGAACAAGCAGCAAACAGTCAAAATAAAATAAATCATATCATCACATAAAATATGTGCCTGATGCGATGTTGAACGTTGTGTGTTGACTGGCAGCGAACGACGCGCAGCAGGATGTTTCCCGGATCAGCAGGAAACGGTATCTGGAGGATAAATGTCTGATACAAATAAAACCGCGAACGAGTTCGAGGAACGCGGGTATTCGGAATCCGAGTATAAACAACTTGAACAAATGTATGCCAGCACGCTTGGCACTATTAAATCGAACGAAATCGTTAAAGGACGCATTGTGCACATCGGCGATTCCAATGTCAGTATCGATATTGGATTTAAGTCGGAAGGCACTGTGCCTGTTAGTGAATTTCCCAACATCAAAGACTGCAAGGTCGGCGATGAAGTGGAAGTATTTCTTGAAAGCATCGAAGACAAAGATGGCCATCTGGTTCTTTCCCGCAAACGCGCAGACTTTATGCGTGTGTGGGAACGTGTCGTCAAAGCATTCGATACGGGCGAGATCATGAAAGGGCGTTGTGTGCGCCGTACCAAAGGCGGTATCGTTGTCGATTTACTCGGATTAGATGCGTTTCTTCCCGGTTCGCAAATCGATGTGCGTCCCGTTCGTGATTTCGATGCATTCATCGGACGTGAAATGGATTTCCGCATTGTGAAAGTCAATCATCCATCGGAAAATGTGGTGGTCAGCCACAAAATTCTCGTGGAAGAAGAACTTGCCAGCCAGCGCAAAGTTATTCTCGACAGTTTAGAAAAAGGACAGATTCTCGAAGGGCACGTCAAAGCTATTACGGACTTCGGTGTGTTTGTGGATCTGGGCGGTGTCGATGGATTGGTGCACATCACCGATTTGTCATGGGGCCGTGTCAATCATCCATCCGAAGTGGTGAAATTAGATCAAACAGTCAATGTCGTTGTTTTAGATTTCGATGCAGAGAAGAAAAGAATTTCTCTCGGTATGAAACAATTGCAGCCGCATCCGTGGGAAAACATCGAAACGCGGTATCCGGTCGGCACGAAGATTACCGGCAAAGTTGTTTCGTTGACCGACTACGGCGCATTTGTGGAAATTGAAAAAGGCATCGAAGGCCTCATTCATATTTCTGAAATGAGCTGGACACAGCACATCAAACATCCATCGCAAATTGTATCGATGGGACAAATGGTCGAAGCAATTATTCTTTCTCTCGATAAAGAAGGAAAGAAAATTTCTCTCGGTATGAAGCAGCTTGAACCCGATCCGTGGACAACATTGATGCAAAAATATCCGATCGGTTCCAAGCATTCCGGTATCGTTCGCAACTTGACCAACTTCGGCGTCTTCGTTGAATTGGAAGAAGGCGTGGACGGCTTGGTGCACATTTCTGATTTGTCGTGGACAAAAAAGATTCGCCATCCGGGTGAAGTGGTGAAGAAGGGCGATCAATTAGACGTCATCGTTTTATCCGTTGATATTGAGCAGCGCAGAATTTCTCTTGGACACAAACAAGTTCTGGATAATCCATGGGACGCGTTTGAAAAACAATATCAATCTGGTACCGATGTCGAAGGCACGGTCGTGCGTCTCATCGAGAAAGGCGTCATCGTCGAATTGCCGCTCGGTGTCGATGGCTTTGTGCCGTTATCGCAATTGTCGCAAACACCGGTAAAGAATGTTGCCGAGTCGTTTAAGATCGGCGATACGTTGCCGATGAAAGTGATTGAGTTCGATAAAGAGAGCAAGAAAATTGTTCTTTCCGTGCTCGAATACTTCCGTGGAAAAGAGCAAAAGGTGGTCGATGAATACGTCAACGGCCACAAGCTTTCACCGATGACCATGAAGGATATTGTGAACGTTCCTCCTGTCGCTCCCGATGAGCTGCAGATCGACGACACTTCATCCGACCTTTCATCGAATTAATATCGAGAAGTCGCATTCAAGGAGTTGTTCGGACGCTGTTCGGGCAACTCCTTTTTCTTATGAAATGTGTCGCATTACATACGCTGGGCTGTAAATTGAATTATGCCGAAACTGCTACGATCGGGAAGCAGTTTGCTGATCATGGCTATCGTCTTGTTGGCATCGACGAACCATCCGATGTCGTCGTGATCAACACGTGCAGTGTGACAGAGCGCGCCGACCGGGAATGCCGGCAGCTTGTGCGTCGTGCCTTGCGCCATTCTCCGAACGCGTTTGTTGCCGTGGTGGGATGTTATTCGCAGCTTCGACATCAAGAGCTTGCAAGCATTGAAGGCGTTGATCTGGTTTTGGGATCAAAAGAAAAATTCGATGTCTTACGCTATCTTGGCAATGCGGCCAAACGATCCGTTGCCGATGTGTACGTTTCGTGCAAGGAAGAAATTCATGAAACGCATCTTGCATCGTCGGCAGGATTTGAAGATCGAACGCGGGCATTTTTAAAAATTCAAGATGGCTGCGATTATCAGTGCACCTATTGCACGATTCCGCAAGCACGCGGCATGAGCAGAAGCATTGCGTGTTCACAGATTGTAGCGCAGGCGCACGAAATTGCAAATCAAGGATATCAAGAACTTGTACTCACGGGAGTCAATGTCGGTGATTATGGAAATGGCATAGAGAGTAATCTTCTTCAACTGCTGAAAGAGCTGGTGAAGGTCGATGGAATCCAGCGCATTCGTATCAGTTCGATCGAACCCAATCTCTTAACGGATGAATTACTGGAGTTCTGGTTTGCAGAAAAAAAACTTTGTAAGCACTGGCACATTCCTTTGCAATCCGGTTCCGATGCGATTTTGAAATCGATGCGCCGCCGGTATTTGACGGATCTTTACAAAAAGAAAATCGAAAGTATAAAAAAAGCGATTCCTTCTGCTGGAATCGGCGCCGATGTGATTGTCGGATTTCCCGGTGAAGAGGAACAGCAATTCGAAGAAACGTATGCATTTCTCGCCGATCAACCGATCAGCTATTTGCATGTGTTTAGTTATTCGCCGCGCCCGAATACGCCGGCAATGCAATTTGCACAACAAGTGCCGCCGCAGGAAAAATCGCATCGAAGTGAACGGCTGCGTCAATTAAGCGCGCGAAAACGAAGATTGTTTTATCAGGGATTTGAAGAAAAAATTGTCGATGTGTTGTTTGAGACGCGTTCTTCAAAAGAACTTGTAACAGGATTGACAGGAGAATATGTCCATGTAAATGTTGCGACCGCGCAGGAAATCACCAATCAACTGCTGCACGTAAAAATTTTGCATACTGCGCAAGATTTTTGCAGCGGAATTCTCATTTCATCGTAGGAGCTAACATGAAAAAGATAGTTCTCATTTTGCTTACTCTCAAAATTGTTTTTGTGCCGGCGCTGCTTTCCCAGCAACGCGTTTCAACGTCGTTCTTCATCAATCAGGATCATATCATCGCACCGTCGGATGTGATGAATCAACGGTTTGAATCCGACGGCGGTCAAAAAAAATCTGTGCTGCAGGCAGCCGCACTTTCACTGCTTGTGCCAGGATTGGGACAGGCGTATGTCGGTTCGATCAATAATGGAAAATATTATTTGATTGCCGAAAGCGGATTATGGCTGACGTATGCCGGCTTTCGCGTTTATGGCAACTGGTTGCATCAAGATGCGCAAACCTATGCTGCGGAACATGCCGCTGCAAATTTTAGCGGCAAGGACGACCAGTTTGAAGTGAACATCGGCAACTTCAATACAACGGATGATTACAATTTGCAAAAGCTGCGCAACGGCGAATATAATTTGATTTATGCCGGCAGCCAATATCAATGGAATTGGCAGGGGAACGATGCCGAGCGATTACATTTTAAAAATATGCGCATCCAAAGTGCGAACGTGTATAACAATTCACGATTTATCATCGGCGCGGTCGTCATCAATCATGTGATTTCCGCTTTCATGGCGGGGCGTGCGGCCGCCTTTTACAATCGTTCGCTGGCGGACGGACAATCTTGGCACATCGAAGCCCTCGCGCTGGGAGAAGCCGGCAATATTCATGGCATAGGGTTGTCCATCACAAAAATATTTTAATGTCCGTCATGCCAAATATCCGTCTTGATATCGAGTATGATGGAACGAAATTTGTCGGCTGGCAATTTCAGAAAAATGGCCGTTCGGTTCAGGAAGAACTGGAAAAAGCGATTCATCAGCTGTTTCAAATTGAACTGCGTGTGCATGGCGGCGGGCGGACGGATGCCGGCGTGCATGCCAGGGGACAGGTTGCGACCATGTTCATGGAAAAAAATATTCATATCGAGCGGCTGGCAAAACAACTCACGGCCGTTTTACCGCATGATGTTGTCGTAAAAAATGCCGCACTCGCTTCCGGCGATTTTCATGCAAGACACAGTGCCAAAGCCCGTCGGTATCGATATCGAATTTCCTCCGCTCCCATTGCCATCGAAAGAAATTATTGCTGGCAAGTGCGTTCGAACCTTGACCTTGCTGCGATGCGAGAATGTGCAACAGAGATTCTCGGCGAACATGATTTTCAGTCGTTTTGTAAAACAATTTCGGAAGCCGATCATTATCGCTGCAACGTTTATTCCGCGCAATGGATTGAGGCGGCTCGTATGCTGGAATTTGAAATTACGGCAAACCGATTTTTGCATGGAATGGTACGCGCTTTGGTCGGCACGATGGTCAATGTCGGGCGCGGCCATACGCCGCTTCAGAATTTTCAATTCATTCTTGATGCAAAAGACCGCGCACAAGCCGGAATGTCTGCTCCTGCCAGGGGATTGTTTCTTGAGGAAATTGTGTATTGATTGTTCTTGATGATGAAGTCCCTCAAAAAAATATTGCGCGATGCATTAGTGAAGGCGGGTGTTTTGCATGTGCCGCTGTCCGAAGAGGAACTCGAGCAAGTAATCGATGCAAGCTCATTGAGCGGTACGATAAATAAAACCGAACACGAATTGATAAAAAGTGTTTTGCAATTTTCCGATATTACCGCAAAAGAAATTATGGTGCCGCGTCCGGATATTATTGCGCTGGATCTCGCGATGCCGGTCGATCATTTGATCCATAAAGTGATCGAAGAAGGATATTCCCGCTTGCCGGTCTATCAAGGAACGATCGATAAAATTGTCGGTATCGTGTACAGCAAAGATTTATTGAACTTATTGGAACATCGCTCGCTGATTGTGCTGCACGATATTATTCGGCCGGCATTTTTTGTTCCCGAATCAAAAAAAATCAGCGAGATTTTACGGGAATTCCAGCAGCAGAAAAATCACATCGGCATTGTGATCGATGAATTTGGCGGCACAGAAGGATTGATAACGCTGGAAGATATTGTCGAAGAAATTGTCGGCGATATTCTCGATGAATATGATGAGACACGCAAATCCTTCGAACGAAAAAGCGACGGTTCGGTCATTGTCGATGCTGCCATTTCGATCAACGACTTCAACGAACAATTTCAGGCAGCAATTCCCCCTGCTCCGGAATATGAAACGATTGCAGGATATTTACAAACGATCACCGGAAGATTGCCCGAACTTGGCGAGGTGATCAACGCGATGGATGTCACGTTCACGATTATTACTAAAAGTGCACGGCGCATTCGTCAAATTAAAATCGAACGCCGCTGATGCAAGTGTGCAATCGATACATTGTGTGCCATGAACATGATTTCAAAAAAGGGTAACATCATTTTTCCGTTTCTTGCCGAACTTAAACCGAATATTCAAACGTATCGAAGCAAATATGCGGCGGAATTTATCTGGCTTGCCGTCGGACAGTTTTTAACGCTGCTTTTGAGTTTCATTTCCATCAAGTATCTTACATCCATCGGCCCAAAAGATTATGGTCTCTTCGTTCTGTTGACAAGCTTGACATCGCTGGCGAGTTCTATCTATTTCAATCCGTTCGAACAATCCTATGTTCGCTACTTGTTTGAAAACAGCAGCGCCGACGATCAACAAAAAATGTTCTTGCGAAAATTTTTATCGGGTATCGCACGAAGTGTCGGACTGACTTTTATGCTGTTTTTGTGTATTGCAGCATTCTCTCATTTTTCCTCCATCGGTAAGAACTATGTTTCGGTTGCCGCCATTGTGGTCATCGTTTTGCCGTTGGCGAATCAACCGATCACTGGAATGTTGAATGCCCTTCGATTGCGGAAAACTGTTGCCATGATTCAAGTGACTGAGAAGGCAATTCAGGTGATGCTCTTTATCTTCATCAGCAAATTTGTAACATTAACGTTGAGTTTGGTTTTTCAGACCATCGGATTGGTATTTCTAACATCCCTGCTGCTGCGATTGTATTTTATCCGAAAGTACTGTGTCGGTATTCAAACGCCGCACAATGCCCGTTCCCAACTTCTGGCGCCAACCTTACCGCAACAACTTTTTCATTTTATGCTGCCATTTATTATTTGGGGAATCTTTGGAGGATTGCAGATGAATGGAGAACGCTGGATCGTTGAATCGATCATGACGACATCGGAAGTCGGACGATACGGACTCGCATTCAGTCTCATTAGTTCAACCGCTGTTGTCAGCAACACCATTGTATCTCAATTCTTTTTGCCGTTCATTTATAAAGCATTTTCTTCGAAGGAAGAATCCAGACAGCAGGAGGGGAAAAAATTGATTGCCATATATCGATGGTCGATTATTGTTATTTTTGTTGGATTTGCATGCTTATTCGGATTTTTAGGCGACGATGTTATAAGGTTAGTAAGTACAAAAGATTTTTCT
>DATKMP010000216.1:0-3961 GCA_035541775.1 Bacteroidota bacterium | reverse complement strand
TTTAATGAATCCGGCGTCCAATGTAAAATTATTTACGTCGGCAGCAACCATTGGAATTCTCGGAAAAGATTTCCAACTGAAGACATCCGTGTACGCTGACAGTATGACGCCCAACGGCATCGTCATCGGAAATTTATACCTGAAAGGTTTTGGCGACCCGCTTCTTTCAACGAGCGATCTCGATTCGCTTGCACACCTGCTTGCGCAAAAAAAAATTTTACGAATTACAGGTGGCATCGTTGCCGACAATTCCTTTTTTGACGACAAACATTGGGGATTGGGTTGGACGTGGGATGATGAACCCGATCCCGATGCGCCGTTCATAAGCGCATTAACTGTCAACAAAGGGTGCGTATCTGTTTCAGCGTTTTCTGACAGTGAGAAAGTTTTTCTCTCCTTGAATCCCGTAACGGCATTTATTCGTGGCATCAATACTGCCACCGTAACACGGGATAGCGTAGGAAAGCCGTTTAAATTGCGCCGACCTGCCCAAGATCGACCGGCTATGGTTATTGCCGAAGGCGAATTGAATGCGTTCTCCTCGATCGAACAATCGTTGAGCATCCGCAGGCCGGACTTATATGCGGCACAATTATTTTCAGAAGCGTTACAACGCCATAACATTATTGTGCAAGACGATATATCTTCCGGAACAATCCGTTCGTCATCGCATGAAATCGTTTCTTTCGCCCATACACTCGATACTGTTGTTACCGAGATGAATAAAATAAGCGACAATCTTTCTTCGGAAAATTTGTTGAAGATTCTTGGGGCGATGCGCTATGGAGTTCCCGGCTCTGCAAAAACCGGCGAGTACGTTGTCAATAGTTTCCTTTCGAGCTTGGGTATCGATACGACACAATACAATCTGGTCGATGGCTCCGGTGTATCGCGCTATAATTTGGCGTCAGCGGATATGATCGTTCAATTGCTCACCGCGATGTATCGATGGAATTCGTTTTACAGTTTATTCGCGTCTTCCCTGCCGGTAGCGGGCATCGATGGAACGTTAAGTGCAAGAATGACTTCGACAACAACAAGCGGTAACCTTGTTGCCAAGACAGGTACGCTGAATGGTGTCAGTTGTCTTTCCGGATATGCAAAGACAAAAGATGGCGAGCTGCTTGCCTTTTCAATACTGATGCAAAATTTCATTTCATCCTCAAATAGCTACAGGCAGGTTCAAGATAAAATTGGTACCGTACTTACATCGTTTTCTCGGAATAATACCATTATGAAGGAATCCGTTCAACAACATTGAAAAATCGAAAGAACTCATTATGAAATCGCGTCAATGGCACCGGCTCACATTTTCAATGCCGGCAAATTATCAAGATTTACTCGTCGGTCAATTATCGCTTCTCGGCATGGAGGGATTTTTGCAGGAAGATCAAACGCTGCATTGTTTTCTTCCTTCTGCTCGCTGGAAGAAACCGTTCGAGCATCGATTACACGCATCCCTTTCGCGTTTTGGAAAAGAATTTCCGTCGTTGAACCTACGCTATCAGCAAAGTATCGTCAAAGATCAAAACTGGAATCGCAAGTGGGAGCAGCAAGCAGGCATTGTGGAAACCACGGACCACATCTGCATCAAACCTTCGTGGGCAGCGTTACGAAAAAAAGATGCCGGCAAACTCATCTTGCACATCGACCCGAAAATGTCTTTCGGCACTGGGCATCATGAAACCACTCGATTGACGTTAAAACTCATCGAACCATATTTACAACCGGAGATGCGCGTGATCGACTTCGGATGCGGTACAGGCGTTCTCGGCATCGCATGCGCAAAACTCGGCGCACATTCCGTCTCGATGATCGACAACGATCCATGGACAAAACCCAATGTACTTGAAAATATCAAACGCAACCATGTGAAACACACGGCAACATTCACGTTAGGCAGTGCAAGCAAATTGCCGCGAAGGCGAGCCGATCTTATTGTGGCAAATATCGATTATCGTACCATTACGCGATTTCTCAAAACATTGAAAGAACATCTTCGTACTGCCGGCATTATTATTTTTTCCGGAATACTGGTAACCGATATCGAAGTATTGTTGCCTGTCTTCCAGGCGCATGGATTGGCGCCCTTGGAAGTTCTTACTGAAAATGAATGGCTGGCGCTTGCCCTGGTGAAAACATAATGAGAATTTCGGCGATCGATATTGGCACCAATACCATTTTAATGCTGATTGCAGACGTGCAAGCCGACGGCTCCCTGAAGGTTGTTCGAGACGAACACACGATTGCACGCCTTGGTAAAGGCGTTGATTCCGCCAAAAATATTTTACCGGAAACCTTTCAACGCGCATTAACGATTCTGACAAAATTAAAATCGATTTCAGACGAAGCCGGTTCACAACACATCGTTGCCTGTGGGACCAGCGCCTTGCGCGATGCCGTCAATCGAGACGAATTTATCGAATTCATTCGTGCAAAGGTAGGAATCACAATCCACGTTTTGAACGGCGACGAAGAAGCGCAGTTGACGTATTGGGGCGGCGCATCGGAATATTTTCATCGTGATCCCGAGCAATCGTTTGCCGTCTTGGATATTGGAGGCGGAAGCACGGAACTCGTCGAAGGAAAGGGGAAATTCGTTTCCAAAAAATGCAGCTTGAATGTCGGCGCAGTGCGGATGACCGAACGTTTTTTGCACTCAAGCCCTCCAACAACTTCTGAAATCCGAAATGCACAAACAGAAATAGAAAAGCACCTTACGTCGTCCTTCCTTCTTTCTGAATCGGCACAATTGGTCGGCGTCGCGGGCACCGTCACAACACTTGCGGCAATGGATTTGAAACTCTCCGCGTATGCTCCGGAAAAAATTCACGGCTATCACTTACAGCGAGCGCGAATAGATTATTTCTACGATCAATTAAAGATTCTGCCGCTCGAACGAATTCATGCGATTCCTCAAATACTTCCGATGCGTGCAGATATCATTCTCGCCGGAATTATGATTTTGCGCACAGTGATGCAAAAAAATAATTTGAAAGAAATTATTGTGAGCGATCGCGGATTGCGGTACGGATTATTGTTTGCAGAGGCAGATCGAGTGAAGTAAAATATTACTTCATCGTTGTTACGATATCCTGCAATGCATCGACTGCAAAATCAATATCTTCAGATGTTGTAAGATGACTGAGGGAAAATCGAATGGTGGCGCGCGCAGTTGCCTCATCTCTTCCCATCGCAAGCAAAACATGCGATGGCTGCAAACTGCCGGAAGTGCATGCCGAACCGCTGGTAACGGATACACCGCGCACATCGAGTCCCATAATCAATGCATCTCCGTCCAAGAAACGCCGATGCGCATCGAAAGAACTGCTGACAATATGCGGTATCGTCTTCGCTGGGTCGCCGTTGATCATCAGCCCTTCCATTTGTTGGAGACGCGCCACTAATTGCTGCTTGAGCATCTGGATCTGTTGGGTACGCGTTTCTTGTAATTCGACAGCTAATTGTGCCGCGCGAGCAAATCCTGCTGCCAACGGAATTGTTTCCGTTCCTGCTCTTCGGTTCTGTTCTTGCGCGCCGCCGAACAAAAGAGGATGAAGGACAGTCCCTTTCCGCACATACAATGCACCGATTCCTTGCGGACCGTAAATTTTGTGTGCCGATAACGAAAGCAAATCGACATCCAGGTCGCTCACACGATACGGCAATTTTCCGAATGACTGCACCGCATCGACATGAAATATGACACCTGCCGCTTTTGCGATCTTGCCAATTTCCGCAATCGGTTGAATCGAACCGATTTCATTATTGGCATGCATCACAGAAATCAAACACGTGCGTTCGGTAACGAATGCAGCAACATCCTCTGGATGGACGATGCCGTTCGAATCGACCGGTACAAATGAAACATCAAATCCTTGTTGTTGCATTTCTTTTGCAGTATGCAAGATCGCATGATGTTCAATGGAGCTGACAATGATATGATTTTTCCCTCGGGCGC
>DATKMP010000215.1:0-8408 GCA_035541775.1 Bacteroidota bacterium | reverse complement strand
ATCGAATCCTTTTCCATTGTCGGCAACTTCGGCATGAAGCGATCCGTTTTGAATCTGAATCGTGACTTGCACAGACGCGGCCTGTGCATGCCGTGCAACATTGGTCAATGCTTCTTGAATGATGCGATACACACCGGTCGTAACAGCTTCATCGAAGGAAGGAAGTTTGGTGAGTTCATGAAATTGCGCGTCGATACCGGTGCGTTTTTTAAATTCATCGACATGCCATTCCACGGCAGCAGTAAGCCCGAGAGTATCTAAAATTTTCGGGCGCAGATCGGCAGAAATACGCTGAATGCTTTTTGTCGTGGCATCGATCAATTCTTTCAGTGCAGCATAACGTTTCGGTACTTCTCCGCGCTTCGATGAATGGTTTGCCAGCCAGTGAATGGAATATTTCATGCCGGTTAATGCTCCGCCCAGTTCATCGTGCAGCTCTCGGGCAATACGTTTTTGTTCTTCTTCACGAACCGCCTGTAATTTTTCAGAAAACAATTGCATTTGCCGGATGCGTTCCTGTTGCGCTATTTCAATTTTTCGGTGAGAACGAATCATCATGATGACAAAAAACGAAAAAAGCCCAATAATGACAATGGTTACACTAAAAACCGCAAATAATATTATGTCTGTTTCTGAGGACATAAAAATCCGATCGTGAAAAGAATGTTAGAAATGATTGTAATAACCAAAGTAATTGACCATGCAATAAAGAGCGCTTGTTTAGATTGAATCCAAAGAAGTTCCTGTAATGCAAATGGCATTAAAGTACCGCAAGAATTTAGCACAAATGAAAGCAGTATCCAAAAACGTTTATCTTGTCTCAACATTCCTATTCTGTTTTCGACGACAATGAATAGCGTGTAGCCGGCACTTAACACGAAAAAAATTTTAGAAACGCTTCCAACGATTGAATACAAACGGGTGAAATCACTAAATAAATATCTTGCCCCCACCCAAAAGGCAATATATAGAAAAATTGTTATTTGCAATATTTTTTTTACAAGCAAAGACTCTTGCCAAAATATAATAATATAAATTACCATAAGTAATTCAAACAATAAATAAACATAGGCAAGTTCATGTAAATACACAAAATTGAGGCCCTTTATAGTAAAGCAATCTATGATAAAACCTATTAGCAGTAAAAGCTGCAATGCTTTTAAATCTATACCAATAATTTTCCAACGATATATACCTACGCTTACAGGTAATAATGAACTAAAAACCGCTATATACAAAAGTCCTTGGTAAATATGTAGACTCGCTTTCTAAAAATTTGCAGTGGCGTTGCAAAACATCACAACGCCACTACTTTGTGTTTCACCTTAATGTAGCAAAAGCATTGTCTTGTTTCAACTCTGAACCTTCAGCGCAACTACCGCCGCATGGTACTGCTTGCTGCATGACTATTCCTTTTGTCATGTCGTTGCCGCTGTGGTCAACGCTCACGATCACCAATGTCGGTGAACCGTCTTTATGCTTTGCATAGTACATACGTAATCCCACACAGCCAGGTTGCGCAAGAGCGGCTTCAAGCGCATTCTTTCCAAAGTACTGCGCCAGTACGGCATTCGCAGGAGCGGAGTGGCGGAATGCTTTCGTCAAAGTGATGCCTTCTTGCAGTGTGATGAAATGATTTTCGGTTCCGGTATAGAGTTTTTGTTCTGCACTCACCGGACGATTGATAAGCGGATATACAACGAACGTGCAAAGTAAAAGTGCAATAATGGATGCACACAGGATAAGTTTTTTTGTCAACATGATTTTTCTCCTCAAATAGTTGTTTTTATAATCACTTGGACCAACCAAGCGAATTAGATAGTAAAATGTGGATTTGGTAGCAGTAAAAAATATAGCTGCCAAGCGGCGGAGAGTGATTATAGTATGTGTGAAACATTGCAGACATCGAAGCCCTTAGAGAAAGACTTGAGATCGACATTTACCAAAATAAATCGAGCAACCCTATTTGCTTTCGGTTACGAGTAGCCGTTCTGGAATTATGAGGTTTTTCACGTATAAACAAATTGCTGTCATTATTTTGTAGGGAATGCTATAGCATTTTTGCCGAATTGTCTGTCGCAAATTGTCGGTTTTATGCCGTAAAAATTACTACAAGGTGTGTCGCAAATCGTCGGTTTTTTGCCGACAAAATCACTACAAAGGATGTCGCAACTTATCGTTTTTTAAAGAATAAATTGCTGAAAAACAACATGTATCGACGAACCTTTGATGCAGATTCGGATGCAGTGCGTAAACTTGTCGTCAATAATTTTTCGACTAAAAAAAACCTATAAAATACATGTCAGCATTGCTGTATGAAAACATCGAGCGAATTTTTTTTGTCGCTTGATTGTTCATTCTCCGTTCTTTTGGCAACAGCAAAAATATTGTAAATGGTTTTTATTAGTGAACCGAACGATGTTCCGTTTCTTGCTTTTTTCCAGGAAATCTCCTATATATACGCACACGTTTATGTTTAACATCCTATACGTTCACGGATATAAGAGAGCGAACATTATATGGGCAACCTTTTTACTTTTTCCGAATTAGCACAACGCACAGGCGTTTCGGAGCGGACCATGGCAGAATGGGAATCGGCAGGAATTCTTAAGCCATCCGCAATTTCCGATGACCATACACCGCTGTTTCCGTTGCCTGCCCTCGAACGTGCTGCGATGATCAAAAAGCTCGTCGATATAGGATATAACCTGGAGCACATAAAAAAAATTGTTCGTAAGGTTGGGCTGCCGCAAACTGCAACAACCGCGCCTTCCGTTCCGATTACGGATTCGTATCTGACCGTCGGTGTTCTGGCTGAAAAAGTCGGTATCAGCACGCGTACCATCAAACACTGGGAAGACGTGGGCATTATCGCACCGGATATGTGGAGCGAAGCGGGCTTTCGTTTATATTCCGATGCTTACATTTTTTTTTGCAGCTTGATAAAAGATTTACAACTTTTCGGTTACTCGCTGGAAGAGATCAAACAAATCTCCGATTATTTCCGGGATTTTTGGGATATCTCTCATGAACACTACCAATATTCGCGCGATGAAACCGCGGAGAAACTTCAACAAATGCTAACGGCCATCGATACGCTGTTCGATAAAATGCACCAGTTGCAAGGCGGCATTGAGCGGTGGGAAAAATTGCTCAAGAAAAAACGCACCGAGATTCACCAACTGCACGCAAGCAATGCAAAGCGAAGAGGATCGGCCGCGGGAACGAAGGAAAAGAAATGACCTATACCGAACTTTCATCGTACCTTCGCCAACGCGTTTCTCTGAAAGAGTCGTCTCTTTTGTTAACCGATCTTCAGTCCGACATAAAGATTGTGCCGTTCCATTCAACATTCTGGAATTCTCTTCCCACCGGCAATGAATATCAAGGGTTAAGTTCAATTTTCAAAGCACTGCTAAAATATTATTTAGCACGCAATACATTTTCCGATGATTACCTTTACCGAAAATTAGAGATTGCCGACGAGCAGGTTGAAGAAAATAATAAGTTTTCGTACTTAATGTTTTTGCCGCACGGAACGCCAAAAGCAAAATCGGTTATTTTTCTTCTTCATGGATTGAACGAGCGCAGCTGGGATAAATATCTGCCATGGGCGCAGCGATTAGTTGAAACAACGAAAAGTGCCGTATTATTATTTCCCCATGCCTTTCATATGAATCGTGCTCCGAATACTTGGTCAAACGCCCGCTTAATGAATGCCATCGCGCATGAGCGCAAGGAACTTTTTCCCGATGTGCAATGCTCGTCGTTTGCAAATGCTGCGATCAGTACACGGCTGCAACTTGTTCCTGCACGGTTTTTTTATTCGGGATTGCAAACACTGCAGGACCTTGCACAGCTTGCCACAACAATACGTCAGAACCGACATCCGTATATCGACAGTGCAGCGCCGATAGATATTTTTGGATATTCCATCGGCGGGTTTGTGGGCGAGATTCTTTTAATGAGCAACACACAAAACATGTTCGGCGATTCGCGCTTAGTGATGTTTTGCGGCGGTGCAACGCTCGATCGGACCTTTCCAACGTCGCGGTCAATTTTGGACAGCGAAACGTCTCTAACGATCAATCAATTCTACGGAATGAACTTCAATCAAAATATGATGTCGGATGATCGCTTCGCAGAAATATTTTCGAAGAACGCGCACGAAGCGGCAATGTTTTCTTTGATGATTCACTCCGGACTCAATGCTCCGGTACGGCGTTCACACATGCTGCGCATTCGAAATCGCATTCGTGCTCTAACGCTTGCTTCGGATAAGGTTATACCGACAGCAAACGTTGCTTTGACTCTGAACAATTCATCGGCGATGCATCCGACGCTCGATATGGAATTGCATTTTCCATTTCCTTATTCCCATGAAATACCGTTTCCCCTAAGTCTGAAACATCAGAAAAGCGTGGATCAATCGTTTGACGAGACTTTTCAGCTTGCCGCAGAATTTTTGACCTGACCGTGTTTTTACCGGAAAAATATATTTTGCATTTTGCACAAGCGCATCAGTTCTGGACTATTGCCGCCAAAAATTCTTTTAACATCTATTTAACTTTTTTCCCTTTGGTACGTCAAAAGATTATAGTATTTTAGGGAATCATAAAAAGGAACCAATATGAAAAAATTTTCCGTAACAATCATGATTCTTGGATGTATGTTGATGTTCTGCAGCGGAACACAGGCACAACAACGCATGCGCATGTCTGCCGAAGACCAAGCGAAAGCATTAAAAGACAGCTTGAGTTTGACCGATGACCAAACGACCAAAATCACCGATATCTTAAAAGATGCCCGCGAAGAGATGACGACGTTAATGTCTCAAAATAACGGAGATCGCGAAGCCATGCGCGATTCTATGCAGGCGATTCAAAAGAGATCCGACAAACAAATCAAATCTGTTTTAACGGCTGATGAAGCTAAGAAATACGATGCGCTGATGAAAGCCCGCCGTGCGCGCATGCAGCAAATGCGCGGACAACGAGAACAATCGCAGCAATAACTTTTTCATCGCAAGTGGCGCCGTCTTGGTGGATAGCTGTCGATGCCAACACGCCTCTTGCATCGCCGGTCATGGATATAACTCCGCGGCGTCACTTTGCGATATTTTTATGCACGTTTCATCGCCGCTTCTAATCTGGAGCCATTCCCGTTTTTTCTCCATTCGTTTCTATATTTTTTTGTGTATATTGCGTTCGTATTCTATTAAGAGGAGGATCTTATGGCTTCTCAAACAGATACAAGAATACCACAATATATCGAAGCTGTTCGTACCATGGAGCAAGGCAGCTTTGCTGTAGCCATAGCCAGCGATGGAACGGATGATCTCGCTTTGCTCGGGGCAGCACTGGAAAATCTTGCGCGCTCATGGAAAAAGCGCTGTGATGAAATGAAGATGCTTGCGAACATTACCGAGCATATTAATTCGGGAATGCTTTTGGACGATGTGCTCAATTCGATCTTTGAATCTTTTCAATCAATCATTCCGTACGATCGCATCGGCTGTTCGCTTCTCGAAGAGAACGGAACAGTTGTGCGTGCGTGTTGGGCGCGTTCCATGGCTTCCACGATCACCATCGGAAAAGGGTACTCAGCGTCGATGGAAGGAAGCAGTCTGCAAACCGTTTTGCAGTCCGGTCACCCGCGCATCATTAATGATATACAACAGTACCTTTCCGAACATCCGCTTTCTACTTCCACCAAAGATATCCTTCAAGAAGGAATGCGCTCCAGTCTTACGTGTCCCTTGCACGCGATGGGGAAGCCCATTGGATTTCTTTTCTTTTCAAGCATGAAACCGGAGAGGTATCAAAAAATTCATCAGGATATTTTTTTGCAAATTGCCAATCAAGTATCGACGATTGTAGAAAAAAGCCGGTACCTGCAACAGCTTGTCGAATTGAACGAGCTGAAAAATAAATTCCTTGGTATGGCTGCACACGATTTACGAAACCCGCTCTCGACCATCAAGGGATATGTTCGATTATTCCTTTCGGGGAATTTGGGAAACATCACGACAGACCAACAAGAAGCGTTGAGCGATATGAACACTGCAAGCGATGAAATGTTGGGACTGATTAACGACCTTCTGGATGTACGGGCAATTCAAACAGGCAATATTCAATTGAAGCGGCAACCGACAAAGCTTGATGAGTTGCTGCACACAACCATACAATCTCTTCGATTAATTACAAGTACAAAATCGATTAAGTGTCAATTCGATTTTCCTGCATCGATTCCTCTTCTTCAAGTGGATCCGGCGCGCATCAAACAGGTGCTCACGAATCTTATTACCAATGCCGTAAAATATTCTTTTCCACACACCATTATTCATGTGAGCATTAAAATATTTGAAAAAGAAGTTTGGATAGCGATACAAGATCAAGGGCAGGGAATTCCAGCGGAGGAATTGAAAAAATTATTCAAAGCATTTTCACGAACCAGTGTGAAACCCACCGCCGGCGAAAAATCTATCGGGCTCGGCCTTGCCATCACGCGACGCATTGTAGAAGCCCACGGTGGAAGAATTTGGGTTGAAAGTGAAACAGGGAAAGGGTCCACATTTACCTTTGCGCTGCCATTATAAAAAACAAGCTGAATAAATTTTTGCAATATGTGAGGGATTGTTTTTTCCCCTGTATAGCGAAACAGACTTCTCGGTAGCCATTATCTTTTTTCTTGCATGTGAAACTTTTTCCAGTATATTTCGGTATATACCGAAATGAAAGGATCGATACGATGGACGCAATAACGATTTTCAAAGCCCTAAGCGATACGAACCGGCTGCGGATTATGAAAATGCTGGAACAACGGGAGCTGTGTGTCTGTGAAATACGCAGTGTGCTGGAGCTTTCCAATTCGACCGTTTCGGAACATCTCGCAGTATTGAAAGATGCCGGATTGATTCTCGACCGCAAAGACGGCAAGTGGGTCAATTATCGATTGAATGATCGATGCTGCGTCAATTTTATCAAAGCTGTTTTAGAATTATTAGAAGAACATGTCGGAGATGAACCGGCATTAAAGAACGACGCCGCGAAAATTAAAAAAGCAAATCGCTATAAAATATGCTGCACGATATAATATAAATTGGGAGAATCATTTTGAACCAGACAACAGAAGCGGTCAAATTATTTTCGTCGGGATTTAATTGTGCACAATCCGTTTTCGTGCCGTATGCGGAAGAAGCCGGACTTCCACGAGAGCAGGCGTTCAAGCTTTCTTGCGGATTTGGAGCAGGCAAGGGACGCCAGCAAAAAACGTGCGGCGCTGTTACCGGCTCGTATATGGTGATCGGATTAAAGCATGGAAAATATCAGCAAGAAGATAATCCCGCACGTGAAAAAACATATTCGCTGGTGAAAGAGTTTTCCAAACAATTTATCAAAAAAAACAAAACGCTTGAATGCAGCGAGCTTTTACACTGCGATCTTAATACCGAAGAAGGGAATAAATATTTTCAAGAGCATCAGCTTCACAACGACGTCTGCGTGAAGTGCGTCACGGATGCCAACAATATACTCAACGCGATCTTGGAGGAATAATATAATGAATGCCGAAGAACAAAAACAAAATGTGAAAGAACATTATGACCGCATCGTAAAAGAATCCGCTACGTGCTGCGGGCCAAAATCATGCGGCTGCGGCGGCAACTCCAATGTCGAAGTGTATTTATTTCGCAACGAGCAAGACCGCGCGACCGATGTGGCAAAAGAAACCGATCTTGGGTTAAGCTGCGGTGCGCCGACAGAATACGCAGAATTTTCTGCCGGACAAACTGTGCTCGATCTCGGCTCCGGCGCCGGCATCGACGTATTTCTTGCCGCGAAGGAAGTCGGCAGCACAGGAAACGTCATCGGATTGGATATGACCGACTCGATGATCGAACGTGCAAACGCTGCCAAAGAAAAATTTGGATTTCGCAATGTCGAATTTCGCAAAGGCGAAATCGAAGCGATGCCGTTAGAATCGAACTCCATCGATCGAGTGTTGAGCAATTGTGTCATTAATCTTGTTCCTGATAAACGCAAAGCATTTGCAGAAATCTTTCGCGTCCTGAAGCCGGGCGGAAAATTTATCATTTCGGATATTGTTGCTCTTCAGCCCATACCCGATCAACTGCGAAAAGACGCAGAACTTTGGGCGTCCTGTATTTCCGGCGCGATAGAAAAAAAAGAATATATGCAAATTATTGATGATGCCGGTTTCCAAAACGCGAAGATTATTTCCGAAAAGCAATATCCATTGCCGGAAGGCATTTCATTTCCCGTCGCTTCCATTACTGTCAAAGCGACAAAGCAGATGAATACCGTCATTCGTCCGGCAAGCGATGTCGATGAAAAACGGATTGCCGAATTGCTGACCGACGCCCATTTGCCGACAGAAGGTATTCAAAA
>DATKMP010000214.1:0-8389 GCA_035541775.1 Bacteroidota bacterium | reverse complement strand
AATTTCACTGTGGTCTCTGCCGATCGTTAATGTCGTTTCACATTCTTCTGCAAGTTGAAGAATTGCAGGGAGGATGTGAGAAAATAGATCAATCCCTTCAATGACATCGGGATCGAGTTCTTGTATCGTTCGAACGATCTGTTCAAGGACTTCGCGCTTATTATTTTTGTTGATCTCGAAGATACGCGCTTTCTGGCCAGGTGCTCCAATACCGATAGCGCATAATTTTTTCTTGTTCGATGGTTTTGTACTGTTGGGTTTATCGTTATAAGATTTAAACGCAACGGCAATTTGCATGCGAACGAGTTCCTCGAACTCCATCCCTTTAAATAAAGTGATGCCGGATTGTGCTAAGAATTGACGAGCCGGATCGGGGCGAACAAGAATTTCCTGTAACTCCTGCCATGTCGCATTTTTCGGGAATCGAGACTTGTTGTATTCTCGCAGTGCATATTGTACTGCTTCCCACATTTCACTCCAGCGAGAAAATGCCGCAATGAATTTATAATAGTTTGTGCCTTCTAATTCTTTCAGCCAGTGATGTTTGGAAAATCCCTTGAGAAGAGATGAATCGGCGAGAAAAAAGAAAGGGAAGAATTCTGCATCTTCATGCAGAATTTTCCCTTCGATGCGTTTGAACAGCCGAATGGTTTGATCGCTGTTCTGATGTACAGCGACCACGCGCTCCGCGGGGTTATGTCCGTAGAGCAGCGAAACCATTTACGATTTCTTCGCCTTTTCCTGCAGTGAAAGAAATGGTTTCAATAAATCAATGGGCACAGGGAAAATAGTTGTGGAATTATTTTCCGTGGCAATTTCTCGCAGTGTTTGCAAATACCGCAGCGTCAGTGCGCTTGGCTGATCCGCAAGAATACCCGCCGCATCGGCAAGGCGCTGCGACGCCTGAAATTCACCTTCGGCAGCAATGACTTTGGAACGGCGTTCGCGTTCGGCTTCCGCCTGCTTCGCCATCGCGCGCTGCATTTCCTGCGGCAAATCGATTTGCTTTACTTCCACATTGGAAATTTTAATTCCCCACGGCTCGGTATGCGCGTCGATAATTTGTTGGAGCTTTTGATTGATCTTATCACGCTGCGAGAGCAGATCATCGAGTTCCGATTGGCCCAACACGCTGCGCAGGGTCGTTTGTGAAAGCTGCGAGGTGGCAAACAAATAATTTTCTACTTCCACAATTGCTTTTTCAGGATACAGAACGCGGAAGTAAATCACGGCGTTCACTTTAATGGAAACGTTATCCTGTGTGATGATGTCTTGCGGCGGAACATCCATCACCACCGTACGCAAACTGACTTTCACCATGCGGTCGATGCCGGGCCAGAGCCAGATAATGCCGGGGCCTTTTGTGCCGAGCAAGCGCCCGAGACGAAAGACAACGCCGCGTTCATATTCCCGCAGCACCTTTACAGAATTTGCAGCAATGATGACAAAAAATACAACAAGAACAAATGTTAACACACCCATCGATTCCATACTTACTCCTTTGTTGGTTTAAATCGTTCGACTTGTAACTTTAAATTTGTTATGCCTGTAACGCGAATGGATTCGCCTTTAGAAATTTTTTCGGATGCAGCAACTGCCTGCCAAAATTCTCCATGCACTTTTACCGTTCCGTCGGGATTGAGCGCCGTAACTGCGTCGCCAAGTTCGCCGATAAGCCCTTCTTTGCCGTTGACGGGCGTTCGTTTCTGAATCTTTAATCCCAATCCAAGAAGAAACACAAAGAAGAATGCGGTGAGGAGCGTAGTCAGCGAAATGACCGACCATGAAATTTCTGCAAACTCCAAAATGCTGGGCGTTTGAATGAGCATCACTGATCCGATAAAAAACGAAAGAACGCCGCCGATAGCAAGTAATCCATGACTCACAATTTTTATCTCCAAGACAAATAGTAAAACGCCAAAAATAATTAATGCCAATCCTGCATAGTTAATGGGCAGGGTATGCATCGAATAAAATGCAATAATTAAACTGATCACACCGACGACGCCGGGAAAAATCAATCCGGGGTTATAAAGTTCGAACAACAATCCGAACATACCGAGCATCATCAAAATGTAAGCAATGTTCGGGTCGCTAAAAATATTGAGAAGCGATTCGCCCCAGCCCATTTCCACTGTTTCGATATGCGCATCTCTTGTGTGCAACATTACGCTATCCTGTTGAACAGCGACAACACGCCTATCAATTTGATGAAGAAGCGAATCGAGGTTCGGGGATACAAAATCGATAACGTTATTTTTGAGCGCTTCGGTTTCTGTAATCGACTTGCTTTCACGCACGGCTTCTTCCGCCCAGACAAAATTACGATGGCGCTTTTCTGCGATGCTGCGGATGAATGCCGCGGCATCGTTGGTCACTTTTTTGCTCATGACGGAATCCATCTGTCCTTGCATTTCAACTGGATGAGCCGCGCCGATGTTTGTGCCGGGAGCCATCGCAGCGATGTGCGCTGCGGTCGTGATAAATACTCCGGCAGAACCGGCTTGCGCACCGCCGGGTGCAATGTACACGACCACAGGAATTTTGGATTCTAAAAAATCACCGATAATCATTCGCGTGGATTTGAGCAGACCGCCGGGAGTATTCAGCTCTATAATAAGACATTCTGCATGATGTTCCTTCGCTTGTTCGATGCTGCGATGAATAAAATCCGCCGATGCAGGATTGATCATGCCATCTACTTTGAGCACAACAACCGTTTGTCCCCACAACACTGCAGGTAATAATAATAGTAAAAGAATTCGAGACACGATACTCTTTCCCAGCGTATAAGCGCGCTTAGTAATGATTCAAAGATAATTAAAGGGAAAGGCAATTGCAATATTTAGGAAACAAACAAAATCTTTTTTTTATGCTATATCTTTTTTCTCCTCGAACAAAATCGTACCTTGCTCTATGGCAGATGGGTATCTCGATCTTACAGCGGCAATTCGTATTCCGTTATCGGAAATTGAATTTCTGACGTCGCGTAGCGGCGGGCCAGGCGGACAAAACGTGAATAAAGTTGAAACGCGCGTGGAATTGCGTTTCGACCTTGCACATTCATCTGTCTTCGAAGATGCAACAAAACAAAAACTTCTGAAAAAACTTTCATCATTTCTTACCTCCGATGGTGTTATAAGAATCGGCGTACAGAAATCGCGCAGCCAGTGGCAGAACAAGCAGTTTGCCATTCAAAAATTTATCGAAATATTTCGGCGTGCGCTTAAGCCGTCAAAAAAGCGTTTTAAAACAACACCGACGCGATCTGCCCGTCAAAAACGATTGGAACACAAACGGAAGCATGGCGAGATAAAGCGCCAGCGGCGCCATCCGTTCCGTGACGAGTAATCTGCGAAACCTTTAACGCTCTGTACGTGTTCTCTTTTTAAAGAAAAAGGAGCAATCGATGAACAAGTTATTCACTCTACTTATTTCCGCCGTGTGCATGGTTTCGTATGCCTCGGCGCAGCAAAAGGAGAACGTAATGGAACAGCAACCAAAACTTTATTCGTTTGTGATGAAAACGATTGATGAAAAAGAAAAACCCTTGTCCGAATACAACGGAAAAGTGCTTATGATCGTCAATGTCGCATCGAAGTGTGGAAACACACCGCAATATAAAGCATTGGAACAATTGTACGAAAAATATAAAGCTATGGGATTTATGATTCTCGGATTTCCGGCAAATAATTTCCTGTGGCAGGAGCCGGGAACGGATTCGGAGATTAAACAATTCTGCACATTGAATTATGGCGTTACGTTCGATATGTTTTCCAAGATCGATGTGAAAGGCAAGAACCAGCATCCGCTGTACCAATACTTAACAAAAGAAACGCCGGTAAGCGGAACAGTGGAATGGAATTTTCAAAAATATCTTGTCGATCGTCATGGAAACGTCGTAGAAAAATTCTCCCCGAAAACGCTACCGGATGATCCTAACATTATTGCGGCGGTTGAAAAACTCTTGCGCGAAAAATAATTTTTTAAATTTAGCAGCATGGCCGGTACTTCGTCGTTCGGTTTGCAGAACAAGAACAATTTTTTCTGCCTTCCGATGTTGACAACATAAAAAGGGAATGGTATCTTTTAAGTGCGCGCAGTTGGTTATGGTAACGCGCTCTCTAAACGATTCAACAGCATTCAGCAACGAATGCTACATCCCGGTCTGGGATTCGTACGAACACAACAACAAAAAGGTGGATGAGTATGACGGAACAGATAAGACTTATTGCCGAACGCGTTAAAGAATTGCGTGAACTTTCCGGCACATCGATGAATGCCCTTGCGGCAGAACTTGGAATTTCCACTGATGTGCTACAGCAATATGAAAGCGGTACGGTCGATATTCCGGTCGGGTTTTTACATAAAGTCGCACAGCGTTTCCATGTCGATCTTGCAGTAGTATTGAGCGGAGAAAATCCAAAATTGCATGTGTATTGTGTCGTGCGCAAGGATAAGGGGCTCAGCGTGGATCGGCGCAAGCAATACAAGTATGAAGAACTTGCTGCGAACTTTGTGAATAAAAAGGCGGAACCGTTTATTGTGCGGATTAAACCGGAAGAAAAAGAAACGCCGATGGAATTTAATTCGCATCCCGGCCAAGAGTTTAATTATGTGCTCGAAGGAACAATGAAGATTGTGGTGGATAACCATGAAGTCATTCTTCATGAAGGCGATTCGATTTATTACGATTCCAGTTACAAGCACGCCATGAAAGCGGCAACCAAACAGCCCGTAAAATTTCTCGCGATAGTCTTATAATAGGATGACGATGATGATAGAAAAATTTTTGTCCAGCGCAAATTTTAAATCGTATGAAGATTTTTATCGTTCGTATGAAGTGAAGCCGCCGAAGCAGTTTAATTTCGGCTTTGACGTGGTTGATGCTATTGCCGGCCACACACCGAAGAAATTAGCGATGATGTGGTGCAACGACAAGGGCGAAGAACACGCCTTCACGTTTGAGGATATGCGCGCGTACAGCAACAAAGCTGCGAATTTTTTTAAAGCCATCGGCATTGGAAAAGGCGACCGTGTGATGTTGATTTTAAAACGGCGCTACGAATACTGGTTTGCCGTGGTGGCGCTGCATAAAATCGGCGCGGTAGCAATTCCCGCAACGCATTTATTGACGACAAAAGATATCGCCTACCGCAACAATGCGGCAAAAATCAAAGCCATCGTCTGTGTTTCGGATGCTGACGTGATACAGCACATTGAGGAAGCTGAGGAACAATCGCCGACCTTAAAAAAGAAAATCGTCATTCAAACATCCCGCAGCGGGTGGTATAACTTTACCGAAGAAATTGAAAAATATCCCGATGCACTAAAACGCCCTGCCGGAAAAAACAGCATCAAGAACGATGATATGATGCTTCTGTATTTTACATCTGGAACAACCGGCATGCCGAAGATGGTGCAGCATAATTTTGCCTATCCGCTGGGGCATATTTTAACTGCAAAGTACTGGCAAAATGTCGAACAGAACGGATTGCATTTAACGGTTGCAGAAACCGGTTGGGCAAAAGCTGCGTGGGGAAAAATATACGGGCAATGGATTGCCGGTTCGGCGGTCATGACGTACGATTTCGATAAATTTATTCCCAAAGATTTGATGCAAGTCGTCGTGAAATATAAAGTGACAACCTTTTGCGCGCCACCGACGATTTATCGGTTTTTGATCAAAGAAGATTTAAAACAGTTCGACCTGAGCCATCTCCACTATTGCGTAGTCGCCGGCGAACCGCTCAATCCGGAAGTTTATAAACAATTTTACGATGCGACAAAAATAAAATTGATGGAAGGATACGGTCAAACTGAATTGACCGTCGCGCTTGCAACGTATCCATGGATCGCGCCCAAACCGGGTTCGATGGGAAAACCATCGCCCGGATACGACATTGATCTTCTTGACTTTGAGGGGAAATCATGCGAAGTCGGAGAGAGCGGGCAAATTGTCGTCCACACCAAGAAAAGAATTCCGCCGGGAATGTTCGACGGATATTATCGCGATAAAAAACTTACGCGGAACGTATGGCACGACAATATCTATTACACCGGCGATATGGCATGGCGCGACGAGGATGGTTACTATTGGTTCGTCGGCAGGGCGGATGATATTATCAAAAGTTCGGGATATCGGATCGGGCCGTTCGAAGTGGAAAGTGCGCTGTTGGAACATTCAGCGGTACTGGAATGTGCCATCACCGCCGTTCCCGATCCTGAGCGCGGGCAAATTGTTAAAGCAACCGTCGTCCTCACAAAAAATTATAAACCAAGCGATGAACTGGCGAAAGAACTCCAAGACCATGTGAAGAAAGTTACCGCGCCGTACAAATATCCGCGCATTGTGGAATTTGTCACAGAACTTCCAAAAACGATCAGCGGAAAAATTCGACGTGTTCAAATACGCGAAGGCGAAAGCGGCGAATAACCTTTCGCACGAAAAATTCTCTTGCTCGTTGGGAATGATTCATGTATATTGCATGGAGAGTTCAACGAGTTCATCTGTTAAGTGGGAGAATTTATTTTTTGAATTCGTTGCGTGATGAAATCAAGTTCTTGTCAACAACGATACTCATCGACAAACGATGAACTGCCTTTTTAGCAACGGTGCTGAATTTTTCATAACCAGCAGCCATTGTTGATGTGAACACACAATAACTAATGATGTAAAGAAATTATGGGTAAAAATTTTTATAAACCACAGCATACGAATTCAAACCAAGCGCCGATAATGCACGGCATGACCGATGCAGAAAAGAAACTCTGGGGAGAACTTCAGCGCAAAGATATCGGGAACAAATTCCGAAAGCATGCTTCGTACGGCCCTTATACATTCGATTTCCTTGCACTGGGCGCAAAGGTTGCCATCGAAGTGTTAAAGAATCATCCGGTCTCGGAAGAAAAAATGAAAAAGCGTGCGAACCGCGCCGCATTTCTGAAAAAAGAAGGATTCATTCTTCTCAATATTCCCGAAGCCGATATCATGACCAATATGGACGGCGTCTTGCAGCGAATCTGGATGTCTCTGATGCCGCAGGTGGATGAGCAGGAATAACTGCTCCCGCTGTTTCTCAATTTCCGCAATCTTGAAACTCCTCTAATTTTATGGTAAGTTGATTTTGCATGGTCAGCTTATTTCATCGAAAGACACTTCAACCGGCATGGCGCTATGCAACTTCCGATGTGATCTGGAAGTTGGTGTACGCAGAAATCGGTTTATTGCTCGGCGAACACCGCAACATGGAATCGAAACAAGCGTCGTTTTTTTGCCTTGATGCTCGCACGGGCAATGTTCTCTGGCAGCAGTTGATGCTGGAAGAACCATGGTGGATTGGAATGGAAGCTGTCGAACACGATCTCGTTTTCTTTCATCGCTATGCGCATCCGGAATTGCCGGAACATAAATCCATCGAAGCACGGAATTGCCGCACAGGCGAATTGCTCTGGACGAATTCCGATTTGATTTTCTGGTTTGCCTTAGACGATAAAGTCTATGCCAACAAAAATTTTTTTGAAAAACGTGTTACCTATTGTTTGAACGCAGCAACCGGAGAAGTGTTGGGGGAATGTGCCGATGTTGCCAAAGAATATGCAGAGGCGTACAAGAAGAAGCAAGAAACAATTGTTCAATATCCGGTTCCGATGGATTCTGGCGATGAATCAGAGTCCGTGTATCGGAGAATAAAAAAAGAATGGAAAGATCGATTGCTCTTGAATTCTCTTGAGACAATTCATGCCGGCGACTACGATATTGCCGGTTTTTATACCGACGAACGTGCGAACAACGATGCGCCCGATTATTCGGCACACCTTGAAATTTTTCGATCTAACGGCCTGCACGCGGCATATTCTGTAAAACTTTCGGAACATCTTCCTATTGCAACGCCCGATTTGTTTTTTGTTGCAAAGAATATCGTGTATTGTATCGATCATCAAAAAACTTTATTGGCACTATCGTTATGAAAACTCTTCACATCAAACAAGTGGATGCGTTCACAACCAAGCCGTTTTCGGGAAATCCGGCAAGCATTGTCCTGGATGCCGACGGACTTACCGATGCCGAAATGCAAATCATCGCACGCGAATTCAATAATCCGGAAACAGCGTTTATTTTGAAGCCAAGCGTAAAGGATGCGAATCTTCAAATTCGCTGGTTCACGCCGACGGAAGAAGTGCCACTGTGCGGCCATGCAACAATTGCGAGTTTCCATGCGCTTGCAGAATCCTGCCTTGAAGGAATGAAATGCAATGGGCAGCATTATTTTCGGCTGCAGACCAAAAGCGGTGTGCTGTCTGTGCGTGTGGAAAAGAATTTTCATAGCATCGGCATCGAGTTCGAATTACCGGATCCGAATTTTAAAATTAAAAAGAAAATCGCTCC
>DATKMP010000213.1:0-2303 GCA_035541775.1 Bacteroidota bacterium | reverse complement strand
GATTTCAGAAAGGAATGGAATTGCAAAAATCTATATTCGGAGATATAATCGATACGATGTATAAAGAATCTCCCGAAAATCAGATTCACATTCAAAAATATTTATCGGCAAATTGTTTCGGCGATTATGTTACAAGAAATGGGCTCGATATAAAGACGAGAGAGTTGTTGACGTTCTCCATGATTTTATCACTTGGCGGTTGTGAGCCGCAGCTCAAAGGACACATTCAAGGAAACCTGAATGTCGGAAACGATAAAAAAACTCTCTTGAGAACGGTAACGCAATTGTTGCCATACATCGGTTATCCGCGAACGTTAAATGCAATACGATGTCTTAATGAAATTATTCCAGAAACATAAAAAGGAATTATAGAAATGAAAACAATATTTTCCGCAATTCCATTAGCGCTTATTCCTCTGTGCTTTGTAGCGCTAACGGTAATAACCAATGCACAGACAGAAAAGAAAATCAATATGAACAAACCAGTTGTAACGAAGAAGAAACCGGAAATGCCGTTGGTATGGGGACCGACGGCAACAGTGTATATGACGAAAAAAATTAATCCCGCTGCGTTAGAAGCGATTTATAATGCTGTCGGCCGAAAGTTATCCGGCAAGGTTGCCGTGAAATTAAGTACCGGTGAGCCGGGCGGACATAATTTCCTCTCTCCTAACCTTATCAAAGATCTTGTCCATGATGTGAACGGAACAATCGTTGAATGCAATACAGCGTATCCGGGCCAGCGTGCGACAACGGAAAAGCACAAACAGGTTGTCATCGATCATGGCTTTACGACGATTGCTCCGGTCGATATTATGGATGAAGACAGCTCAATTGTTTTACCATTTCCGCATGGTGCACAAATCCGGGAAGATTATGTCGGTTCACATTTCGCAAATTATACGTCGTTTCTCGTCCTTTCTCATTTTAAAGGACATGCGATGGGAGGATTTGGTGGCGCGCTGAAAAATATTTCCATCGGCATTGCTTCGGCAAAAGGGAAAGTGTGGATTCACACTGCAGGCGCAAGTAAAACAGATTTTATGGTCGCTGCAAAAACAAATCAAAATGCATTTCTTGAAGCCATGGCCGAAGCAGCAGGTGCCGTGATGAACAAAATGGGGGAAAATGTTGTTTATATCAATGTGATGAATAACTTATCTGTTGATTGCGACTGCGACAATGACCCGCTGCCTCCGGAAATGAACGATATCGGTATTCTCGGATCGACCGATCCGGTAGCGCTGGATAAAGCATGTGTTGATTTAGTATATAAAGCAAACAAAATAGAAAGTGCTGCTCTGCGGAAACGCATTGAGTCCCGAAACGGAACGCTGATTCTGCAGCACGCAGAAGCGCTTGGGCTGGGATCACAACAATATAAATTGGTGGTACTCGATAAATAAAAAAATAGAATCATACGGAAATTAAAAAATGAAGAACGTGATATTAAATAACGGCGTCGAGATGCCAATACTCGGATTCGGCGTATATCAAGTTACAGATGCCGGTGAATGTGAGCGAAGTGTGCTTGAAGCAATTCATACCGGATATCGATTGATCGATACGGCGGCGGCGTATCTGAATGAAGAAGCTGTTGGTGCTGCCATTAAAAAATCCGGCATACCAAGAAAAGAACTTTTTATCACAACAAAACTCTGGATTCAAGATACGGGGTATGAGCGAACCAAGAAGGCCTTTGAAAAATCGTTGAATCGCTTGCAGTTGGAGTATCTGGATTTGTATTTGATTCATCAACCGTATGGTGATGTTCATGGTTCATGGCGCGCGATGGAAGAACTTTATCGTGAAGGAAAAGTCAGAGCAATCGGTATCAGCAACTTTCATCCGGATCGCGTGATGGACTTAATGCTTTTCAATAACATCGTTCCTGCGGTCAATCAAATCGAAACGCATCCGTTCCACCAACAAATTGAAACGCAAAAGTTCTTGCAGGAACATACTATTCAAATGGAATCATGGGGTCCCTTCGCAGAAGGACGAAATAATATTTTCCAAAACAAGGTGTTGATTACTCTGGCGAAAAAATACAACAAATCTGTTGCACAGATTGTTCTTCGCTGGCTTACGCAGCGCGGCGTTGTGGCGATCCCCAAATCTGTTCACAAAGAACGGATCATCGAGAATATTAACATTTTTGATTTCGAATTACACTCTGACGATATGAAGGCGATTACAGCGCTCGACACAAAAACCAGTTCCTTCTTCGATCATCGCGATCCGGCGATGGTAAAATGGCTGGGAAGCAGAAAACTTGATATCTAACTTGGCAGAGGATATAT
>DATKMP010000212.1:0-5707 GCA_035541775.1 Bacteroidota bacterium | reverse complement strand
ACCCATACTTTATAACCTAAATATCTTAATTTTGCTGAAAGCCAAGATGCTTGATAATCATCTTCATGTGTTGCATGGCTGATAAATATTAAATTTTTATTGTTCACTTATAATTTATTCTACTTTAATTGTTTTTTTATTTTATGAATTATTTTTTTCCATTCCACTCACCATTTATTCCATTCCCTGCGTCAAAATACCATTTCCTGTGTCAAAAATACTATAACCGGAGCCATGTATTCTTTCCGGCAGCACAATTGTTCCTTTCGCCGGAGCATTTATTCAATTCCCCGCGCCATTTGTTTCTTTCCGGAGGACATTTCTCTAATTCCCAACGCCATTTGTTTCATTCCCGACGCCATTTCTCTAATTCCTGCCGCCATTTCTCTAATTCCCGGCGTCATTTCTCTCATTCCCAGAGCCATTTCTCCTTTTCCCAGCATCATTTCTCTCATTCCCAGCGTCATTTGTGTTGTTCCCCGGAGCATTTTATTTATCCAAAACACCAAATTTTTCATAAAAACTACAATCTGAATCGACCGGGTAAGAATTCTCGAAGCCATCCAATAAATCAAAATATCGGTGGGACAAACATTTTTGTTTGTCGTTTTTGTTATATAAGGGACATGCAAAAATGCTTATCCTACCAGGAAACATGATTTGAGGATAACTTCTCGCAATGACTTCTTAAGAAATATTTTTTGTTTTCAAAAGGGAAGAACGAACGGAAGAAAGGTTCTCTATAAAGTGACTCGAACAAATTTTCCCAACATTCACCATAACCGCCTTACCCGAACTCAATGTTTTAAAACGCTATTTTGTGAAATATGTTGAAAGCAACTTTGATGTTATTTATGTTAAAAGCAAGAACATTTTATGTATTCATCATTAAATAATATTAATAATAGAATGAAGCAGATAACCGCAGCTTGGCAATGCAAGTACCGGATTGTACAACGTACTCTTCCGCAGGAGCGATATTTTTTGGGAAATCTTTGTTACGCGCCAAGGGATGTATTAAAAACTTTTATAGATAGTACGTGTTGCGTTTTAGTTGCGCAATTGTCATGTTATAAAGAGGCACTTTTCCCGTTGTTCCAGCGAAAATGCCGCGAAGAACACCGATACAGCAAGCAGAATGTTTATTGCTGATGGAGCGCGCATCGCCTGCAATTTACTAAGGTAAATTCCGTCAAGAATTTATTTTTTTTGTTATATTATAAGAGAACCGTAGCACAGGCAACGAATAATCATTTTTTATAGAAATACATTTTACAACAAACTGGTGACACTATGCAATTACCCGGCAAACCCATAGCACATTTACAATCGGATGCGAAGGATTTACTCAATCTTTACGTCTCGCTCGGCGAGCGCGCGGAGAATTTTCTGCCCAAGCACATTGTCGATAATCTGCGAAACTTTGCAGAGCTTTGCTGTCAGGAACCGGACGATCCGGCACGGCAGCGCACAGAGATCGATAAAAATATTCTCGAATTAAAAGAATTATTGCCGGGCTACGCCGATGTGTCGCTCATGCTGTTTCCGCATGAAGATTCCAAAGCATATCAATACACCGCGAAGAAACAAAAATTTGCCAGCCGGCTGACCTCGCTTATCGATACGGAATTGGTGGATGATAAAACAAAAGCGCAGGCGCTCAATGTGTTGAAGGCGCACGACTATTCGATCGGCACGCCGCCGATCGAGCAATCGCAAATCGATTTGATGTACAAATTGACGCTGGGCGACGATGTCCGCGAGCTGCGGAAGTTCCGCGATGTCATCGGCGTGAACGGCGATGTGGAAGAAGCGCACTGGAATTATTTTATGGACGTGCTGGAGCAAATGATTATCCAGAGCACGCACTACACCACGAATGCCGAGAAAAACGATTTTCTCGCGCGCACCGAATTGACGGTGAACTTCAAAGGACTGAACGGTTTTATCCGCACGGTAGTCGGCGGCGGCGCAACCACCGTGATCGAATTGATTGCGGCAGAATTGTTCAACGCAAAAGACGTCCGTGTGATAGAATTTAAAGATGCCGATGCGCTGTATGAAGAAATCAAGAACGATATGACCAGTCTCTTTGCCGTCAAAGTGCAAAGCATGCGTAAAAACGTGTTCAACGACTTGCGATGGTTTCCGTACATGATGCGCATTATTCTGGTAGATGATTCGCCGGAGTCGCGCAGCACCAATACGTCGCTCGTGTTCGGTATTCACAACAAAGTC
Organism: Bacteroidota bacterium; assembly: GCA_035541775.1. Lineage (GTDB taxonomy): Bacteria > Bacteroidota > Ignavibacteria > UBA10030 > UBA10030 > DATKMP01. The sequence goes on along the minus strand of DATKMP010000212.1, from coordinate 3,469 downwards.
ATCAACACGCTGAACAAAGTGCACACCAAAAAACTCGGCGCACTTGCCAACACGCAATTGAATCTGCGGTTGATTCTCGACAAAGTGAACGACGAGAATTTGGAAAAATTCCGTGCGTGCGCACAAACGAAAATTGCGGAGTATGAAGAAGAGCTCAAAGAATTCCGGCAGGTGCAGCTCGGCGAAATCGGCAACTTGAAGAAAGACATTACGCTCTTCAAGTTCAACGATTATGCGAAGCAGATCATCAAGGATAAATATGCAGTCACCAAATTGCATGATTATATCGTGCTGATTCAGCATTGCAAGGATCATAAGAAGATTCAAAAACTGAACACGGAATTGATCCATGAATTTGAAACGCGCACGAAGGCGTACATTTATTCCAACATCGAACAGGTGAACATCGCCACGATTGTCGAAGGCGGCGGGCGCGGGCAATTGCGCACGTACGGCGAGTATTTATTGCAGCGGAAATTGAAACCGGTCGATCCGAAAATTTCTGCGCGCTGTAAAACCATTGTCGATATTATTCCGAATACGTACCAGCGGACGCTGAAAAATCATTTCCACAAAAATTTCGGCATCAATTTATTCCTTGAGAAATACAAAGAATATATTACGAAGGTAGAAAACGAATCCAATGCCAAAGGCCGGTTCACGAATTTTCTGATCGATATCGGCGTCAACGATGCGTATCAGAAAAAATCTGCGGACGAGCAAAAGGTCGTCAAGGATTTCATCAGCAATCTTTCCAATTTAGATATCACGACGATTGCCGATGACGTGCAGATGATCATCCGCGATATTCTCTTCCATGCGGTGCTGAAGCCGTACATTCTTTTCAATACGGAAGCGTCGTGGGAATACAAAGATTTATTCCCGGTGGACCGGTTCGACATCAATCCGTTCGATCTCGAAGTAGGATTGACGGAAGAGAAGCGCATCGATTTCGAGCGATTGTATCATCGCTTGAATCGGATGAAGAATACGTTTCAGTTATTCGACGACACGGGAAGTTTATGGGATCGGTTCTGCGAGAATCTGACGATCATCATCAACGATCCTTCCAATCCATCCGGCTATACGGATTTCAATAATCCGTCGTTGATCAAGTTTTTGAAATTTTTGAACAACAATAAAATAACGTTGCTGCTGGACGAAGCATACAGCGATGCAATCAAGAGCGACGATCCCGACGAGCCGAAATGGCGCACGATTTCTCGCTATGTGATGAACAACATCACGTCGCTGCCGAACATTAGCATCGTCTCGTCGCTTTCGACGACAAAAAATCTCGGTGCCACCGGCAATCGCCTTGGTTCGATTGTGACAACGCCGGCGCGCATCGATGTCATTGAGTTTGCCAAGCAGCAGCACAGCATCGAAACGGGAAATACCAATTCGCTGTTTATGCTGGTGAATACGATCGAAGCAGCGCAGCTTGCCAAAAAAATAAAAGATGCGATGGAGTCCGAATTGCCGAAAGATGCGTCGCGTTTCAAAATCAAAGCGCTGATTGAAAACTCGATCATCGATGAAATTGAAAGCTATGCCGAACGAATTTCCGGCGCGAAGAAAAGCAGCAGTGCCATCAAACGGTTTTCGCCGTTCGAAGGAAGCCCGCTGCATATCTTCCTGCTGGAAGAATTGGTCTCGCTCGATAAGCTCGATGTGCTCGGGTTGCCCGATGACTTCAAATATAAAGGCGAACCATTTTATAAATATTATCAAGATCATTTTGTCAAAGCGATCAATGCGTTCCGCGTGAACAAAATATTCCGCAAGGAATGCAACAAACGCATGACGTTGATCAAGAACAAAGCAAAAGACGTGCTGCAAAGCACCGGTGCGGAAACCTATTGCGAAATCGTGGATTCCGACGGTTCGTACCTTTTCAATTTATTGTTAAGCGACTTTTTTTCGTATCAAGATCTTGAGAAGTTCACGATGAAACTTGCCGGACAGCGCGGCATTTCTGTGCTGCCGTATCAAACGGGATTTTTGCGGTTTTCACTTGGCGATTATATTCAGGGTTCCGAACAAAGCTACGATATCTTTGTCAAAGAATTCGATAACTCGCTTCGCATCGTGCTGAAGTACTGGAAATTATTTTACGATGCAAAAACGGATCCGAAGAATAAAGAAAAGGCGACCGATGAAATTTTAGATTCCATTTTCCACAACACTTCCGATGTGGAGTTTATGGAACACGTGCTCACGGATTTCGATATCATCAAAAATCTGAAGAAAGTTTCGCAGAACAGTTTGACGATCAACAGCATTCAGTCGCTGTACTATGCGTTTCCGAAAGAATCCGGTGTGTCGATCAATACGATTCGCGGCTCGAAGAATTCGGTGTTCGAATTCTACGAGAACATCGGGCAGTGTACCGATTTGAAGGCCTTCATCGGCAGCAAAGCATTCACGAAGATATACGAAAATTTGCTGCCGCAGGTTTATAAAAATATTCCCGCGATCAAGCATTGGAATTATAATACCGTCATGGCCAAGTTCGGCAAAGCGACGATCTTAAAGTACATCAGCAACAAACTGAATTACCAGCCGAACAGCTATGTGCTCGATGATCCCGACGAGAAGATCATCATGAAAGAAATATTGCTGGAGACGGAAAAAATTTTATTTTCGGATGCCAAAACAAAAATTCTTGCATTAGACGCTTCGATGGATGCCGCGGGCGACAAAGCGAAATTGGAAGGCATTAATCGAATCCTCAGAAAATATATCGAAGAATTGTTGCTGCACTTCAATTTGCCGTTTGCCCAAATGAGCATCGAGCCGACGATGGAAGAACTCGTCGGCACGACCGCCGAACAATTTCAGGAAATCGTCGGCAAGTCGATCAGCGAGTTGAATATCCAGAGTTATGTCGATACGTTCGCAACGAGCGTCATCACGTCCAGCGTCTCGGATTTGTCCAAAGCGAGTTTGGGCGGCTATGTGCAGGACACGATTAAGAATTTTGTTGCGGAAAAAGGATTGACCGAAGCGCAGCAATTACTCCGTTTGTATTTGCTGACGCGCGAGCATCAGTTTTCCAATCAGGTGCGTTCGAAAATCGAACTGCTCGCCACCAAGATGTCGCACAAAGGCGATGTCGAAGTTCGTTTGCTGTCGGAAGATTTGCTGTACGGCATTTTGAACGACGAACTCAAAGAACTGACGCAAAACATCTGGCAGTCGCGCACCCGGAAAATTACGCCGGAAGGGTTGCACGATGAAGTGCGCGCCGTTGCGTTGTTCTTCATCGAATTGATCAACAAAACGAAATCGACGGAATATTACAATCGTTACAACCACGCGTTAATTAAATTTGTGGAAACGAAATTTGTGAAGCAGAATTCCAGCGTGAACGAAATGATTCAGCATGGCATGACGCTGCACAAAAACTTTACGATGGAAACCGGCGAAGACGGCGCCGTGGCGTGGATCAATAAAGTGATGATGA
>DATKMP010000211.1:0-5439 GCA_035541775.1 Bacteroidota bacterium | reverse complement strand
AGTACGGTTTTTTCAGCGCGATTTTTTTCAGCCCGTGCTATCACTTCGCGCACATCTTTCACACCGGCAGCAACGGCATTCAATTGGTAAAAATTTGCTTTAAGGTATTGTGCGATCAATCGCGCAAGCGTCGTTTTACCGACTCCCGGCGGCCCCCACAAAATGATGGACGACAATTCGCCGCGTTCCAGCATCAGCCGTAACGGTTTGTCCGCACCGACAAGATGTTCCTGTCCGATGAATTCATCGAGTGTTGTCGGACGTACGCGTTCTGCTAACGGCGCTGAACTTGGCGCACGTTTTATTGAATCATCTTGTGAAAATAAGTCGGACATTGTATAATTGTTGATTGAATGATTTTCGATTGTCGATTAAGAATCCAATAGCAAAATCCTAATTCCTAAAACCCAACACCTTTCCTTATTTATCCTTCTTCACTTGATACACCGTTTCGCCTTGGCGTACCATACCGTACCGCTCGCGCGCGACTTTTTCCAGCGTCTTCTTGTCATTTCCCAGCGCGTTGATGGAGTCTTGCAGCCGCTTGGTTTCCACGCTGTCGGCTTTTACTTTTTGAATCCATTCTGATTTTTCATGTTCCAGGCGGATGCGCTTCAGCACGCCTTTATTGTCAAACACGATATATAATGCCACAAAGATAAGAAGAACAAGAATGATGGTGTGTTTTTTGTTCTTCGATGCTTTCTTTGCCATTTTCTTCAGCAGTTTTTCCGGCTGAAGATTTCTAAAAAACTGATCGTCCATAAAAATATATCAACGATACCAATTGTTTTTCGGTTGATAGGTCGTTTGCAATTTCGATTTTTGTGCGTGGCGTTCCACCGCGAGCTGAATGAGTTTGTCTAACAATTTCGGATACGATAATCCCGTCGCTTCCCAGAGTTTCGGATACATACTGATGGAGGTGAAACCGGGCAGCGTATTGATTTCATTCAAATAAAACTTGTTCGTTTTTTTTGAAACGAGAAAATCTACTCGCGCCATACCAGAGCAATCTAAAACGCGGAATGCTTCTGTCGCCAGTGCGCGAATTTTCTTTGCCGTTGCGACGGAAAGTTTTGCCGGAATTACAGCGTTCGATTTTCCATCGACATACTTTGCATCGTAATCGTAAAATTCATTCGAGGGAATAATTTCTCCCAGCACGGACGCTTCCGGCACATCGTTGCCTAACACCGCACATTCTATTTCACGCGCATCCGGCACAGCGCGTTCTACCAAAATTTTCCAATCGTAGTGTGAAGCCATTGCGATGGCTTCTTCCAATTCTGTTCTGTTGTGCGCCTTGGAAATACCGACGCTGGAACCGGAATGCGCCGGTTTGACGAACATCGGATATTTGAGCGACCGTTCCATCGTGGCAATCAACTTGCTTTGCTGCTGTTTGTATTCGTCAAAGAAAAACCACACCATTGGAGCAACGGGAATTTTTGCATGCTGCAAAAGCTGCTTCTGCACAATCTTATCCATGCCAACGGCTGAACCGAGAACGCCCGCGCCGACATACGGAATATTGGCAAGTTCCAATAATCCCTGCAGCGTTCCGTCTTCCGCGTACGTTCCATGCACCGCAGGAAAGATGACATCCAATTTGGATTCCATGCCCGACGCACCATTCATGCCGACGAGCGCGCGTTTGCGCGGATCGGGAACAAGAATTTGCTCCGGTATTTTTTCGAGAGAAGTTTTTTCTTTCAACAGTTTCAGTGCATCGCCGGAACTGAGCCAGTGTCCGTCGGCAGCAATGCCGATAGGAACCACTTCGTACAATTTCGGATCGAGCGCATTCATCACCGAGGCCGCAGAAACTAACGAGACTTCATGTTCCACCGAACGCCCTCCGAAAATGACGCCGACACGAAGACGTTTGACATGATAATCGGCGTTGGATATTTTCAGATGTTCTGTTTTCGATTGGGGAGTCATAGATTCAATCTTTCAGCTTCAACAAAATTAATTTTCATCATGATACCGAAAAGAGTGCAGAGGTGCAATGCAGCATCCAACGGCAATTTCCATTGCGTTTCTGTCGGAAACTCTGTATGTTTTATCAACTACCATGAAAGTATTTTTTTGAAACTCTGGAGACTACTGAATGAGCAATTCCTTGTTTGATAAAAAACCTTTTGCGCTGTTGCTGGAAGAAATGAACGGCGAAAACCGTTTGCGCCGCGTTCTCGGTCCAATATCGTTGACAAGTCTCGGTGTCGGCGCCGTGATCGGCACCGGCATTTTTGTGTTGACCGGCGTCGGCGCACACGATAAAGCCGGCCCGGCATTGATCCTTTCGTTTGCCGCCGCAGGAATTGCATGTGTGTTTGCCGCATTGTGTTACGCAGAGTTTGCTTCGATGGCGCCGGTTGCAGGTTCGGCATACACGTACGCGTACTCAACGCTCGGCGAATTATTTGCGTGGATCATCGGCTGGGATTTGGTGTTGGAATATGCTGTGGCTTCATCGGCTGTCGCTCACGGATGGTCGGCGCATTTTCAGGATTTGTTGAAAAGTTTCGGCATTTTTTTACCGCATGCATTTGCTTCCGCACCGTTTGATTTCGACACAGCTGCCGGGCATTTTTTTTCCACCGGCTCGTATCTCGATCTTCCTGCTATTCTCATCACTGCTGCTATTACATTTATTTTAGTAAAAGGAATAAAAGAAAGCGCTGTGTTCAACACAACGATGGTCATCATCAAACTTGTGATCGTGGTCTTCGTCATTGTCGTCGGCGCATTTTATGTTGATCCGGCAAACTGGCATCCGTTTGCCCCGTACGGTTACACCGGCATCAGTTTCTTCGGACATACAGTATTCGGGCAAACCGCGAGCAGCGGCGTACCGCTCGGCATGCTCGCAGGCGCAGCGGTCATCTTTTTTGCGTTCATCGGGTTCGATTCTGTTTCCACACACGCGGAAGAAGCGCGTCACCCGCAGAAAGACGTTCCAATCGGCATCATTGCATCGTTAATACTTTGCACTCTGTTGTATATTGCCGTCTCCGCCGTGGTCACGGGAATGGTGCCTTACAATCAAATCGATATCAACGCTCCGGTTGCAAATGCGTTTGCGCAAAAAGGGTTGCCGATGGCGCAGCGCTTAATCGATATTGGCGCGATTACGGGAATTACTTCGGTGCTCTTGGTAATGATGCTGAGCCAGCCGCGCGTGCTGCTTGCGATGGCACGCGACGGCATGGTGCCGGAAAGTTTTTTCGGCGCAATCCATGAAAAATTCAGAACGCCATGGAAATCCACCATTCTTACAGGAATTTTTGTCGGCAGCATGGCGACCTTGCTTCCCATTCGCATTCTTGCAGAACTCACCAACATCGGCACGCTGTTGGCGTTCGTCATAGTTTGTACCGCGGTACTGATTATGCGCAAAACGAATCCCGCTACCCCGCGCCCTTTCCGTGCGCCGTTTGTTCCCTTGACTCCGATTGCCGGAATTGTTTGCTGTTCTATTTTAATGTTTTCTCTTCCCGTCGAAAACTGGTGGCGGTTATTTATCTGGCTGGGAATCGGATTTACGATTTACTTCAGCTACAGCCGCCGGCATTGCGTTACTGCACGGATTCGACGAGGAGAGGTTGTCGTGCCGCACGAGGAATGATCGGTACTTCTTCGGACGGGCGTTCAATGGAATGCGCTTGTCCTCCTTCGAAGAAAATCTCACTCGCTATCATGGTTGTTGCTTATATGCATAGCGGAATCTAAAACCAGACGTATCATTCGTAACAATTCTTCAGGGCGGTAGGGCTTCTGGATAAATTCCCGAACACCTTCTTCCGCTAATTCTGTTTTCACATCGGGTTCAAAGAATCCGCTTGCTATGATCACACGTACATGCGGATTAATTTTTTTGAGCATGAGATATTCATCTCTTCCTGTCATCAAGGGCAATCCCATGTCCGTAAGTACCAAATCAATGTCTTGTTGATGCTGCTGATAAAGCGCAATCGCTTCTTTTCCATTTCGCGCTGAAATCACGGAATAGCCATGCGATTCAAGAATGTTGCGCAAAACTTCCAATAAAAAATCTTCATCTTCGACAATTAAAATCATTTCACTGCCGCGTAATTCCTCGGCAGATTTTTCTGGAGATGAACGCGGAAGCTGCTGTTCATGGCCGGCAATGGGAAGGTAGATATCAAATCTTGTTCCCGATCCAAGCATACTGTGCACATCAATAAACCCATGATGGGCTTGGATAATTCCGTACACAACCGCAAGGCCAAGCCCTGTTCCTTTACCTGCTCCCTTCGTTGTAAAGAACGGATCGAAAATTCTTTGTCGTGTTGCATCATCCATTCCCAAGCCCGTATCTTCCACGGAAATGCACATATACCGGTTTTGGTCGGCGCCGGAAAATCGTTCTTGAATTTGAATTCCTTGCACGGTTCGAATGTGGATGGTAATACTGCCTCCATGCGGCATCGCATCTCGAGCGTTGACGCACAGATTCAGAAAAACCTGATGCAGTTGTGTTTGATCTCCCAAAATAAACGGTAAGGAAGTTTCCATCTCTTCATGGAAAGTAAAAATTTTTGGAAATGTTTGTTTGAGCATGGAAAAAAGTTCGCGAATAATGTCCGGCATATACAACGGCTTGAATTCCACCTCCGTTTTGCGTGCAAACGTTAATATCTGGCGGACCAACGCGCTGCCCCGATCGACAGCTTGGGTAATGGCAGAAATGCTTTCTGAAAATTTTTGCCCGTCCGATTTGCGTTTTTCCAACATGGCCGTATAACCGAGAATGATGTTTAATATATTATTAAAGTCATGAGCGATACCGCCGGCCAGAGTGCCGATGCTGAGCATTTTTTGCGATTGCGTTAGCTCTTCCTGCAACCGGTTGATTTCTGTAATATCGCGCGTAATGGAAATAATATGCGGCTCATTGTCGAGTTGAAGAATCGATGCAGACATCAGCCCGGTACGCAGGGTACCATCTTTTGCTCTGAATTGCGATTCGAAATTTTCTACTTTACCATTCTTTTGCAGCACGGCAACAAATTTTTCACGTTCTTCAGCGTGCACCCAGATATTCAGTTCAAGCGATGATTTGCCAATGATTTCTTCTTCCGTATATCCCATAATGCGTGTGAAGCCCTTGTTGATGGAGATATATCGTCCATCCGACATTCTATTAATATTGATCGAATCGGGACTCGTGATAAATGCGGCTTTAAATTTTTCTTCACTTTGTTTCAGCAACAATTCCGACTTTTTCTGCTCGGTAATATCGCGGGCAATTCCATGCAAACCCACGACCTTATTATCCCGTATAATGGGATTCTCGAATCCTTCAAGTAAAATTTTGTCCCCGTTGGCATGAATGATTTCCAGATAAACAGCATGACGGTCGAATTTTCCCTGAAGATGCAGCTGCGTTTGTTCTCGTGCAAAATCATT
>DATKMP010000210.1:0-29833 GCA_035541775.1 Bacteroidota bacterium | reverse complement strand
GCACCGCGGCCCGCAGCATCGGGAATACGAAGCGTGATCAAGGTTGTCAGCAGATTGATCATGCCTTCAAAGTTTTGATTCAACGCTTCGATCGTATGCCGCAATTCTGCGCTTTCTTTTTCAAGCGAATCTTGCAACGTTTTAATGCGAAGCAAGACCCGCACACGCGATAAAAATTCATCCGGATTGTACGGTTTGTTCACGTAATCGTCTGCGCCAAGATCAAGTGCATGAATTTTATGCACGACGTCTTTTTCTGCCGTCAACAGCATGAACATCGTTTTTCGCAGCTGCTCATCGGCTTTTATTTCCTGGCAAAATTCAATACCGGTCGCACCCTCCATGTAATTATCGCTGATAATGATATCCGGCCTGTGTCGGTTCACAAGCTCTTTCGCAATCGTTGCATCCGGTGCGCTCAACACTTCATACAATTGCGTTGCATCCAGTACAGCAGCGGCAATCTTCAATTGTACCGGGTCATCTTCGACCACAAGGACAACGGGCTTAGTGTTCATCCGTCTTCGTTCCTTCCATCTTTTTAATAATAATACTGATGCGCCGATTCGTAATATCGTAAGGATCTTTCTTGTTCCGAAGCTGCGAATCGGCATAGCCGCGCACTTGTGTGATTTGATTTTCCCACAATCCATTTGTGACGAGAACACGGCGCGCGCTGTTTGCCCGATCCGCACTCAATTCAAAGTTCGTATAATCGTTGCCTTGAGAATACTGCCGGCTATCGGTGTGCCCTTCGATAATGACTCTGTTCGGAAGTTTTCCAATTTCTTTCGCCATAATCGTCAAGATACGGACGGCTTCCTCTTTCAATTTCGCAGTACCAATATCGAAGAAGAATGATTGGGATGCTTCTCGCAGCTCAATACGCAATCCCTCATCGACAACTTCGATGTTAATTTGATTTTTCAAACCGGCCAGCGACGGATCTTTACTCAATCCTTCCATAATGGTTTTTCCCATTGCCTCGAGACGAGCTTGATCTTCTTTTTCGCGCTTCATGGTTTCATTCGGAGAGAGTGGCTTTTGCGAAAGGTCGTTCACTTGGCCAACGCCGCCGTTTTTTGTGTTTTCAAAAAAAGCACCCGGATCTTTGAAATAGCTTGCCACAGATTCTTTAACTTGTTTGCTCTGTCCGACAATCCACAAAACAATAAAGAGCGACATCATAGCCGTAACAAAATCGGCGTATGCAACTTTCCATGCGCCGCCATGATGCCCTGCATGTCCGCCTTTTTTCTTAACAATGCGTATCGGTGTTTCTTCGTTCATGTCGCTCATACAACTTTGCTCATTCGCTATTTTGCCTGACGCGTTTCGCGCATAGCTTGTTCAACTTCTTTAAATGAAGGACGCGTATAACTAAAAATCGTGCGGCGCGCAAACTCGACAACCACAATTGGAGAATTTCCTTTTGCATAAGCGACCACGCCGGCTTTGATACATGCTAAATATCGCCCTTCATACTCTCCAAGTAACTCCAAATTTGTGGCAATCGGCTGCACAAACCCGTAGGACAAAAGGATACCCAAAAATGTTCCCACCAGAGCAGCCGCAACTTTATGGCCGATTTCCTCCGGCGGCCCATCAATTGCCTGCATGGTAATGACAATGCCTAACACGGCAGCAACAATGCCAAGCCCTGGAAGCGCATCGCCTAATTTTTGCAACATCGAAGGCGACGTGGACGATTCCGCATGATGCGAATCGATATCTGCCTCCAGCATTTCCTCAAGATCAAATGGCGGAACGCCTCCACCGAGAAGCAGCTTCATCGTATCCGTAAAATAATTCAACGCATGATGGTTGTTGAGTAAAAAAGCATTCTTTGAAAAGACCGGACTCTTTTTGGGATCTTCTACATGCGCTTCGATATTGATTAATCCGTCTCGCTGTGCAATGCTGAACAATTCGAACATCGTTTTGAGCAGATTGATATATTCTTTTTTGGTGTACGGACTCGGCTTCACCAAACTTGAAAATCGTTGCACCATCTGTTTCAACACCGGCAACGGAGTCTGAATAAGCAATGATCCAAGACCAGCGCCGCCAATAATAAGAAATTCTTTCCATTGGAAAAGAACCAAGAGCGGCCCGCCTTCCAACACGAATCCGCCGATGACACCAATAATTACTAATGCAGCACCAATAATGACAAACATGAAACCTCCTTCCTCTCCTACTCCATTTCCTTAATTCGTATCATCTTTTTTCTTCACCGACTTCACTGTTTTTATCGAGAGCGTTTGCATCTCGCCGGTCGCCGGCAATTGTTTTGCGATGGCAGTAATCGAATCTTTTCGTGCCGAAGCCGCTTGCCGATTATTCAAAACTGCTTGTTCATATACTTCCGTACGTAAAATTTTGACATCCGCCGGAGCTTCAATCCCAAGTTTGATCTGACCTTCTTGAATCGCTATCACTTTGAGAAGAATATGATCGCCTATACGAATGCTTTCGTTGACTTTTCTGCCCAAGATAAGCATGTGTCTATCCTTTCTCTGCGGTGGATGCTGATTTTAAAAATCGGTACTGGAACGGATATCCATCGTTTTCCAATACCACCTGACGGCCCATTGAATTGGCAAGAATAATGGGGCTGCGCAAGTTGACGGTCGAATCTTCCATTTTTTCCCGAAGCGAAACGATGACCAGCATTGTTTCATCCGGTTTCTTATGCACTTCTTCATCGTACTTTGCAACGAAGGCATGCGGCGCGATCACAGGAAAACTAACGTCCGCATCTTCTAACGACACCAACCAGAGAAACGGTTGCGAATCTTCATCGTTAATCAAAATATATTTTTGAAGCTGTTCAAATCCGATCAGCCCATCCGGAAAGGTAAGAACGTGTTCCGGTAAAAATTCAAACTCACCAAATTGTCTGTTACTCCATTTCATGGTTGTTCCTTTGTGATGGTATTTCATCTGTGCCGGTGGTGGTCACCGGCCTGTTCACGACATTTGTCACAATGATGATATCGACGCGCCGATTGCGTGCACGATTTTCTTCGCTCGTATTCGGTACCAGCGGCCGGTACTCGGCATAACCGACGACCGATACTTTTTCCGCATTCAATCCGTATTGATTCAACATATAGTAACCGGTATTGACGGCTCGGTTGACTGAAAGATGCCAATTCGATGGAAATCGATCGGTGTGAATGGGTACATCATCGGTATGCCCTTCGATGCGGATATCGTTCGGCAATCGTTTGATGATCGATCCAAGAGTATCTAATATTTTATATGAAGATGATTTTAAATCTGCGCTGCCGGAATTAAACAACAACGCTTCCATTAAATGTACCGTCACACCGCGTTCATTTTGGGAAAAGGTGACCAATCCTTGTTTTTGGGTTCCTCCCAACGCCTTCTCAAGTGTTGATAGAATGCGATTGCGTTCCGCCTGTAACGGTGAAACTCCACCGGGCATCACATGGTCATTGCCATTTAACACGCCGGCCGTTTCACGCCCGAAAACTCCGCCTAATGCTGCAACCACTTGACCATATTTTTCCGTATCGATTTTCGACATTCCGTACAAAATCACAAACAATCCAAGAAGGAGTGTAATTAAATCCGAATACGTCAACAACCAACGGTCGGTATTATCAGATTCAGTATGTTTCTTTTTTTTCAGTAGCATTAATTTTCCGAGCCACGTTCTTGTGGCGGGAGCTTACTATTTAATTTCGTTCGCAGGACAGACGGAATTTCTCCCGCCTGAATTCCCATCACGCCGTCGAGAATAATTTCTCGATATAAATATTCTTGTTCGTGAATGAACTTAAGTTTTTCCGAAATTGGAATCCAAACTATATTCGCTAAAAACACGCCCCATAATGTCGCAATGAAGGCACTGGCGATGTGACGAATCAGTTGGTCCGGATTATCGCCGGCAGAAGCAAGCGTCGTGATCAATCCCATAACTGTCCCAATAATGCCCATCGTCGGCGAATATCCGCCCATCTTTTGAAATAATAACGCGCCATACGCATGACGATCGGAAAGTCCATTCATTTCTGCCATGCCGACTTCTCGTAACGATTCGGGCTCAGCACCATCCACCGCACTTCGAAGAATTCGCCGCATAAACGGATCACGGATTTTAGAAAGCTGTGCATCCAGCGTGAGCAATCCTTCTCGGCGCGCAATGGAAGAATAATGTACCAGTTCTTCAATCGCACCTTTAACATTATACGTCGGCGGTGCCATCACTTTGCCGACCAATTGAAACAGGGTTTTCACATTCGCGACTGATGTCCCAATAATCGTTGCGGCAAATGTTCCGCCGACGACAGTGATGATGGCGGGGATCAAAAGGAGCGCAGCAAATTGTCCGCCTTCGAGCACAAACGCACCGAAGATGGAAAATAAACCGAGCAGTAATCCGCCCCAAGTTGCAAGATCAATTTTTTTCATGTCAAGCTCAGGTACGTCAACAATGATTTAGGAAGCGTCTGTGCCGTAATTTGTAATGCGGCTTCAAGATTTGTTTCTGCACTTTGCTCTTTGGTAATCGCCGAGGCAACGTCGGTATCTTGTTGATCGGAAAGCATACTTTGCAATTGCGTGTTTTGCGAAGCGAGTGACGATTGATTATTGGTCAATTGACTGACAATCATTCCGGATTTTGCCGATTGTCCGGTCACGTACGAATATGCATCATCCAACGCTTGCTGATCCGTTGTACTCGGTGCACTTCCGCTTGATAAAGAATTGCGAATGCTAATGAGCGTATTAAAAATACTCGCGCCTTCAAATGCTTGTTCTCCATCGAGGTTCGTTACTTGCGACAATCCATCCGCAATCGGCAGTTTGATGCTGCCGGTAATACCGTTTGCATTTTCCGACACACTGGAACGATCGGCCGCAAGCGTGAAGGGTTGTTCTTGCGTATTCGTTCCGGAAAAAATATATTTGCCGTTATACTTCGTGTTCGCAAGACTCAGCAGCTCATCTAAATCCTGATCGATGGAAGAAGCGTAGGTCGATAGTTCAGAACTTCCTGCTGAACTGCTGGACGCTCGCGCAATCGACGTTTTAACATCGCTTAAGATACTTGCAAAGCTATCCAAGGTGGACGATGTTGTATCCATCATCGTCAATGCATTGTTGGTGTTGGTTGTATATTGCGTATTGGAAGCCAACATAGATTTAAGGCGCAAAATCGAACTCGCCGCTTGCGGATCATCCGATGGCTTTGAAACGCGTTTTTGTGTGGCGACTTGCGTTTGCAGTTCGACAATATTTTGACGCGCATTGTTAATGTCATTCAAGTAAAGTGTCGTTGTACCGCTTTGTGTTATTCTCATTATTGCACCATATCCAAAATTGATTGGAATAATGTATTGACAACATTGATAACTTCTGATGACGCTTGATATGCCCGCTGATATTGAATCAAGTTGGTGGTTTCTTCGTCGGTGGAGACACCGGCAACAGAACTTTGCTGTTCATTCAATTGCTGCAACACCAGCGTTTGCGTACTTTGCGTATTGTTTGCCGAATCGATGGTGGTACCCAACGTGGTCACAAAACTATTGTACGCATCGCCCATCGTGGAAGAATTTCCATTCATCACTTTTGAATTTTGAAGATTGCTGATCGCCAGCGCAATGGTGTTGTCGCCTGTGGAACCATCTTTCGACGCTGCCACAAGATTGCTGTTGTTCTCTAATTGTGAATTGACGGCAATATCCGAAGCAGAACTTCCTGTAAAGAAATCAACTCCTGTCGACGGCGGCGTGCCAAGCCCGTAGCCGCTCTCATGCAACGTATTGACTTGTGTAATGAGCGTCGATGCCAACGAATCGATTGTGGAAAGATAATTTGGAATGGTTTCATTATACGCTTCAAGATCGGCGCCTAATTTTCCGGAGGTGACATCAATACCATGCTGTGCATCGCCGTCGCTAATCGTTACCTGATTACCTTGAATCGTTTCACTCAACGGAATATTTCCCGATGCCGACGTCACCATAATGCCGCCAATCGAAACTTGCGCTGTTCCTTGTTTATCCTCCGAGACAGTAACTTTTGCCAACTCGGAAAGGTTTTGGATCGCCAGATCGCGTTGGTCCATCAAATCATTCGGCGATCCTCCGGCAGCATTGGCTTGAATGATTTGTTGATTGTACGTGCTAATCTCGCTTGTCAACGAATTGATTTGTGTCAGCTGTGTTTTGATATCGGACAGAGTATTGGATTGAAGCGATTTAAGATTTCCACTTAACTGTTGAAAGGTTTGCGAAAGCAAATCTGCTTTTTGCACAACAACATTGCGAGCTGAAGAATCTTCGGGTGAATTTGCCAGATCTTGAAATGAATTGAAAAAGTCGCCCAACTCTGCGCTCAAACCGTTATCCGATGGCTCGTTGACCATGGTTTCGACCTGCGAAAGAATACTTTGCTGTGTTTCCGCTTTGCCGAGCGAATCATTCGTGGAACGAATTTGTGTATCGAGAAAGGAACTGCGAATGCGTTCAATGCTTTGCACCGTCACGCCGCTGCCCAGATAGCCGTACGATGTTTGATCTGGCGTTGTTGCTGCCAAATTCACGCGCTGCCGTGAATAACCATCGGTATTTGCATTCGCAACATTATGCCCGACGGTACTGATCGCCGCTTGATTCGCCATCAGCGACCGCTGGGAAAGTTGAAGAATATTTGTTAATCCCGCCATCAGAATCCTACACTTTCGTATCGACTAATTGCCGCGTAAAGTTTTCCGTCAACGCACATATAAGCTGACGGACAAACAGCAGTGCATTATCGATAAGCACGCGATTTTGTTTGTTCGTATCAAGAACCTGTTGCGCCAGAATTTTCATTTTCTGTTTCAGCGGCTCGACAGATTGATCCGAACCATTGCCCATCACCTTCACTCGTTCTTTTTCTAAAGATTCAATCGAACGCAACAAGCGCTGTTCCTCTTCAACGAATCCCATCAACGACCCATCTTGAAAATGAATGATCGCGTGTTGCTGTCGTTGTAACAACCCGGACAGTTCTTCCACGAACTGCATTTCAGATTGAATAATTTCTTGCAAACGATTTTCATTCATGATCGTCCGTCTCCTGTTCTTGAAAGTGTTGCCAATAATTCATTACGCGGGTAATGTACTCTTGTGTTTCTTTATACGGCGGAATACCATTATGACGCTCAACCGCGGCGGGGCCTGCATTATACGACGCCAATGCCAACTTCACATCGCCATGAAATTTCAAAAGCATCTGTTTTAAATATTTTACTCCGCCCTGAATATTTTCTTCCGGATTCCACACATTTTGTACGCCCATTTCTTGAGCAGTCGAATCGATCAATTGCATTAAGCCCTTGGCATGTTTCGGCGAACGCGCATCGGCTCTGCCCGCCGATTCGCTTGCAATGACCGCTTTCACTAACGTGGAATCGACACCGTGCGTTTCTGCAGCCGTATCAATGATGGATTGATACTGCCCAATCCGTGCTTCCATCGAACGACTTGGTTTCATAAATGGAATTTTATTTTTTCCTTTTGAAGTGGGTTGCAACGTTTTTTTCAGCGTGCCATTTTCTTCTAACATTTGCAGCATCTCAGGATTTTGTTCCAACGATTCGCCTGTAAGTTTTCGATACAACATTTCGGCAACACCAAACGAGTTTCCTTTGGACATTTGATTTGCAAATTCCATATCGAACATATCTTCCAGCATATCGCCGCCAAAATCGTCGCCGAACATTCCCGATTCCGGAACACTTTTTCTCATACTCTTAAGCATATAGGAAGTGAACAACGACTCGAATTGTTTCGCTGCCTTTTTCAACTTCGCTTTGTGCGCCCCATCCATTTTTGTTGGCGTCACAGACGAAGGAGTGTTGGTCGTATCTGTTCCAGTCACATTCATCAGATAATCACTAATTCAGCTTTTAATGCTCCTGCTTCTTTCAGCGCCTGAAAGATGGCAATGATATCTCGCGGAGAAACTTTCATCGCGTTAAGCGCTTTTGCAACATCCTGCACGGTTGCCACGCCGTTCATCGCAAAGACTTGCGAACTGTCTTCGCCGGCCGCCACCGTCGTCATATTTGTTTCAACCGTTTTTCCCTGCGACAAGGCATTCGGCTGTGAAATGATGGGCGTCGATTGAATTTCAATATTCAATCCGCCATGCGAAATCGCGACCGGCAAAATCGAAACATTGCTGCCGATGACGATGGTACCCGTTCGTTCGTTGATAACAACTTTTGCAACAACATCGGGAGCAATTTCCATCACTTCGATCAATGAAATGAATTGAATAATTTTTCCTTCCTGTCGGTATTCTTGCGGCACAGAAACCGCAATGGTTGAACCATCTTTTGCCATGGCAGCATTCGGAAATTTTGCATTGATCACTTCCACAATGCGCATCGCGGTCGTAAAATCGGATTGATTGAGAACAACAAACACAGTCCAATCTTTTGAAAAATCATTCGTGACCGGTTTCTCTAAAATTGCGCCGCCGGGAATGCGCCCTGCTGCTGTGTGATTGCGCCGTACTTCACTGCCGCCCGCAACCACATCGATGCCGCCGACTGAAAGCGGGCCTTGCGCCATCGCATACACCACGCCGTCTAATCCGGAAAGTGGAGTCATCAATAATGTACCGCCTTGCAATCCGGTCGCATCGCCGAGCGAAGAAACAACGACATCGACCACGCCGCCTTCACGCGCAAACCCGGGAGCCGTTGCCGTCACCATCACCGCTGCAACATTGCGCATGCGTAAATCATTTTGCGGAACAGTAATTCCGAACCTTTTCAACATACTTGCAACCGATTGAAGCGTAAACGTGGACCGTTGCGAATCGCCTGTGCTGTTCAATCCTACTACCAATCCGTAACCGATAAGCTGCTGGCCTCGCACACCTTGCACGTACGCAATATCTTTAATGCGCGTATTCGAAACGCCTGCAGCCATCAGCCCCACAGCTGCAAAAAGGATAACACGATACTTTATCTTGAACATACCCACCATCCTCAGAAAAGCCAGTGAAAAAATTTGGTCAACCAACCTGGTTCTTGAACTCGAGAAACGATACCGTTACCTTGAAAACTGATATTGGCATCAGAAATATTGTACGAGTACACACTGTTATCCGCTTGAATATCAGAAGTTCGAATAATGCCGGAAATTTTTATCGTCTGTTCTTCGCCATTAATGGTTATGATTCTGCTACCACGAATAAATAAATTTCCATTCGGCAATACAGAATCGACGCGCGCGCTCAGTGTGGCGGTAATTGATCCTTGGGTCGATGTCGCACCGGAACCTGCGAACGTATTGCCGGTCGTCACACCGCCGGTAAGGTTCAGCAACGATTTGTTTCCGTTCGTGCCTGTGCCCGTTAAGGAGAGATTGCTGCTGCGCGATGTGGAAGTGCTGGCAGTGTTCGAGGCGCTCGAATTTTCCGTGATGTAAATGGTCACAGATTCGCCGACGTGCGACGCCTTTTGATCTGCAAATAATGAACGGCTAAAATTTTCACGTAAATCTTGTGCCAGAAGCATAACATTGCCCGCCAATATCATCATCAGTATTAATCCTATGCGTTTCATTTCCTACCTCGTTAAAATTCCGTGACCATTTCAACCGTCTTAGCGTTGAGAATGCGTGCCTTGACTCGGTCATGCGTTCCAAGCCGCTGCACAAGAATAATTTCATCGACAGCGCCTTCATCTTTTGCAATGGCGCGTGCAGAAAGCGCAACATTGCCGCTGTGCACAATGAGCGTCACTAATTCCTCAACCTTGACAACAGGAATGCGTCTCAACACACTTCGTGTCAATACCATGCCGGCATTCACAATGCGTGTTGTTTGCATCGCCTCGACATCGGCAATTTGTGTAACGGCATCCAGCGGTAGCGTGGTTGTTTCCATCCAGCGCAATTCGCAATCTCGCGCCTCGATAGGCGCCCCGCATGGTAATTGCCTTGTTACCAGCAGCACGCCGCCGAATGTTCGTACGCGTGTTGAAACAAAAAAGTGCGATATCGTTTTATCGCTGCGCACGAGTTCGAAAGGCACACTGCACGTACCGCGAGGCGAGAGCGTGCCATCTTCTACCAATTGAATACTTGCGCCTTCTTGATTCAGAAATTTTGAATCCGGCAAAACACGTATTGCTACAATCGCACTATCGGCGCCTGCATCTTTTGCTTTTTGTGTGAGGTATTGCTGAACCATGCGCTGAACAAGTTTCGTGTTATCTACGGACGACTGAGAAAACGCAAAACCTATCAGGAGGAACATCGCGATCACTATGTGGATGCTGCGATACATTTTTTTATCGTCTGATACTATCTGCTGTGGAGAGCATATCATCCACAGCTTTGATGGCTTTAGAACTGATTTCATACGCACGCTGTGCAACGATCATATTCACCATTTCCGACACGACATCGACATTGGAAGATTCTAATGATCCTTGCGTCAGATCGCCGAATCCTTCGCTGCCGGCAACGCCGAGAATCGGTTTGCCCGAGGCAGAAGTTTCGACATACAAATCATTGCCGATGGATTTCAATCCGGCAGGATTGACAAATTTTGCAAGTTCCATTTGACCGACCTTTGTGGGCGACGATTCGCCGCTGACCGTTGCCTCAACCGTACCATCACTTGCAATCGTAATGTCCGTCGTATTGCTCGGCAACGATAAACCGGGCTCGACCGAATATCCTTGTGAGGTAACAATCGTTCCTTCGCCGGAAATTTTGAAAGACCCATCGCGCGTATAACCGATGGTACCATCGGCACGTCGAATCTGAAAAAATCCATCGCCTTGAATGGCAACATCTAACGAATTATTTGTCGCCGTCAAATCGCCCTGTGAAAAACTTTTGAACGTTGCCACAGGTGTCGTCCCTGTCCCGACTTGAATACTGACCGGCTGTTGCACATTGGGATTTTGCGATTCAGTCGTTGACTTCAATGTTTGATACATCAAATCCTGAAACTCCGGCCGGCTTTTCTTAAACCCTGCGGTGTTGACGTTTGCCAGATTATTGGCAATCACATCGACATTCAGCTGCTGTGCATACATTCCGCTGGCTGCTGCTCGTAATGCTCGATTCATTGGTTCCTCCAAATCATACTAACCTGTTAACTTGAAACTCGCCCTACATCCATCGCTTTTTCTAACGAAGAATCTTGAGATTGAATTGCTTTTTGATCGGCTTCAAAATCTCTGCTCAATTGAATCATCGAAACCATTTCTTCCACGGCATCCACGTTGGATTCTTCTAAAAATCCTTGCTGCACGGTAACATGATCTTCCGTCGTGATACTGCGTTCCGGCGTATCGGCAATAAACATGGACGATCCGTCTTTTTGTAATGACGCCGTATCGTCAAAGACGGCAAGCCGCAGTTTGCCGACCACTTTATTATCGACATTCACAACACCTTCTTCATCGATCGTGACATCGCCTTGTGATAATTTTTGAATATCCGGCAGTTGTATTTTCCCCTCCGTTCCTAAAACCGGATATCCTTGATTCGTGACGATTGTTCCATCCATCGCGAGATTAAAATTTCCGTTGCGCGTGTACCGAAGACCGTTCGGCGTTTCGACAGTAAAAAATGCGTTGCCGGTGACGGCAAGATCGAACGTATTGTTGGTCTGCTTCAACGCACCGGAAGAAAAATCTGTTTGCTCTTGAACATCGTTTTCAGCATTTTGTGACCCATTCTTTTCACCGGCAGCAAGATTTTCTTTCACCATTTTAAAAAACACATTATCGCGTTTATAGCCGGTGGTATCGATGTTCGCTAAATTATTGGCCACCACTTCCATGCGCGTCATTCGCGGTTGCATACCCGCGCTGGAAGAATAGATTCCTTTTATCATGACATCACCTTTGCAGCCAAACGTGCTTGCATTTTCGACAGACGCGCCGCCAATTCAAATTCACCGATGCCGGTTCCGATTTTCTTCGCATTGCCGATTTGGTGCTTTTTCGATTTCACATTTTTTTTCGCTGTCACAACGTTGCGAATGCGTTGTTTCGATTTTAACTCCTGCAAAGCCCGGGAAAGTTCGAAATCGTTTCTCGCCGTGGGTTCATCGCTCTCAGCAAGTTCCAGCGCCGGTGCAATGATGAGGTCGCGGCGTCGGGGTTCTTGCAGCGCGATTGGCTTTTTCGGCAATGCCACGGCTGTTTCCTTTTTCGGCATTGGCAAATAGCGTTGGTTATATACATCGAACCGTTTCCATTTTTTTTGTTCTGAACGCACAAAGATAAATCCTAACACGCCGCAAGTACTCAGCAAGGCAACCAACACCGCCAACGCCAAATGTGCCGCCGTCGATGAAAAGCCGCTTTCTGTTTTTTGTACCGGCGTTGCTTCTTTACTTTCTGCCCATATCGCATTTTCAACAGGAATGATCGGTTGCGGATTTTGTGGTACAGTTGTTTGCGCAACCGACGGCTGGGGAACAGATATTTTTTTTGCAGATGCCACGGCAGCATGATGACTGTGCTTGCTATGCAACGGAATTCGATTGACTGTCGTCGGCTTGATTGTTTTCACTTTAAATGGTTTTTGATGCACCGCCGATTTCTTCACCGTGGTTCTCTGCGTTGCCGCAATATTCGGTACTGCTTCCGTATGTGCAATGGGTTTCAAACTCGAAACACGATTAAAATTTTGAAGCGTGATGTCCTGACCCATCGTCATCATCGTCCATCCGACCGTCAAAATTCCCATCACCATCCCGTACATAACACTGGTTTGTTTTATTTGCATTCTTCTGTCCTCCGTAGCGGCAGTTTCATTGTAAATGTGGTTCCTTTGCCATGTTCGCTCGCGACACCAATCTCGCCTTGATGTTGATCGACAATTTTTTTACAAATTGCCAACCCTAAACCTGTTCCTTTTCCTTCTTCTTTGGTTGTAAAAAATGGCTGGAATATTCGTTCCAAGATATTCTGGTCTATACCACAGCCGGTATCAGAAAAGTGGACGATGACATGAAAATAATCCGATGAACTTCGGATAACGATTTTTCCGCCGTTGGGCATGGCGTCTCGCGCATTGATAGCAAGATTGAGGAATACCTGTTGAAGATAACTTGAGTTACCCGGAATCGCCGGCAACTGCCCTTCCAGTTCCAGTTCAAATTCAATTTTGTCGAGACGATACTCATGTTCCACCATCGCAACAGCATCCAGGATCGATTTGTTCACATCCGTCGGCTCAATCTTAAATTCATCAGACACGTTGCGAGAGAAATTCATTAATCGCTTTGTAATATCATGTAGCCGCATCACTTGCTGCCGCAGCAATTCATCGGCATTGGGAATCACCGTGCCGCGTTTCATGACATCTAACTGCAACATCAAAACCTGCACAGGATTTTTTATTTCGTGCACAATGCTTGCTGCCAGTTCGCCAATGGCCGCCAGCCGTGCCGCCCGAATGATTTGTTCTTCCGATGCTTTTAACTCGGTGTTAGCTTGTGCTAGCTGTTCATACGTTCGCCAATTTTCCACACCCGCCGCCGCTTGGTTCGACAAAACCGTCAGCAGTTGAATATCTTGATTGGAAAAATCCGATTGCGGCTTGACGGTGTGTATAAGATAAATGCCGATACCGCGGTTGCGCATGATGAGAGGAACGATCACAAAATTTTTTGCCGGACTATCGACGATGAGGCTTTTCAAATCAGGAATAACAACTGTTTTCTTTTCCGAAAACACCCAATCGACAATGCCGGATTCTAACTGCTCTTGTGCTTCTTCTAATAACCTCTTGGATCCTTTGGGTGTTAAAGACTTTAATCCGGTCAAACGTGAATCCAATAAAAATATATTCGCATCATCGATGGGCACCACTTGTTTCGTCAGTTCGATCAACGCGCTCAAAATCGCATCCGGTGTCATCGCCGTACTGATCGTGCTGGAAAGCCGCTGCATGACCACCAACTCATCAATCGAACTGCGGACGTTTAAGCTGCCATGGCTTCGGTGGGCAATATCACTTTTTAAAACATCAATAGTCGTTTCAAGCGCTTTAATGTACTTTTCGCGGCTTTCTAAAAATGTCTCAAATTGCGGAACCATTTCTTCCACAAGTTCTTCCCGCTTTTTTTGCTGCTTCGGATTTCGCTTTGTCGAATTCAGCATCCTTATGCTCCCGCCACTTTCGAATACGAGGTCGCTTGTTCAATATCGTTTTGGAGTGTGCCCCGGTACTGCTCGATATAACTGCTTAACGTATATTCATCATTCAACCGAAGCAATTCCAAGGCAGCCGGATCGAATTCGATTCCTTTTTCAAACAATTCCTTTTTTTCATCCAAGCGCCAAGCTAACACATCTGCGCAATGGACTAACGCAACCAATTCTTTGTTGACTTTTGCCTTGGAAGGTGCGTGATGCAACGAGATGGCTTCAATAAGCTGTTCCGGTAAATTCCATCGCTCCGCCAGCCATCCGCCGACTTCGGCATGCGTTACGCCGAGTACGCTTTCTTCAGCTTCCAGAATACTCAAATCAGATTCATGGGCGATATCGACAATGCGAACGAACTCGCCATTGAAGTATCGATGAAGAGCAGAGAGCCCCATATCGTGCAACAAACCGGCGACAAAGACTTCGCCACTTATTCGGTAACCAAGATCATGCGCAAGTTTGCGTCCGATAACACCTGTCGAGATAGAATGATCCCAGAAGGTTTTTGCGTTAAAGTACATATCGGATTTTTTTTGCAGCGAACTCACCAACGAAATGCTGATGACAATTTCTTTTAATGCATCGAATCCGAGCACGATGATAGCAAAATCAATAGTCGATATTTTTTTTGGGAAGCCGTAGAACGGCGAATTGGCAATCTTTAAAACTTTTGCCGTCAACGCTTGATCAGACGAAATGACCCGACCAAGTTTCGAGGCACTTGTTTTAGGATTATCGACCAGATCTACCACTTCCATCGCGACCGCCGGCAATGCCGGAAGCTGGATGATTGTTTTGACGCGTTCACGTATTTGTTCGGGAGTGATCATGACGCAGGTTCTCCGTCGTAACTTTCTGGCACAAACATTTTTTTGATCCGTTGAAATGCCTGATCATGCAGCATCTGGGCAGTTTTGGCTTCATAACCACACAACTGTCCAATATCACGATAATTCAAACCGTCATAATATCGCAATGCGATAACAATTTTTTCTTGATCCGGCAATTCTGTCAACGCATTGAGAATAGTCGTCTTGACCATCTTTGAAAAATCTTCTCCGATTGATTCTTTTGCCGTTGCACGCAACGACTCTAATAAGGGTGTATTTTCCAAATTCGTCATATCGTCTTTAGTTATGCCCAACAAGGCACATGCAAAATTATTCAACGGCAGTGCGGTTCCTTCATGAACTGCACCATGGCTTAATTCCAAACTCAACTGATCAGAAAGATGCACAATGGATGCCAGTGCTTTTTGCGTAGGCGCCTGCTCCGGCTGATGGTGAAACCGTATAGCTTCGGCAATTCCATCCGTTATTTCCCATTGTTTTGCTAAAAATGAGCCAAGTTCTTCATGCTGGGTTGTGCTTGCCAAGAGATTGGCAGAAAATAATTCCCTTTCAAACTCCGGCTGTGTCATTTGTTTCACCAAGTGTCCAATATCATGCAACAGTCCTGCAACAAAGGCATCGGTGGGATTACAAGCACACGTTTCCATGGCCAAAGCACGACCAACAAATGCCGTACTCAGGGAATGATGCCAAAAATCGTCATATTTGGAAAAAGTATCCACAATTTTGCGCAGTGCATCATGAACTAATGCGCTGGCAACCGTTTTTTTTAATACATCAAACCCTAAGAGCACGATCGCAAGATTCAAATCCTGCACGCGGTCACGCAATCCGTACACAGGAGCATTGGCTTTGTGCAAGATGCTTTTCATCAAGGTCGGCTCTTTGGTCAACACTGCACTTAATTGATTGATATGCGTGGTAGATGAGTTGACCAATTTAACAATTTCTTTTGCAACGCCGACCATTTCCGGCTGCATATCTTGTCTCTGGTGCTGTGTCATTGCAACTCCTTTAAGGTTTGCCGCAAGTATTCAATCACGGTTGTGTGGATTTGGGATGCTCGCGATTCCGAAATATTTAAAACGCGGGCGATTTCTTTAAAGGTTAATTCTTCATAATAATAGAGCACCAAGACCAACCGATCTCGTGCTGGCAATTGTTCGATCGCATTAAACACTTCTTCGCGAACTTGCGCCTGACTCAGTTGTTCAAAAGGATCAGATTCTTTTCCTGTCGCTAATGAATCATTGGAGTCATCATCTTCATCCAGTCCAACGATGCGTTCGGAGAGAACGCCCGTTGCCCGATCGAGCATGTTTCGATACTCATCCATCGTCATCGAAAGCCGCTGGGCAATTTCTTCATGCGATTCATTGACATTTGCTTGATTTTCAATTACTTGTAATTTTGCATTTTGCTCGCGCTCAATTTTTCGGACTGACCTCGGAATCCAATCAAGTTTTCGTAATTCATCTTGAATGGTTCCACGAATTCTGCTCACAGCATAGGTTTGAAATTGCACGCCGCGGTTCGGGTCGAACCGATCAACAGCATCCAACAATCCGATCATGCCCAATTGTATCAAGTCGGATTGTTCCAGCGGCTGAGGTGCATTGCCGAATCCTATCATCTTGTGCACAACATATCCTACCAAATTGAGATTTTGGAAAAACAGCGGGCGCTTCTCGGCCGATAACGCATCTGGCTGAAGCGAATTTTGTTTTTCTTGAGTCGTTTGCATCATAACACGCATTCAGTACGTGCACCTTAGCTTTTCTTCGCTGCGATGGTCGGCTCGTTGACATTTGCTTCGGATAATTTTGATTTATCTTTTCCTTCCATCGAGAACCATGAAAGCACTGTCAGTAAAAATGTTCCGATCAATTCGACGCCGATGAAAATGATAAACGCGCGACTGATCGTATCGAACAACGAAAACCCTTGAAGCCCGAAGACTACCGACGTCACAAAAAAGGATAACATTCCGATTTGAAAAATAAGTTTGTTCATAGTGTTCTTTCTGTTTGATGTACTGTTGTTTTTTTTACGATTTGACGTGCAATCGCCGCAACATTTAATGCTGCCGACGATGAAGGATATAACCTCACAAGAGGCACCTGAACTTGAATGGCACGCTGTAAATTTTTATCGAACGGAATCGTTCCGAGATATTGGATATTCCGATGAAGAAAATGTTCGACGGCTATCTGCAGCTTTCGCATCGCATCATCTGCCGCAATGGGAGATTCCGCACCACTCATCACAACCGAAACGGCATGCTGCGGCTGCTGGGCTGTAATCATCTTGATCACGGCGTATGCGTCCATCACGGCTGTCGGCTGATCGTTTGTCACAATAATTGCTTCGTCGGCTTCGAGGCAAGCCGCAAGAATTTTTCCAGACAAGCCGGCAGACAGATCGATCAATATTATGTCATACTCGGTTTCAAGCGCTCTGACATCGTGCAAAAAATTCTTCATGGCCGCTTCGGTCATCGGCGGAGAATTGAAATCTCCCGAATTCCCGGGCAAAATATCCAAACGGGGCAACGGATGAAGAAGCACATCTTCGATGTCGCGTTCGCCGCGCAGAACATCTGCAAGATTGTAACGAGGAGCTTCGCCGATCATAATGTGCAAATTACCCATATTGTGGTCTGCATCGATTAACAATACTCGATTGCCAAGATCGCTCAGCGTAATTGCTGTATTCAGCGCCACGGTACTTTTTCCGACGCCGCCTTTTCCGCTTGCAATCGCAACGACAAACGGATTATGCCGCGGCTGTTTGAGAGAAGCGTGCAATGCAATTTCACGCAGTCGTGTCGCCTGATCTTCTATGACGTACGCTTCACGCATGAGCAATCGCTCCGTTATTAATCATGCCGGCAAGCCGCAACGGTTCCACAGTCATAATATCATCCGGCACTACTTGCCCGGTCGTGAGATACGAAATGGGCAACTCATATTTTTTCATTACGCTCACCAAACCGCCCAGGGCAAGCGCTTCATCGATCTTGGAAACCAACAGCCGGTTGGGTTTAAATGGCTTGAAGCGTTCAACGACATCCAGCAAGGTGTTGCGCCCGGAAGACGCATTCAGAACAAGATGAATTTCATCGGGCGAAGCTGCATCTAAAAAGCGGCGCAACTCGGCAAGTTCTTTTTTGGCATGCTGGCTTCTGCCGACGGTGTCGATAAAAACAATATCTTTTTTCCGAAATGTTTTCAGCACTTCCGGCATTTCCGTTGACTTGTACACAACTTGCATCGGAATATCCGCAATGCCGGCAAACGTCCGCAGTTGCTCGATGGCGCCGATGCGATAGGTATCGGCCGTAATCAATCCGACATTTTGATGATGCAGTAATTTATGAATTGCTGCAAGCTTGGCAATCGTTGTAGTTTTACCAACTCCTGTTGGACCAACCACCGCAACGATGTGGGCGCGTTTCCCTTTTTCTTCTGCGATGGGTGCGGCGTGAAAATATTTTGCAATTTCTGCCAGGAGTGTTTTCTCGACTGTTTCTTTATCTTCCAACTGTTCTTCATTCAATTTTCCATATACGGCTTGAATCAAGTCCGCTGCGATGGTTTCTTCTACGTCGTTGTTGATAAGATTGATGAACGCCTGTTGAAGATGTACCGGCAAGGCAGGCATCTTTGCATATTTCAGATGGTCGGCAATTTGCGACAACATGCTGCGCATTTCTTCCATTTCATTTTTCAATATTTCAACATCGGCGCTGGATTTTGAAAACGAAACGCGAGAACTTTCTTCGTTCGTTGCTCGGCGTTCGGAAGATTTTTGTACAATCGCATTCAATTCATCGACGGTCGTTTTCGGCTGCGCGGTATTGCCGCCGTACGCTTCGCGCGCTTGACGAAAGGCGTACGAAAATTTATCCATATTTTTTGCTGCCGGCTTCCCAGTTTGCGCCGGATGTTCGTCGATGGCTGCTGTAATTTCCAGCATATCCTTTCCTAAAAAATTCAGAAAGCGATTGGTGGATACCTTCCGCGTATTGAGGACAATAGCATCGGAACCGAGTTCGGCTTTCATCCGATCCGTTGCTTCTTTCAAAGTTGCGCCGACAAATTTTTTAATTTGCATGTTCTATCTCCAGTTTGCCTATAAATTCGATTTCTGTTTCAGCGGGTAATTCTGTGAACGACAGCACCGCCACGGTGGAAAATGTTGTATGAATGAGCCGATAAAAATACGGACGGACGGTTGCGGCACACAACACCACAGGCAGATAGCCCGCCGCCGTTGCCGTTTCAATATTTTCCGTCATGCCGGTTTGAATCGCTTCGATAATCGCCGGCGATAATCCGAGACTCGGGCTGTTTTCTTTCTGATTTTGCAGTGCGGCCGTAACGACCTGCTCCAATCGTGCGCCCATCATGGTTGCATGCACAATGCCTTTTGTATCGGCATACAATCGCGCAATCGTATCGGAGAGGGCATGGCGGACATATTCCGTCAACACGTCCACATTTTTGGTGACACGAGCATAGTCCACAAGCGCTTCAAGAATCGTCACCAGATCGCGAATGGGAATTCCTTCACGCAATAAATTTTGCAACACCTTTTGCACGGAACCGGTCGGCAGCAATTCTGGCGTCAAATCTTCCACAACAGCCGGATAATCTTTCTTCAAATTCTCGATGAGCTTCTTCGTATCCTGACGCCCTAAAATTTTGTCTGCATTGTGCCGCAGCACTTCTTGCAAGTGCGTTGAAAGAACGGAAGACGGATCGACCACGGTGTAACCCGCAAGTTCTGCATGTTCGCGCTCATGGAGAGGAATCCAGACAGCAGGCAACCCAAACGCCGGTTCTTTAATTTCCGTCCCAGAAATTTGTTCTTCCACCATTCCAGAATTCATCGCCAGCAATCGATCCATCATTAATCGCTCGGTTGCAACAATGTTTCCACGAATTTTCATGACATACTGTGTGGAATCCAGTTGCAAATTATCTCGCACGCGAATCGGTGGAATGACGATACCCAATTCCAACGCAAGCTGTTTGCGTACATTGGTTATACGATTAAACAAATCGCCGCCATGAGTTTCATCAACCAACGAAATCAATCCGTATCCGATCTCCAATTCCAAGGTATCGACTTGAACATAATCTTCGACGCGTTCTTCTTTCTTTTCCGCAGGAACTACTGCCGTTTCTTTCTTCGAATCCTGTTCTTTCTTTTCATTTTTTAAATTGACATACCCGAGAGAACCGGCAAGTCCGCCAAGCATAAGAAAGGGAATAGTCGGCAGTCCGGGTACGATGGCAAATAATACTAATGTACCGGCAGCAATCAACATTGCTTTGGGACGCCCAAAGACTTGCTTTCGCACATCGATATCCAACTGATTGCCTGAGCCGCTGCGCGTGACAACCATGCCGGATGCCGTAGCAATGACAAGCGCAGGAATTTGTGTAACCAAGCCATCGCCGACTGTCAACAAGGTATATGCGTGAAGTGCATCGGTAAAAGACAGTCCGCGTTGCGCAACACCGATAATAAATCCACCGACGATATTCACAACATTAATAAGCAATCCGGCAATAGCATCGCCGCGGACAAACTTGCTGGCGCCATCCATCGCTCCAAAAAATTCTGCCTCGCGTGCAATGGATGCACGGCGTTCACGCGCTTCTAATTCTGTAATCAGTCCGGCATTCATGTCTGCATCGATGGCCATTTGTTTGCCGGGCATGGCATCTAATGTGAATCGCGCCGCAACTTCCGAAATACGTCCCGCGCCTTTCACGATGACGATAAATTGAATGAGAATAAGAATGATAAAAATGACGAAGCCGACAACATAATTGCCTTTGACCACAAACGAACCGAATGCGTTAATCACTTCGCCGGCATATCCTTCGCCAAGAATTAATCGTGTTGAAGCGACATTCAGCGACAATCGGAACATCGTCAGAATCAGCAACAATCCCGGGAAAACGGATAGCTCTAACGGACTGGTGATATACAAGGAAACCATCAGAATGAGAATGGCTACGGTAATATTCAACGCCAGCAAAACATCTAATAAAAACGCCGGCAGCGGTATAATGAGCAGTGCAAGAATTAGGATCACACCGCCAGCCAGCAACAAATCGGTATTCGATTGCAGTGTCGTTAAGATCGATGCGCCTTGACCGTTCGATTTATTATTTCCTACTATGGTATTCACAGTTTAATTCATCGCAAGTTGTTTTCGGGAATTTTTCATTCGATAAATGTAGGCAAGCACTTGTGCGACCGCCTGGAACAATTTTTCCGGTATTTGTTCGCCGACATCGACAGACTTAAATAAAGTTCGTGCAAGCATTTTATCTTCAACAACCGGGATATTGTGCTCCGCGGCAATGGCTTTGATGCGCTGCGCAACCAAATCGGCGCCTTTCGCAACAACGGTCGGCGCTTGCATTTTGGGCGCATCGTATTTTAATGCAACCGCAAAGTGTGTCGGGTTGGTCACCACAACATCCGCCTTGGGGACATCCTGCATCATCCGTTTGTACGCAATTTGCCGTTGAATCGAACGCACGCGACCTTTGATTTGCGGATCGCCTTCTTGCATTTTCGTTTCTTCTTTCACTTCTTCTTTGGTCATCTTTATTTGTTGCTCAAACTCATAGCGCTGATACAAATAATCGAACGCTGCAAGCACAACAAACGCAAGGCCGATTTTTAAACCCGCATGCATCACAGCACTGATCAGAAACGAAACAATATTGCCGACGTCGCCGTCGATCAACTCGACTGAATCTTCGACGGAAGATGAAATGGAATAATATGCGACCCATCCGACCAAAACGACTTTCAATAAATTTTTAATCATCTCGACCATCGACCGTTTCGAAACAAAAGTCGATTTGAGTGCCGACACAGGATTGAATTTATTCCATTTGGGTTCAAGCGCTTGTACGGAAAAATGAAATCCCGCTTGACTGGCACTTCCGATCAATCCAATAATTAAAAATCCTAACAACAGCGGGCCAATCGCCATGAGGAATGAAAGAATTTCAGACGAAGCGAATTGCTGAATGTTTGTCGTATTAATCTGAATCGATGCTGCTTGACCGAACAACAGTTTCGATACGCTCATAATATGTTGCATTACGCCGCCGCTCGCGACTTGCAATAACAGCAGGCCAAAGAAAATCACCAACGCAGAATTAATCTCCATACTCTTGGCGACCATTCCCTTGTTGCGAGTGTCTTCCCGCTTTTTCGGAGTGGCATCCTCAGTCCGCTCGGCACTATCATTCATTGAATCTGCCATAGCTTACATCAACCGAATCAATTCCATAATATTATCTTCAAACGACAGCAGCAGTTTTTTAAAAACAACAATCAACAATGGTGTTGATGACAAAAGCACGAGCAATCCGACAGAGATGGTAATCGGAAAGCTCATCATTAAAATATTGGCTTGCGGCATAACACGGGCTAAAATGGATAAGCCCAAGTTGGTTAAAAAAATTGCCACCAGCACCGGGGCGGCAATTTTAACTCCCACCACAAACATCATTCCGGTAAGATGAATCAAGGATTGCATCAATGGATCAGAAAATGTCAACGATCCGATGGGGACAGCTTTGAACGTGATATTCAATGCTTCGAAAACAAAATGATGCCCGTTGATGAGTAAGAAAATTAACAACGTAATGAGATACATAAACTCGCCGAGCACCGGCATACTTTGTGTACTTTCCGGGTCGAACATGTTTGCGGCATTGAGGCCCATCGAAGAAGAAATCAATTCGCCGGCATAACGAACGCCCGCAAAGACAATTCCAAGCGTAAATCCGATCAACACGCCGACCAGCGTTTCTTTGAGGGCAATCAGGACAATGCCGGCTAACGGCTGATTGATTGCCGCTGCTTGATGGGCTGTGATGGGGTACATCACATACGCTACAAACAGCCCTAAGCCAATTTTTGTTTGCGCTGGTATCGATTGATGTCCAAACAATGGCACTGTTGTCAACGTGGCAATGATGCGGATGAACAGCATGAGAAACAAAATGAATTGTTGTGTGTACACTTCAAACATTAATGCACCAACGTCGGTATTTGATTGAACAACGTTAAGGTGAACGTGATCAACGTTTCCATCATCCACGGAAGCGAAAGAACTAACACGATAGCAATGACAACTAATTTGGGAACGAACGTCAATGTAAATTCTTGAATCGAGGTTGCCGCTTGAAAAATAGAAATCACCAATCCTACCACCATCGAAACCAACAATACCGGCGAAGCAATAAGAACGAGTGTATAAAATGATTCGCGTACTAAATGAATAACAAATTCTTCCGTCACAGTTCCACCTATTGATAACTTGCTAACAGTGAACCGATGATGAGATGCCAGCCATCGACCAGAATGAACAATAAAATTTTAAACGGCAGCGAGATCGTTACCGGCGGCAGCATCATCATCCCCATCGACATTAAGACACTGGCCACAACCATATCGATAATGATAAACGGGATAAAAATAATAAAGCCGATTTGAAATCCGGCGCGCAGTTCGCTGATAGCAAACGCGGGAACAAGAATGTAGGTTGGCAGATCGGCGCGCGTTGCCGGCTTGGGCGCCTCGGACATTTTCACGAAGAGTGCAAGGTCTTCTTCGCGCGTATGTTTGAACATAAATTCGCGAACCGGTTGAACGCCGCGATCATACGCATCATTCATCGTCATCTTATTGTTGAGATACGGTTGAAGCGCAGTGTCGTACACCTTATTCCACGTCGGCGCCATGACAAAAAACGTCAGGAACATCGCCAGTCCGATCAACACCTGCGCCGGCGGCATTTGCGGCGTTCCCATCGCTTGCTTTAAAAAATAGAACACGACAATAATTCGCGTGAATGCTGTCGTCAGAATAAAGAGCGCAGGCGCAAGCGAAAGAATAGTCATCAAAAATAAAATTTGAAGTGTAACGGCGACATCCTGCGGATTGCTGGATTTTCCGACTTCAAGAGAAATTTTCGGGATCGCAATCGGTTTTTGCTGCGCGTAACTGCTGACGGTTACACAGAACAGCAAAACAAGAAGAAGAAGAGAACATTTTATGAGTTTGTTGAATAGCTGCACGTTTATTTTCCTGTTCCATTATTTGGACGAATCGATTTTGAACCGAGCTGTGTGCGCATCATTCCAAGGTTCTGTTTTAAAAAATTTAAAAATGACGGCGACATTTCCGTGCTGCCGCTACTCGTGAACTCCGTTTGGCGGGCATACGTCTCTTCATCTATTTCACACAATGGTTGCATGCCGGCTTCGCTCATACCGAGAACAATAGTTTTGCCGAGCACTTGAATCACATACACCGATCGCTTCGGCTGCAATACTCGATATCCAAGAACATCGATTGGAACGGCTAATTGCTGTTTGGCCGGCGAACCGAACAGCCAGCGCTTCATCGCATAAATCACTGCCGCCATAACAGCCAGTACTGCCGCCAGCGACAACATGGTTTGAAGAAATACCCAGCCCATTTATTTTCCCAATCCTTTCAAGCGCTCCGAAGCATCGACAAGATTGGTGATACGAATTCCGAAATGTTTTTCGATCACCACAACTTCGCCTTCCGCCATTTTTTTTCCATTGATGAGAACATCTACCGGCTCACTGGCAAGCTTTTCAAATTCCACCACCGACCCACGTTGAAACGCAAGAATTTCTTGCAGCGGCAAACTTGTTCTGCCTAATTCAATCGATACCGGCAAATTCAGGTCGAGCAGCATTTCTAATTTTTTGTCTTTCTCGGCACCCAACACCGACGGTTCCTCTGAACGCGGCGCTGCTGGTGTGTTGACGTCGGCAGCTTGTTCGTTTGTTTGTTCCATAATTGATCTTTCTTCTAAAACTACCATCATTGTTTTGATGGTGTGTCTGCAATGGTATGAGTAATTTTTAATGCCAACCGGCCGTCGTTGACGCCGGCACGCCCCCAAAAGCGCGTTTTATTTCCAATCTGAACCTGCGCTTCGACATTTTCTCCGATGCTCGTTCGAATGACGTCGCCCTGTTTTAATTCCACTAATTCCCGCAAAGTTAAATTCGTCGTGCCAAGCAGCCCGACAAGTTCGATGCCGGTAGAAGTCACTTGCCGTTTCAGGATATTGGTCCATTCGGCATCAGTTTTATTGACGGAGAGTGTGCCAATGTTTTGCAGGTTAAGTTTTGCAAGAATGGGTTCCAGGGCAAATGTGGGAAAGCACAAATTCATCAAATATTTTTGTTCGCCAAAGGTCAGTTCCAGCGAAACGACCAGAACGATTTCGCTTAACGGAACGATCTGCGCAAAATCACCTTCTGTTTCATATCGCTCGAATTGAAAATTTAAATCTGCAATCGCTTTCCAAGCTTTTTGAAGATCGACAATTCCGCGCTGCACAATGCCTTTCGCAATACGTTGTTCGATGCGCGTAATCAGCCGAGATTTTTTTTCTTGTTCCGTTTGTCCACCGAGCAATCGTGATACCATCGCGAGCACTAACTGTGGACTGAGTTCTATAATGGCAAACGCATCCGATTCCATAATACGAACGATGTACAAACAACTCGGGCTCGGCACCGACAACACATATTCGGAATAAAATATCTGATCGACGGAAGAAACCGAAATATTGACGTTGGTTTGAAGGCGCGAAATGAGATACGAACTGAAGGTTTCGCCAAAACTTTCATGAACCGCCTGCAAGGTCCTGAGTTGATTTTTGGAAAGCCGGTTGGGCAATCGGAAATCGAACGTCATAATTTCCGGGCCTGCCGGCTTTTCTTCAGCCGCAACTTTCGTATCGACTGTCTCCAGCGGAATGCCAGATAATAAACTGTCTATTTCTTGTTGAGAAAGGATTTCAGGCACGGGCCATCTCTCACTGAATAATGAATTTGCTGAAATAAATATTTTTTACTTTGCCGGAGACGAGAATGTCTCCAATTTTTTTCCCCATTTCTGTTCGGAGTTGTCCGCGTTGTGTAACGTCGATCAATTGCGGAAGTGTTTTTTCTGTCAAGACCGTGTTCAGGACATCTCGCACCTGAACTTCTTTTTTATTTAATTCTTGCAGCGCTTCCGGTGAATTGACGTCAACACCGATCGTTGCCAATAAAAAAC
This sequence comes from Bacteroidota bacterium, assembly GCA_035541775.1. GTDB lineage: Bacteria > Bacteroidota > Ignavibacteria > UBA10030 > UBA10030 > DATKMP01. Next base: position 3,607 of record DATKMP010000210.1, on the reverse strand, counting down.
GGCCTCCGTTTGTTCCGGCAGGATTGATAATAATATCTTTGACAACAAAGAGATTGAGTTCTGCGCTTTCGGCGACGGCCTTTTCTGTTCCGGCGGATAACGCCGGTTCCGAACTGGCGGAAGGTTTCGCAATAACCTTAACCATAAGAAAATAAATAACGACCACTTGAAGGATGAATACCGGTACGCCGATCATCAAAATTTTTTGAAAGGAAATAGAAGACGATGCAGCAGGTATCTGTGCAGGTACCGGTGCATCCGGTTGTGTGAGCGGTTGACGGGCGGGTTGATTTGCCGCGGGTGGTTGTAAATTTTGTTCGTTTGCCATAACACTCGATCTCTTTTTTATTTAAGAAAGGCAAATCGTGTACCATGGTCTTGATGGTGTTGGAGTTATTTTTATTGATAAGAGCGGCTATTTTTGCAAAAAAAAAGCGTTGGATCGCAAAAATAATTTTGTGAATTGGTGATTATCAGACACGTGGTGGAGATTGTCTGAAGTTCAACAGACAGGGAAATTTTTATCGATTATTTTTAAAATTGAATCAAAGTTTCGTCGAAAGCAATGCTGCGCTATCGGCAGAATCAAATCGCGATCGCCAAATTTCAATCATCGGATCAAGAGAAGGGTCGTGCGCATGAGAGATGTCAGATGTATAAAGCGCATCGGCAATTTGAATTGTTTGCGTCAGTGGATCATCGAAGGAACTGCTATGATGATGCGCAATGGCAAACACAATGTCTGAAGGAAAATTCCATGTTTGTAATACCAATCCGCCGACATGATAGTGCATATTGGAAAACACTTGTAGTTCGGCTTCCGTCGAAGAAACGCCCGTCTCGCGCATTATTTGAAACATTCGAAGATATCGCTGCGGTTCATTCGAAAGCCGTATCAGCAAGCCGATATCTTGCAGCAACGCAGCAACGTAAGCCATGTGAGGATGTAAATCTGGCTGCTTCCATTCTTCAGCAATTTTTTTTGCAATGTTTGCTCTTCGCAAAGAACGCTCCCACAATAATTCATAATGCGCACGAATATCGGGAACGGTGAAATATCCGAATGCATCAAACACTTCAATCGCCATAACAAGTGAAGCAATATGTTCAGTGCCAATAAAGGAAACAGCATCATGGATTTTGGCAATCGGTACACGAGTCCAATAGTGTACAGAATTTGCTACTTGTAATACTTTCGCAACTAACGCGGGGCTTTTTTCAATTTCTTGTACCAGCGTATTGATCGAAATATCCCGCATCGCTAATAGTTGGCGTAACCGCGATTGAAATCGCTGGGGAGCAGGAAGACTTCGGAACGAAGCAAGTTTGAGTCTTAAATTTCGCATGCGCGCTTCATGCTGAACGCGTACCATATCCAAAATAATGTTATGATACGATTCGTCGTTCAAGGGACTGATGATATATTGGTGGATCAGATTCGTCGCAATACAATCCAACGCGTCGGTTTCATAGCCGGCAGGACCAATCAACAGCCGCATCGTTTCATCGCGAATGGATTGAGCTTGTTTCAATAATTGCACAATCTCGAGCCAAGGGCGGGATGATTTTAAAACGATCAGATCCACCTGCGTATTGTGCAACTGTTTCAGCGCATCTTCAAACACGTTGCAAAAAAATAGTTGCAATCGTTCTTTTCGAAAAAATTCTCGCGTGCGCCGAAGCTGTGCTTCATCTTCGATAATAAAAAGAATCGATGGACGAATAAGTTCCGGCGAAGATAACTCCGTCGGTTTTTGCGCTTGTATCTCAACCATACGAACTCTCTTTCTCTATGTCACTGTTTGGGATTTTAACGAGTCGAGCATTTCTCCAAATCGTTCTCCCCATTCAATAATTTGTGGGAATAGCGCTTCGTCATGCGGCTCGATACAACCGACAGGATCTAACGCGTCGGCAATTTGAACAACTTGAGTAATCTGGTCGCCGAACGATTCGCCATGATGATTGGCAACAGCAAAAATTACTTCATGAGGAAAGTTCCATCGATTCAACAATGCCGATCCCAATTCGTCATGCGTGGTCGAAAACACTCGTAGTTCGGCGCCGTATTGCGATATATGATCATTCGCTGCAAGATGAATCATCTCGCTATATTTTTCCGGTTCCAAACACAATCGTGCCAGCAAGCCGATATCTTGCAATAACGCTGCGACGTGAACCGCGCTGGCATCTCGTACCATATCGAAATTTTCTGCAATCCGTTTCGCGACGAGCGCTCGGCGCAGAGAACCATTCCACAACGTTTCATAATGTTCACGGATATCACGATGTGCAACATTGACCATGTTTTCAAAGACATCGACCGCCATGACTAATGTTTCGAGATATTCGATACCGATGAAAATGATCGCTTCCCGAAGCGAAACAATGGGCGAGCGCGTCCAGTAATGTACAGAATTTGCAATGTGCAGTACTTTTGCAACCAGCCCGGGGTTCTTTTCTATTTCCACAATAATTTCGTTCAGTGAAATCGCTGGTTTGTGCAGCAAATAACTAAGACGATTCTGAAATTTTTGAGGGATCGGTAAATTTTTAAAGGTCGATAGAGTTTGTGAAAGTTTTTGATTCTGCAACTCCATTTGCCTCTTGATCACTTGCTCTGCCAAAGCGCCGACTTCGTTTTGTTTGCACGGCTTCATAAGATAAAATTGAGCATCGCCCGTGCCGATAATATCTATGGCTTTCGTCCTCTCATCATAGGTACTGATGACAATAATCGCGACGTCGGGAAAAAGAACATGCATTTTTTTTATCCATTCAACGTTCGATTGGCTATCGACTACCAGCTCAACGATAAAAACACCGATGCGTCTTTGTACAATGAATTTTTGAAAGTCCGCGCCTTGCGCAAACGCTGAAAACCGTGCACGACGCTGGACAAATTCAAGACGCAACAGTTGCAATGTTTCATCATCAACATCCAAAGCAACAACAAGCGGGTACTGCGTATTCTCCATGGAATGCTGCAATGAGTCATTTTGTTCTTTTTGTTCCATTTTTCTTTTCTATTCTTGAGGCGAATTTTTTTATTCGCCTCAAGAGATAGTTACCTCATATTTTAAGAACGTTTCAGATTTACTAATTCATTTAAAAAATCATCACTGGTGGTTATCACTCGTGCGTTTGCCTGAAATCCACGTTGAGCAATAATCATTTGTGTAAACTGTTCCGATAAATCTACATTCGACTGTTCTAATGAACCGGATTGAATGGTAGAACTGGTAGAAACACCGGCTTCAACAATGGACGCTTCACCGGAATTGCCGGAAATATCGTACAGATTATCTCCCGTCTTCACCAAACCGGATGGGTTATTAAAGTTAGCCAGCAACACTTCTCCTAACGTCATCACTGTTCCATTGGTAAAGGTACCAACAATTTTTCCACTCGTATCCACCGAAACGTTGCTCATCGTTCCGGAGGCGTATCCATTTTGAGAACTCGGTGTAACGGTGGAACTGCTGTTGAGCTGCGTGATGCCGGTGAAGGTATTCGCAGTTCCCGCGTTGATAGCAACGGACATAGCATCTGCACCATTGTTGGGATTGATATTCAAACTTGTGGAACCATCGTCATAGCTGAACGA